>NZ_JBVKCZ010000015.1:0-206298 GCF_055634335.1 Streptomyces sp. NPDC111802 | reverse complement strand
GCGCGGAAACCGCCATAGCATGGCCCTCGCTGCACCTGCCCCTCCCACTGGACAGCGTCCTGAGCTGATCGACTACACCGCCGAGGAGATCCGCCGCCTGCTCCACCAGACCATCTGGCACATCCACCACCTGCCCGTGGTCATCGCCGCCCAGTCACTATGGCGCCGCGCCCACCAAGCCGCCGCCCGCAAGATCCACTACGAGAAACGCCGACAACAAGCTCTCGAAGCTCCCCTGTAGTACCTGGAAGCCGGTCGACACGACGGTCCGGGCTTCGCAGGCGAAGGGTTTTGAGTTCGCCAACACGACGAACGAGGGGCGGAGCTGGTTCGGCACGGACGCGGACCGGCTGGTGCGCTTCCAGTCGCCGGACGGCCGTTCGGTCACCCTCGGCCTCGACGGCGCGGCCGGTGCGCTGAAGCCGGCGGCGAAGGGTTCCACGGTCACGTACAAGGACGCGGCGCAGGGCGCTGATCTGGAGTACGTGGTCGGTCCGGGCCGGGTGAAGGAGAACATCACCCTCGCCGAACGCCCGGACGACCCGCTGAAGTTCACGTTCACGCTGGACACCGACGGGCTGATACCGAAGGCCCGCAAGGACGGCTCGATCGCGCTGTACGGTGAGCTGCCGCACACGCCGGTGATGGTGATCCCGGCGCCGTACATGACGGACGCGAAGAAGGCGGACTCCTCCGTCTTCGGCCGCACCTACAGCACGAAGGTCACGCAGAAGCTGACCCGGGACGGCAAGTCCTGGAAGCTGACCGTCACTCCGGACGCGAAGTGGCTGGCGGCCAAGGAGCGGCAGTACCCGGTGGTGATCGACCCGACGATCACGATCGCGCCGTCACCGTCGCAGTCCCAGGACACGATGGTGCTGTCGGACCAGCCGTCGACGAACTTCAACACCACCTGGAAGCTGTCGGCGGGCCGTACCTCGACCACGGCGAACTCCCGTTCTCTGATCAAGTTCCCGTTGGACGAGATCCCGTCGGGCACGAAGATCGACTCGGCTCGGTTGGAGATGTACTTCGACCAGGCGCACACCACGGCCACCACGAACACGCAGATCGGTGTGTACCGGGCCACGAAGGCGTGGGACGAGACGACGGCGACCTGGTCCAGCACCAGCGACCTGGTGGGTGAGCAGTCCGCGACGACGGTGCAGGTCGACGACGAGGACGCGGGCACGGCGGCGGTCGGCGCCTGGCCGACCTCGGCGGCGACGACGAGCGCGGTCGGGGACACCTTCCGCTACAACCTCGACTCGATCACCGGCGACAAGTTCACCTGGCCGGTGCGGGTGCCGGAGACGGCCTCCTACCGGGTGGACGCGCACTATGTGCAGGGCGCCAACCGGGCCACCAACGCCCCCTACACGGTCACCGCGGCCGGCGGCGCGACCAGCACCTACACCGTCAACCAGACCACCGGCACGGGCGGTGTGTGGACGCCGCTGGGCGGCGACACCAACGAGCTGACCTTCAACAAGGGCGGCGCCTACAAGGTCGAGCTCAAGGACACCTCCGTGGCGACCAGTCAGGCGCTGGTCGCGGACGCGGTGCGCCTGGTCGACCCGGCGAAGATCACCAAGTCGGCGGGTCAGTACAACCGCTGGCACAGTTTCCCGGTCGGCGACACGGTGCAGAAGTGGGTGGACGGTACCGCCACCAACTACGGCTTCGTGCTGAAGGCGACCGACGAGGCGGCAAACCCCCTCGGCGGCCCGCGCTACGAGGCCGGCGACGGCGACTACGGGGGCGAGACCGCCACGATCCCGCGGTTGACGGTGACGTTCGGCAAGGTCGGCACCGAGCTGAACTCGCCGACCGTGATCCACTCCACGGGCCCGGAACTGAGCTGGAAGGCGTACTCCAACACCACCGGTGACGCCGACCTGAACATCGCCGAGTACCAGTTGCACCGCTCCACGCAGCAGGCGTTCACCCCGTCCGCGGCCACCCTGGTGGCCCCGATCGACAAGGGTGCGACGACCTACACGGACACCACCGCGACCCCGACGCCGGACTCCTCCAGTGCGGAGATCGGGCGGTCGTACTACTACCAGATCGCGGTGAAGACGGCCGACGGTCAGCTGCTCGGCTCGCCCACCCGGATCGTGGGCGTGCCGAAGGCGGGCCGCACCATGCGCCTGATCCAGGGCACCGCGTCCGGCACCGCGGACACCACCCTCTCGTCCACGGCGGCGACCACCAACCTCGACACCATCGACTCGGCGGGCGCCGGCCAGAACTGGCTGACGGTGGGCAACAACTCGCCCACGTACGGCAAGACGCGTACGGCGCTGAAGTTCCCCACCGGCGCTCTGCCCACCACCGCCACGGTGCTGGAATCGCGGCTGTTCATGTGGGGCGCGGAGACCACCACCGGCACCGACGGCGCGATCTACGAACTCCACGGTCTGAACCGGGACTTCAACGAGACCCAGGCCACCTGGAACAGTGCCGCCACCGGCACGGCGTGGACGACGGCCGGCGGCGACTTCTCCGCGACGGTCTCCGACACCGTCGCTCAGGTCTCCGAGGTGGGCCGGCACTGGTGGGACGCCACCTCGCTCACTCAGGGCTGGGTGAAGACCCCGACGTCCAACAAGGGCGCCCTGATCAAGCTGAAGGACGAGACGTCCACCGGGCCGCAGGAGCGGACGGTGTTCCTGGCCTCCGAGACCTCCGACCAGCAGCTCGGCCCGCTCCTGCGCGTGATCTACGTCGACTCGACGACCGAGGACACGTACTACGCGCCGCAGACCCCGGCCCGGATGACCCCGAACTCGACGTACACAGTGGACTTCACGGTCACCAACACCACGAGCTCCGCGTGGGCGAGCGGTGAGCGGCAGCTGTCGTACACCTGGAAGCTCCCGGACGGTACGGACGTCACCACCGGCGGCAACCAGCTCTCCACGGCGGTCCCGGCCCTGAGCCCCGGCCAGTCCGCGACCGTCCAGGCGCAGGTCAAGACGCCGATCAACTCGGACTCGGGCAGTAAGCGCACTGAGTACGTGCTCGGCTGGGACATCAAGAAGGTGTCCGACGGTAGTTGGCTGTCCGCCGGCACCGGCGGGATTCCGTCGCTGAAGCAGAGCGTGGCGGTGGAGGATCCGACGTCCAACGCCCTCGGCCTGGAGAAGTTCTACTCCTACACCGGCAAGAACACCGGTGCCGGGTCGACGTTGATGAACAACCTCGCCTCCGGCAACACGGTGTGGTCGTACAACGCGTTCAACAATCCGGGGCGCGGCCTTACGACGTTCGCGCGGTTCGCGTACAACTCGCTGGACACCTCCGACACGGTGACCGGTGCGGGCTGGTCGGCGCAGCTGGCAGGCCCGATCCGCCTCGGCGCGCCGCTCGACTTCCATCCCAACCCCAACTCCAACGCGACCGAGATCCGCCTTCCGGACGGTGACGGCACCACGCATGTCTTCCGCAAGCAGGCGGACGGCACGTGGAAGGCCCCTGCGGGCGTCCACTACCGCATCACCATGAAGGCGGGCCTGGACTGCACCCCGAACAAGGACCCGATCCCGGACGCGTGGACGCTGATGCGCCCCGACGGCACGCGGTTCCTCTTCGGCTGCGACGGCTACCTGACGTCCGTCGTGGACAAGAACGGCAACACGCAGGCGTACACGTACGAGGAACGCAAGTCCAACAACAAGCCGACCAAGTTCCTCACGTACATCACCGACCCGGCGGGCCGACAGTCCCTGCGCGTTGAGTACTACAAGAAGGGCGACGCGTCGTACGACTACATCGACGACACGGGCGCCAAGGTCACGGGTTCGAACCTGACGAACTCGAAGATCTACGACCACGTCAAGTCGATCACGGACATCTCCGCGTCCGTCTCCGGCCTGCCGGTCCGGAAGATCTCCTTCTTCTACACGACGAAGGGCCTGCTCGGTCAGTTCACCGACGGTGACGGCTCCAGCCAGCCGAAGGTCTTCAAGTTCACCTACGACGCCACCCAGGGCAACAAGAACGTCAAGCTGGTCAAGGCCACCGACCCGCGTGGCAACGGCACCGAGCTCGCGTACTACGCCCCGCAGGCGGGTGACGACCCGAAGTACCACTGGTGGACCAAGACCATCACCGACC
Organism: Streptomyces sp. NPDC111802; assembly: GCF_055634335.1. Classification (NCBI taxonomy): domain Bacteria; kingdom Bacillati; phylum Actinomycetota; class Actinomycetes; order Kitasatosporales; family Streptomycetaceae; genus Streptomyces; species Streptomyces sp. NPDC111802. The sequence goes on along the minus strand of NZ_JBVKCZ010000015.1, from coordinate 202,176 downwards.
GGCTGAGCCACGGCACGGGCTTCGCGTACGCGGCCAACGCGACGAACACGAAGTTCACCGACACCACCGTCACCGACGCCGAAACCCACGCCACGAAGTACGTCACGGACGACTTCGGTCGCCCGGTGCAGACCACCAACGCCAAATCCCAGACCACCAAGATGAGCTGGGACGCCGACAACAACGTCACTTACCTTGAGGAGGACAACGGGGCGAAGACCGCGTACTGCTACGACCAGAAGACCGGCTACGCGCTCTGGCAGCGCGACGCGGAGAACAACAAAACGGGCGTCCCGGACCAGACGACCACCTGCGTGACGGACACCACCAAGTGGCCGGCCAACACGTCGAAGTACGAGTACCAGACGCGCGCCGACGGCTACTCCGCAGACCTGTTCCGCAAGACCTCCCCGGAGGGCCATGCCTGGCAGTTCGGCTACGACACCTTCGGCAACTTGAAGTCAGTCACCGACCCTAAGGGCGTCGCCACCACGACGGCGGGTGACTACACCACGTCGTACGAATACAACTCCTACGGGCAGCCGACCAAGACGACCGACGCCAACGGCAACCCGACGACATACAGCGACTTCGAGCCCACCGGGTACCCGAAGACGATTACCGACGCAAAGAACTTCTCGGCCCATTTCGACTACGACGAGCGGGGCCAGGTCACCCAGGTCACCGACGCCAACAGCAAGGTGACCACTCAGACCTACGACACGTTCGGACGCCCGCTGGTCAAAACGGTGCCCAAGGACCAGAGCGCGGGGGTGCTGATCACCTCGCCCGCGCCGGAGTACGACGAGAACGACAACGTCACCAAGGCGACAGCGCCGAACGGCGCGGTCTCGACCGCGGTGTACGACGACGCGGACCAGATCACCTCGGCGACGGCTCCGGCGAACAACCAGACCGACCCGCGGACCACGACGTACACCTACGACAGGGTCGGCAATCCGAAGACGACGACGGAGCCCAAGGGCACGGCGACGACGACGGACACGATCGACTACGTCACAACCAACTACTACAACGAGATCTACCAGCTCGCCTCCGTGGTCAACGCGAAGGGCGACAAGGTCTCGTACGAGTACGACAACGTCGGCAACGTCACCAAGGTCATCGACCCGAAGAAGAACGCGACGACCGACACGACCGACTACACGACCAAGACCGACTACGACCTGAACCACCGGGCCACGGTCGTCACGGACGCGGCCGGCAAGACCACCAGGCGGGGCTACGACAAGGACTCGCTGGTCACCTCGGCCACGGACGCGGAGAACAACACCACGCTCATCAGCTACGACGAGCGCGGCAAGCAGACCGAGGTCAAGGTTCCGCACGACGGCACCACGTCGATCACGTACAACACCACGAAGTACGAGTACGACCAGGTCGGCAACACCACCAAGGTGCTCACACCGCGGGCGACGACGGCCGGTGCCACGGACGCCTTCAGCGTCCGTACGGACTACGACGAGCTGAACCGGCCGTTCAGGCAGTACCAGCCGTACGACCCGGCGGACAGCCGTTACAACAACCCGAACGTCTACACGGAGACCACGTACGACAAGGTCGGCCGGGTGGCGAAGACCTCGCTGCCGCCGTCGCAGGGTGAGACGGTCCGTAACGACACCACCTACGGTTACTTCGACAACGGCTGGGTGAGGTCGGCCACGGACCCGTGGGACATCAGCGCGACCTACGACTACAACGAGCTGGGGCAGCAGACCAAGCGGACCCTGACCTCGGCGGCCGGCTCCTCGGACCGCACGATGACCTGGTCGTTCTACCCCGACGGCTCGCTGAAGTCACGCTCCGACGACGGCGTCCCGGTGGGCAAGTCGGTCGTCCTGGTGGACAACTCCGACACCCAGAACACCTCGAAGACCGGCACCTGGACGAAGGGAGACATCACCGGCCAGCAGGGCTACAACCACGAGACCCACGCGGCGGGCACCGGCACGGACGCCTTCACGTGGACGCTCAACATCCCCAAGGACGGCACGTACACCGCGTACGTGAAGTTCCCCAAGGTCACGGGCGCCGCGACGACGGCCAAGTACACGCTCACCCATGAGACCGGGACGGCCGACAAGACGATCGACCAGAATGCGACAGCCAACCAGGGCACCTGGGTCTCGCTGGGCTCCTACTCCTTCAAGCAGGGCAACGCCGCCAAGCTGCAACTGTTCCAGAACAGCGGCGGCGTGGTCGTCGCGGACGGCGTGAAACTCGTCCGTGACACCAGCGGCGACCCGGCCGACACGGAGAAGAGCGACTTCGCCTACTCCTACGACCTCAATGGCAACCTGACGTCGATCGACGACACCTCGTCGACCGCGGAGATCGACGCGTACGCGATCACCTACACGGGCGTCAATCAGGTCCAGAAGGTGACCGAGGCTCTGTCCGGGCAGGAGAAGAAGTCCACGTCGTACACCTACGACGCGAATAGCCAGCCGGACACGATCACGCACCCCGACCAGTTCTCCAAGTACACGTACGACCTGCGTGAGCTGGTGAAGACAGTCTCGGTCGGCAAGACGGCGACGGACACCAATCCCAAGGTGACGTCCTACACCTACACCGACCGCGGCCAGACGTTCCAGCAGACCAAGGCCAACGGCAACAAGGTTGACTACAGGTACTACCTGGACGCGGCGCTGAAGTCGACCACGGAGAAGAAGCCCAACGGCACCCTTGTCTCCTCGCACACCTATGCCTACGACCCCAACGGGAACAAGTCGCAGGACGTGGCGCAGAAGATGAACGCCGACAACCACGCGGCGTACCTGTCGTCGACCACGAACTACACCTACGACCCGGCCGACCGCCTCACCAAGTCGGTCAAGACGGGCAACGGCGCGGAGACCGAGAGCTACGTCTACGACAACAACGCCAACGTCATCAGCCAGACCGTCAGCAACGTCACAACCAACTACGACTACGACCGCAACCGCCTGCTGAGCGCCACCGCTGACGGCGCAGCCACGTCGAACTACAACTACGACCCGTTCGGCCGCCAGGAATCCGTCACCTCGGGCGGGCAGATCATCGAGAGGAGCGTGTACGACGGCTTCGACCATGTCGTGGAGTCCCAGAAGAGGGACGACACAGGTGCGATGAAGTCCACCACGTACAGGTACGACCCGCTCGACCGCACCACGTCCAAAACAGCGGACGGCAAGACCACGGACTACGCGTACCTGGGCCTGTCCAACGAGGTCCTGGACGAGAAGGTCGCGGGCGAGCTGACCAAGTCGTACCAGTACAGCCCGTGGGGGGAGCGCCTGTCGCAGGTCACGCACAACGGCGACGGCACGACCGAGGACGGCTACTACGGCTACAACAGCCACACCGACGTCGAAACTCTCACGGACAACAACGGTGACACGAAGGCCACCTACGGCTACACCGCCTACGGCTCCGACGACACGTCCGAGTTCACCGGCATCGACAAGCCGAGCACCACGGATCCGACCAAGGAGACCTACAACCCCTACCGGTACAACGCCAAGCGCTGGGACGCTCAGTCCGGCACCTACGACATGGGCTTCCGTGACTACAACCCGGGCCTGAACCGCTTCACCAGCCGGGACATGTACAACGGCGCGCTCGCGGACATGGGCCTCGGTGCCGATCCCTTCACCGGGAACCGCTACGCCTTCACCGGCGGAAATCCCATTTCGCAGATCGAAGTCGATGGCCATACGTCGGTCGATGCCCTGTGTGGGGGGATCAGCGGGTGCAATGCCGTCACGATTGGCCGGAACGCACTTCCCGGAAAGACAGGGAACAAGACCAGTCGACACAATGCGGCCCAGGACCGTGCGATCCTGGAAATCGAGGCGCAAGCCGCAAGCATCGGGGCGACTGACTTCTCAGTGCTGCCGCCGACGAAGATTGACGGGGCGAACAAGGAGTGCATGTACCCCCGCAATGGCAATCGAGGGACACCGCGGAGGAACCGAGGACTCGCGGTTCCCGACTGCAGTGTCGGCACACCCGACATCCTCGGATACGACGCCAAGGCCGACGTCTACTACGTCTGGGAGGTCAAGTCGGCTGGGGACGCGAGCAAGGCGGTACCCGAGGCCCAGTGGTACGTGAACCGTCTCAAGGCCCAGGGGAAGAACGCAGTCCTCGGTTGGATGATCGGCGGGCCCTATGAGGTCGGAAACGGCGACAAGGTCATGGGGCCGGAGGAAGGCGCCGTCATTTACGGCAGGGACACGAACAAGAAGTTCAAGCAGATCTACAACAACAGCTCCATGGCAGCGGCGCGACAAGCCGCCGCCAGTCAGACGCCGAATCCATCGGCGGGTCCCGGACCTGGTGCATACCCAGGTACGGGTTATCAGGAGGGAGTTGGAACGAGGCCGCTGTCCAACAACGGCGGGTGGGACCCCTTGGTCATCCCGCTGTTCACGCTGGGCGGCGCGGCAGTGGTCGCGGGCGCGGCAGTGATGGGCCCGGAGGCAGCCGTAGGCGCAGGTGCGGCCGCTCTCACCGGGTACGGGCTGGCCGCTTGATGTTCGGAACCCCCGCGAATAACATATTCGCGGGGGTTCCCGCATAATCGAAATAACTGGTGGTGTCCGTGAAGGAACTGTCCGACTTCTTGAAAGAGTTTGTAACGCCCAAGTTGAAGCCCCTTGGCTTCAGAAAGAAGGGGCAAGTGTACAGGCTCGACGGTGACTCTGGGGACGTTGCCTTCATCCACTTCACGCCCATGCGTGTTGATCCTCAGGCAGTTGTTTTTCATGCCCAGTGTTCGTTCGTTCCGGAGCCTCATTGGCAGTTCTTGAACCGGCAGTACATGGTTGCCGGAGTTCCCGAGGTCAAGGAATCGGGAGCCCTGGCGTCCTACTCTTTGATGCCGCCGGATTCGGCGGCTCATGACCCTGCTTCGTCGGGTGTCTTCCGTACGAGATGGGCCTTTGGTGACAGGAACCGCGCCGAGGTGGGGAAGGTCCTTGGGGAAGCGCTGCTGGCCGAGGTTCCAAGGATCCGACAACTGCTCGTCCGAGAGAACCTTCTCGCGGCGATCCAGTCGTCGGAAACGCCGTCCATTCGTCGTCGCGGGGCGCTCCAGTCGGAGTTGCTGCTCATGGTTGACGACTATCCTCCGGAGAGGGTTCAGGATCTGCTCTCCAGGATGGGCGAAAACGATCCGTTCATTGAACTCTTCACCCAATGGGTCGATATGAGACGCGGTCTTCAGCCCTGACAGAATTGACGACGGTGCCGGTTCTCGTGGACCTGTACTGGAGGGACGCAAACTGTGAGTCACGCGTGCATCCAGGCGGACGCCCTCGGGCGGAGCGTCTGAGCCGAGGCAGATCGGCTACAACAGTGACGACCCCAGTCGCAGGGCATTTGAGATCCGTCAACGGCGGGCTGTTCGGCGCCGACCACAACGTCGCCGTGGCGAAGGTTCAAGGAGAGGCTGGGGCGATCCGGGAAGTCTCGGCCGTGAGTGGCCCCACTGGACACTCGGAACAGAAGATCCTGGATGAGCTCAGCGAAGGGGACAAGATCCTCAAGCTGTACAGCTAGCGCCAGCCCCGGAGCAGGGGCGCTTGGTGCGCCGTTGGAGTTGCACCCGAGGGCGAATGCCAACGCCACGGAGACCCGTCTGCCGGACGGTGACGGCACGACACCCGTCTTCACGAGCAGGCCGACAGCATGTGTAAGGCCCCGACGGGTGTCCACTACCGCATCACGATGAAGGCGGGCCTGGGCTACACCCGCACAAGGACCTGCTGCCGGACGCATGGACGCTCCTGCGTCCGGACGGCACGCTCTGCCATCAGCGTCACGCCGATCTACGGGAACGCCAACTCCGGCGTCCCGTATACGACCTCGGGTCGGATCCGGTGTACTGCACCGTCATCAATCAGCCGGCGAAGGGAGGTACGACGTGCACGTGACGGCTACTTTCGACGACCTGCGGGAACTGCTCGGCGAGCCGCGTTTCCTGTGGACCGATCCGGAGCCGTGGTCCAGCCTCGAGCGGGATCTCGGCATCCGGTTCCCGCAGGACTACCGGAAGTTCGTGGACGCCTACGGGCCGGTGCTGATCAACAATCAGCTGACCGTGTTCCACCCCGCGACGGTCTGGTACAACCTGGGTGAGGCGATCAGGGAAGAACCGGATAATTGGGCCGACTTCGCAGAGGAGGACCTGCCTCCGCATCCCCTCGGCACCGGTCCGGGCGAGCTCTTCCCCTGGGGGAATTCTGCCTCGGGAGAGGCGGTCTACTTCAGAGTGCCGCGAGATTCCTCGGAGCAATGGGGCATCGGGGTCATCGAGCACGACGAATCCGGGTACTACGAGTACGCGATGACATTCAACGAGTGGATGCTGGCGTACCTGAAGGGCGAGGAACTGACCGTCTGCTCACGAAACTTCGCGCCCGACCGACCCTTCTTCAATGAGCTGCCACAGCCCTAGCGGCTAGTACCGGCAACGAACACAGCGAAGGCTCGCCAGGGCATTCCTGGCGAGCCTTCGCCACCTATCGACCGGGCAACTCATGGCACCACTCCTCCCGCTACCGAGCAGCGGCTTCTGTTTCCGCACCGCAATGCACGGGGCTCGCGAAGAGGACGACTTGTGTCCCCTATCAGGCGACCCCACGTACAGTGGACGCCGGACCGTGCCCACCGGATTCCGGATATCCGCCTACGGGACGAACCCGCACGGATCCACCGGCGTCCAGATCGAGGCCTTCGCTTCCAACGCATTGTTGAACCGCCGGAACCTGGGCATGTTCAACGACCAGAACACCGGGCGGCAAATTCCCACCGGAGAGATGCCATGACCGGATCGGGCACAGCAGAAAAGGGGCAACAGCATGTCGGCGTGGGACGACCTTCAGCGCCTCATGCCCCGCACGGCCGAGAGCGGCACTTCGGTGGACTGGGGCCGCGTGGAACAGTCGTGGGGGAGGAGCTTCCCGTCCGACTACCGCCGGTTGATCGACTTCTACGGTGCGGGTGGAGTCGAGGACTGCCTGGGGATCGTCGCACCCGAGAACAGGCACGAACCCCCTGCCTCGCCCTACGGCGGCATGATCCACGAGACGGCCAACGCCGAGGGCCGACATTCTGTGCTGGGACGCCTCGGCAGAGGATCCGGACACCTGGCCGCTGCTCGTCTACAACCGGAACGACAACCTGTGGCGTCGCTACGACTGTGGCGTGGTCGAGTTCCTCGTCCGTGTCATTCAAGCGGAATTCGACGACTGCCCGCTCGGGGACGAGTCCTTCTGGGGTGCGGGCTCGGCCCTCTATCTCAACGAGGCCGAGGAGCGGCGCCGCATCGAGCAAGGCCTGGATCCGTGGACCGGTGGACCTGATCCCTTCGCGGGCATGTCCTTCGGCTGATGTGACCGGTGTGGGCCGGGTCGGGCTGCGGCCCGGCCCACACCCGGCCATGAGTCCCGATGTCAGAGGCGTGCGTTTCACTGTCTGTCATGAATGAAGAGGAACTGCTCGCAGCTGTCAACGGCTTGCTCCGGCCTGGGACGGGAACCTTGGAGTGCCGCGAGGCGGGGCACCCGGCAGGGCATGTGTGCCTGGCGGCTTCCGGCGAGGTCGGATCGTCCGCGCTGACCGAGGGTCTCAGCGGCCGGTACGGGCAGCCACGCGCTCTCGTCATGGGCGGGCACGTCGATCCGGCGGTGACCGAGAGGACAGGGCTGCCGCTCCTCGTCCCATTCGGCGAGCGGCTGGTCGAGATGCGGGCGTGGGCGTACGCCGGCCGATGGATCGGCTGCGGTGCGATGCGGACCAGCGAGGGCATGAGGCCCGTCGTGGTCGTCGCCGAGCGGCTCGATCCGGCGGTGGACGTGCTGCCGGAGGATGCCTCCTGGGTGGACCGCGTCGTCGCGGTCACCGGGTGGGAATCGGACCTGGCCCGTACGTTCGACTGGGCTGCGGTTGAGGACCGGCTGGGGAGCGCACTGCCCAACGACTACAAGCGGTTGGTCGAGTTCTTCGGCCATGGCGCGTTCGACGGCTTCCTCCAGCTCTCCGTACCCGATGCCCCGTCCAAGAGCGCCGACATCGTCCGGCACGCCGAGTGGCTTGCCGAGTGGTCGCGGGTGCGCGGTAACGACCTGTGGGAGCCGTACGACCTTTTCCCGGCTCCCGGGGGGTTGCTCGAGTGGGCCGGCTCCGAGCAGGCCGACCGGTTCTACTGGCTTACCGAGGGCTCCGACCCGGACAAGTGGCCCGTCGTCATGTCGGAGGAGGTCCCCGACTCCTGGCAGCGGTTCGACGGCTCGACCGCCGAGTTCATTCATCGCATGCTCACAGACCCGCACCACCCCTTCTCGACCGCCCGTTACTTCGACGTCCACTGGTTCCAGAGCTACGAAAGCCCTGAATCGGACGGCGACTGACCACATCGGCAGCCCTCAGTGCAGTTACTCGAGAGGCCCGAACGGGTTCGAGAACGAGGTCAGGTCGCTCACCCGGACCAGGCTGAGCTCGCTGGGTTCGGTCTCGAAGCCGGACAGGACCAGTTCCGTGCTCTCGACCCGTCCCCGTGCGACCCAGCAACGGTCGCTGCTGTTGCGCCAGAGTTCGAACGTCATGGGCTTCCCGTCCGTGGTGATGGTGACGGGTTCGGAGGTCGGCAGGCCGGCCGGGTATTCGTCGCCGGGGTGGTAGTACATCTCCAAGGCCCGCTCCAAGGTCTCGACGGCCTCTGCGTTGCCGGAGGAGGCGCTGAAGACCGTGACATGCTCGACCTGCGGGTCGTAGTACTGGGAGCCGAACCACAGGCGCACATAGATGTCGCCGGTGGCCTCGTCGTAGCCGTGCCCCATGACCTGCCGCGACTCCGGCCAGTTGGCGTCGACGGCGAAGACGCTGAAGCCTTCCCCGCAAACCCGGGCGCGCGAACCAACCGTCCCGTCGCCGCCGACGTACCAACGCCTCAAAGGTTGTGCATCTGCTGTGACTTACGTGTGTGCGAATCGTCACGCCAGTGACCCGTGATGTTCGTGAGGCGACATCCGCTTGATCGATCGGGAGTACCGGAAGCAGGTCTCCCGGCTGATCGAGCAGAGGGGTGGGGGTCCCATGAGTCCGCAGGACGGGCGTGGCACGGGCACCAGGAACATGCGGTCGTGTGCGGCGGAGTTCGTCGCCCGCGTCACCGCCCGCAACCGGTTGCCGCTGGACTACTCCGTGGCCAGCCTGCGCGTCGTGGACTTCCTGATCGACGGGCTGCGCAAAGGCGGTACCGGACGCGAGCAGGTGCGGGACACGCTGTTCGGGCTCGGTGCCTACGTCGGTGAGGTGCTCGTGCGTCGCGCGGGCGCTGTGTGGGTGGACTTCGACGCCGACCAGCGCGACTACTTCGGGCAGCCGGTGGGGGTGCGGATGCCGGACGGACGGGTCTGGAACCCGCTCGGAAGGGTCCGCAACCGCTTCGAACTCGGCGGACCCGGAGAATCCCTGCAGACCTTCTATCTGACGCTGCACGGTCGGGTCGGGAGAGTCGTCGCATGAGAAGGATCTCTGCCGCGACGGCGGTGCTGTTCGCCGCCGTGCTGACCGGCTGTGCGGCCTCCGTGGACGAGGGGAAGCCCGCGGGGTCCGCACAGACCACCGCCCAGCGCACCCAGGCCGCCCCCGCCGAGCCCGAACCGCCGCGCACCGCCGCCGAGTTCCTCGCCCGCGCCGAGGAGGCGATGGCCGGGCAGAAGGGGTGGACGTTCTCGGTGCGGGGCCGTGAGGCTCTGGTCCTGCCCGGCCAGGAGAGCGCCGCGACCTACACGGCCACCGTGCGCCGGACAACGGGCGACCGCTGGGCCCTGCACTCCACCGGCGCCACCTTGAGCAAGGGCGTGAGCAAGCCCGAGGAGATCTACGTCGCCGACGGGACCGCTTACGTCAAGAAGGGCACCGAGGCATGGGAACAGGGGCCCGTCACCGCCCCGGAGTTCGCGGACCGGGTGGAGGACCCCCTCGCCGCACTCGACGCGTTCCGGCGGTACGGCGACGAGGTCACCCTCGCCACGCCGGACGGCCGCGTCGAACTGCGCGCCCGCACGACTTCCGCCCCGCTGACCGGAGTTCGGGCTCGTGGCGTCGTACGAAAGGCCCTTCGCGAACTCGCCCCGACCCTGCGGCAGTTGCGCGCGGCCGGGGTCGCCGCGCCCGAGAGCGGGATCAGCGTCGGCGGCATCGAGGAGACGCTCGTCCTCGACGCCGCCACGTACCGGATCACCGGGCACACCTTCAAGTGCACCTTCCGGATCCCTTACGACGGGCAGCACATCCGGTACGAGCAGGATGTGACCGAGCGGACCTCGGGGACGTACAACGGGACCGTCTCACTGCCGGAGGGGTTGAAGTGATGGACACGGTCGAACTGGTCTACCGGCCGACACGCGCCGACATTCTCGCGGGCATCCTGGTGCGTGAGCGCCGTCGGGGTCTGTTTCTGGTCCGCTGGGGCCTCACCGGGCTGTTCGGGACAGCCGCCGTACTGGCGATGACCGCATCGAACGGCTCTGCGGTGTCAGGGGTGCTCGCCCTCTTCTGCGCCGCCATGATCTGGTCGATCCCCCGCCTCCAGGCCCACCACGTGCTGCGCACCGTCTCCTGGCAGGGCGAGTACCGGACGACCGTGAGCGGGACGGGGATCGCGACCGAGACCGTGCACACGACCCTCGTCCAGCGCTGGTCCATTTTCTGCGGTTACCGCGAGGCCCGCGACCACGTGGTCCTGCTCAGCCGGGACCCGAACATCCTGCTCGTGGAGTTCCTGCCCAAGCGAGGGCTGCGGTCCGAGCAGGACGCGGAGCGGCTGCGCGACCTCTTGAGCCGTCACCTTCCCCGCATCTGACCCGTCTGGGCCGTCATCGGCCCCGCATCTGACCCGCTGTCATCTGCCGCGTATCTGACCCGTCACGCCGCCCGGGCCTGCGTCGACGCCACCGGAAAGCCCTCCGTACGGAACACCCGCCGCTCGGCGTCCACGGCGAACACCTCGCAGCCCGCCCGGGACGCGGCCCACCCGACTCCCTCTCTGCCCACCGCGAACGCGGCCGTCGCAACCGTGTCCGCGACGGTCAGGGAGGACGCCACCACGCTCAACGAGAGCAGACCCGTCGCCGGACGCCCCGTGCGGCCGTCGATGATGTGGTCGCCGCGCTCGTAACGGGCGGACGTCGCGATCGCCCCGTCGGTCAGTTCGGCCACCGTGCACAGCTTGTCGGCCTGTTCGGGGTGCCGTACCCCCACCCGCCAGGGCCCGCCGGCGGCGACCACGTCACCGCCGGCGTTGAGCACGAAACGCCTCGAACCCGCCGCCCGCAACAGCTCGGCCGCCCGCTGCACGGACCAGCCCTTCACCACCGCGCACGGGTCGAGGCCACGTCCGGGCAGCCGTACGTCGAAGGCGCCGCCGGTGGCGATCCGGTACTCCTCGCACAGCCCCAGCACTTCGGCGAGGTCCGTGCTGACGTCCGCCTGCGCGATCTCGCCCCGGTCCAGTCGGCACACCTCGCTGTCCGCCTTGAACGGGCTGAACCGGGCGTCGACCTCACGCAGCCACGCGAACACGGCGTCCGCGGACTCGGCACACACGTGCTCGTCGTCGACCCGCAGCGAGACCGGGAACCCCATGACGTGTTCGACTCGGTGCATGATCAGCCCTTCGCGTCGATCGCGGCCTGCAACGATTCCCTGTAGCCGTCGCTGGTGATCGTCGCGCCGGAGACGGTGTCGATGTCCGCGCTCTGGGCCTGAAGCGTTTCCGCGACGAGCTTCGGGACTGCCGCCGTCGTCTGGGGGTGGTTCGGCTGCTGGAGCATCTTCACCGAGGCGATCTTGTCGCCCTCGAAGGTCACCTGGACCTGCACGGTGCCCTTGTCGGTGTTCACCGCCGAGCCGTCGACCGTCTGAGACTGCGAGGCGGCGGAGGACGAGGCCGCCGAGTCGGCCGAGTCCGCGTTCGCGTCGATGGCCGCCTGCAACGATTGCCTGTAGCCGTCGCTGGTGATCGTCGCGCCGGAGACGGTGTCGATGTCCGCGCTCTGGGCCTGAAGCGTTTCCGCGACGAGCTTCGGGACCGCTGCCGTCGTCTGCGGGTGGTTCGGCTGTTGGAGCATCTTCACGGCCGTGATCTTGGTGCCCGTGAAGGTCACCTGCACCTGCACCGGGCCCTTGTCGGTCTGCACGGTTGAGCCCTTGACCACGGTGCTGCCGGATGCCCCCGCGGGGGCCGATGCCGAAGGCGTCGAGGCAGGCGAGGCGGTCTCCGTGGTGGCCGTGCCGAGGGACGGCTCGTAGCGCCAGACCGGGATCAGGCCCGCGATGCTGAGGACCAGGACAGGTATTGCCCGCTTCATGATGTCTTTCCCGTCCCTTTCAGCCGGCCAGGCTGAAACGCTCGAAGTGGACCTGCTCCTTGGGCACGCCCAGCTCGCGCAGGCTGCCGATCACCGCGTTCATCATGGGCGGCGGGCCGCAGAGGAAGACGTCCCTGTTCGTGATGTCGGGGACCAGCCGTTCCAGCTCCGCCGGGGCCAGCTTGTCCGGCGTGACCGGGCCGGTCACCAGGTGCAGCTCGGCGCCCTTCGCGTGGGCGAGCTCGACCAGCTCGCCGTACAGGACCGCATCCTGGTCCGAGGCGACCCGGTAGATCACGACGGCATGGCCGTGCAGTTCCTCCAGCAGCGCCCGGATCGGCGTGACCCCGACGCCGCCCGCGATCAGCACGGCCTCCGGCCGGCTGCGGTGCAGCGCGGTGAAGGCGCCGTACGGGCCCTCGGCGAAGACGCGCGTGCCGACCTTGAGGTGCCGCAGCGCCGCCGAGCCGTCGCCGGCCGCCTTGGCGGTCAGCCGCAGCCCCCTTCCGTCGGGGGCCGCCGACAGGGAGAACGGGTTCGCCTGCCACCAGCGGTCCTTCGTCAGGAACCGCCACAGGAAGAACTGGCCGGCCCGCGCGGGCAGCTTGTCCAGGTCGCGGCCGGTGACGTAGATCGAGACGACGTTGTGGGACTCGGGCACCACCGCCGAGACACGGAACTGGTGGCGCCAGTTCCGCCAGAGGGGGAGGACGAGACGGCCGACGAACACCGAGGCCAGGGCGACTCCCCACACGCCGTACCAGTACGCCGTGGCGGCGGAGGAGGAGGTGAAGGACGTACCGACGGCGACCTGGTGCGTGAACGCCAGGACCACCGCGACGTAGGTGTACAGATGGATGAAGTGCCACGTCTCGTACGCCAGCCGGCGCCGCGCGAACCGGGCCGAGACGACACCGATCACGATGATGATCCCCAGCGCGACAACGGCGCGCAGCACGCCCTCGACCGTCTCGGCGAGGTCGATCAGCTGGTTCACCGGGTCCAGCGAGGACGACTCGGCGTAGCCGAAGACGATGAAGACGGCGTGCGCGAGCAGGGCCCACAGGACGCTGAAGCCGGTCCACCGGTGCCAGGACGTCAGCCGGTCCATGCCGATCCGGCGGTCGAGCCAGGGCAGTCGGGCCACCAGCAGCAGCTGGAAGGCCATGAGCAGCGCGCCGAACAGGCCGGCCAGGCGGCCGATCACGATGAGCGCGTTCGAGGCGAAGCCGGCGGCGAAGAAGAAGTAGAGCACCACGGCCACGTTCGCGGCCAGCACGGCGTACAGACCCGTGCGCGCCACCACCCTGGGGCGTATCGCCGTGGGGGGCGCAGGGGGCGATTGGACGGTCGTCACGGCGACAGCTCCTTGATCTCGTCTGTGGCTTTTGAGCTTGTCCGGCGAGAGCTGTCGAAAAGCTGTCGTACTTCTTTCAACTGGTTATCGATGTGGTCGTGGGCCCGCACCCGGCTCATGGGACCGGCGCCGGGTGCCGCAGTATGAACGCGTGGAGAAAGTACGCCTGCTCGTCGTGGACGACGACCCGCCCATCGCCGACCTCGTCGCGACGGTCGCTCGCTACGAGGGCTGGGACGCGGTCACCGCGAACTCCGGCGAGGAGGCGCTGCGGCTGGCCGCCGAGTTCCATCCGGACATCGTGGTGCTGGATCTGATGCTGCCCGACCTGGACGGCTTCGGCGTCCTGGACCGGCTGCGTGCCGCCGGGGCGATGGTGCCCGTGGTGTTCCTCACCGCCCGGGACGGGGTCGCCGACCGGGTGGCCGGGCTGACCCGCGGCGGCGACGACTACCTGGTCAAACCGTTCGCCGTGGAGGAGCTGATGGCCCGGCTGCGGACCGTGCTGCGGCGCAGCGCCGGGCCCGGCTTCCAGCGTTCCGTCCTTCGGGTGGCGGACCTGACGATGGACGAGGACACCCGCGAGGTCCGCCGCGGCGACAAGCTGCTCACGCTCACGCCCACCGAGTACGAGGTGCTGCGCTATCTGATGCGCAAGTCGCCGACCGTCCTCACCAAGGCGCAGATCCTCGACCATGTCTGGGAGTACGGCTTCGGTGGCCGCTCGAACGTCGTCGAGCTGGTCGTCAGCAGGCTGCGCCGCAAGCTCGACGACAGCGGCGCCCCCTTGATCCACACCGTGCGCGGCTTCGGGTACGTGATCCGGCAGGCCGCCGAGTGATCGGGCGGCTGCGGCGGGCGTATCGCGGGATGCGGCTCGGGACCCGGCTGGCGCTGGGCCTCGGGGTGCTGTCGCTGGTGGTGTTCGCGGTCGTGGGCACCGCGCTGACGACGTATATGCGCGACTATCTGTCCGCCCAGCTCGACACACAGCTGGCGCAGGGCCAGATCGCCCAGTCCAGGTCCATCGCGGACTACGGCACGCTCTCCGGCAAGAAGTACTACAGCTGGTTCTACGCCGTGTACGACGTGGCCGACGGCAAGCCCGTGCTGCGCAGGCCCGAGGACCCCGCCGATCTGCCGGCCGACGTCGACGACTTCACCTCCCTGGCCCGGCAGCAGGCCGGCGCGGACACCGAGGTCCTGCGCACCGAGCACCTGAAGGGCAAGGGCGAGTACCGGCTGCGGGCCTGCGAGGTCGAGCCCGGTGTGGTGCTGGTCAGCGCGGCGCCCATGGAGGACATCGAGGACACCGTCGGCCAGCTGATCACCATCCAGGCCGTCACCTTCGGGCTGGCGCTGCTGGCCCTCGTGGTGTTGGGGCGGGGGATGCTGCGGCGGGGCCTGAAGCCGCTCAGCGACATGGCGCACACCGCCCGCGGTATCACCTCGCACGACCTGACCGACTCGGGGCGGCTGCCCATACGGCACGACGTGCGCGGCGGCGGGCCCGAGGTGGAGGAGCTGCGCACCGCGTTCAACACGATGCTGGAGCACATCGACGACTCCCTCGCGGTACGCGCGGAGGCGGAACAGCGGCTGCGCCGCTTCGTGGCCGACGCCTCGCACGAGCTGCGGACGCCGCTGATGTCGGTACGCGGCTACGCGGACCTCTTCCAGTACGCCGCCGCCAACGCCCCCGAGGAACGCGACAGGCATCTGGCCCGGCTGCGCGCCGAGGCCGCGCGCATGGGGTTCCTCCTCGACGACCTGCTGCTGCTCGCCCGGCTGGACGCCGCCGAGGTCGAGACGCCGCTGCGGCCGCAGGAGGCGGACCTGGTGGAGCTCGTCGAGCAGGCGGCGGACGCGTTCCGGGTCACGCACGGCGACCACCCCCTGACGGTGGCCCCCGGGCCCGGCTCCCTGAAACTGCGTCTGGACCCCCAGCGCATCCGCCAGGTCCTCGACAACCTCCTGACCAACGCGGCGGTGCACACCCCGGCCGGCACCCCGGTGTCCGTGGCGGTGTCGGTCGCGGGCGGCACGGCCCTGGTCCGGATCGCCGACGCCGGCCCCGGCATCCCGCCCGCCGACCGGGAGCGCGTCTTCGACCGCTTCTACCGCGTCGACAAGGCCCGCAGCCGGGACCGGGGCGGCAGCGGGCTGGGACTGGCGGTCGCGCAGTCCCTGGTCCGGGCCCACGGCGGCCGGATCGACCTGACGAGCGAGCCGGGGGCGACGGTGTTCACGGTGACGGTTCCGCTGACGGTCGGAGCCCTTACGAACCCGTGACGTGGCGGGTGGCGAGCGTCAAGAACACCCCTCGCCGCCCTAGCGTGAGCGTATGCGCGTACTGGTCACCGGCGGTGCCGGCTTCATCGGATCCCAGGTCGTCGAGGCGCTCGTGGCGCACGGGCACGAGCCCGTCGTGTACGACGTCCGTACCGACCCCGGCTCGGACGTGCGGGACGCCGCCGCCGTCCGCCACGCCCTGACCGGCGTCGACGCCGTGTGCCACCAGGCCGCGATGGTCGGACTCGGCACAGGTTTCTCCGACGCCACGGAGTACGTCTCCCGCAACGACCTCGGTACCGCCGTGCTGCTCACCGCCATGGCGGAGACGGGCGTACGGCGGCTGGCGCTGGCCGGGTCGATGGTGGTGTACGGGGAGGGACGCTACGAGTGCGAACGGCACGGTGTCGTACGGCCGGGCCCGCGTGCCGTAGCCGATCTGGAGGCGGGCCGGTTCGAGCCGCCCTGTCCGGTGTGCGGCGCCGACCTCGCGCCCGGACTGGTCGGGGAGGACGCCCCGGCCGATCCGCGCAACGTGTACGCCACGACCAAGCTCGCCCAGGAACACCTCGCGGCGGCGTGGGCACGCGCGACCGGCGGCACCGCGGTGTCGCTGCGCTACCACAACGTGTACGGCCCCGGCATGCCCCGCGACACCCCCTACGCCGGCGTCGCCTCCTTCTTCCGCTCGGCCCTCGCGCGCGGAGAGGCGCCGCGGGTCTTCGAGGACGGGCGTCAGCGGCGGGACTTCGTCCATGTACGGGACGTGGCCGCCGCCAACGTGGCCGCCCTGGAGGCGAGTTCGACGGCCGTGGCGGAGGGCGCGCTCACGGCGTACAACACCGGCAGCGGCGACCCGCACACCGTCGGCGAGATGGCCCAGGCGCTCGCGGCGGCGTACGGCGGCCCCGAACCTGTGGTGACCGGTGAGTTCCGGCTCGGCGACGTACGGCACATCACGGCCGACTCGAACCGGCTGCGGGCGGAGCTCGGTTGGAAGGCGCAGGTGGGCTTCGCGGAGGGAATGCGGGAGTTCGCCGAAGCGGGTATGCGCTCGGCGTAGCCTGCCCAGGACCGGTGGTGCTGCCCGCATTCAGGAAGCGGCGGCGGGCAGCACCACCTCGAACCGGCAGCCGCCGGGAACGTTCCGCACGCTGGCCCGCCCCTGGTGCGCCTCCACGATGCCCCGCACGATGGCGAGACCGAGCCCGGCGCCCGCCGGGGGCGTACGGGCGTGCGTACCGCGCCAGCCGGTGTCGAAGACGCGGGGCAGGTCCTCCTCGGGAATGCCGCCGCAGCTGTCGGTCACGGACAGCACCACACCGTCGGGCGAGCGTTCGGCGGCGATGGCCACCGTGCCGTCGGCCGGGGTCCGCCGGATGGCGTTGACCAGCAGATTGCCCAGGACCCGGCTCATCTCCTTGCCGTCCACCTCCACCGGCACGCCCTCGACCCGTTCGCCGACCAGCCGGACACCGTGCTCGCGGGCCAGCGCGTCCGCTCCCGAGAGGGCGTCGCCGACGAGGTCGTACAGGGACATCCGGGCGAGCGAGAGCGTGAGGGTGCCGGCGTGTATGCGGGAGAGCTCGAACAGGTCGCTGACCATGCCGTTGAGGCGCTCGACCTCCATACGGATCTGCTTGAGGTAGCGGTCGGGGTCGGCGGCCACCCCGTCCTCCAGGGCCTCCGCCATCGCGCGCAGGCCGGCCAGGGGGGTGCGCAGATCGTGGGAGATCCAGGCGACGAGTTCGCGCCGGGAGGTCTCCAGGGCCCGCTCGCGCTCGCGGGACTCGGCGAGTCTCACGCTGGTCGCCTCCAACTCGCGGCTGAGTGCCGCGAGTTCGGCGGTGGCGGGGCCGTCGGGCGAGGTGAAGCCACCGCCGTCGCCGAAGGAGCGGGCGGCGAGCGCGAGGGCGTGGCTGCGGGCGACGACCCAGCGGCCGAGCAGCAGGGCGGTGGCCAGGGAGACCACGGCGGCCATGGCGACGACGGTCGTGACGACGGTCAGGTCGTGCCCGGACAGGAACATCGCCTGGGCCACCGCGAGTGTGCCCGCGAGCATCGCGGTGACACCGACGCCGGCGACCACGGTGAGGTGCGCGATCAGCGAGCGGCGCCGGACCAGGCGCAGCGCGCACGCGCCGAGCACGCCGGCCGCGGCCGCGCCCAGGAAGGCGAAGAGGGCGATGAGGAGGGTGTCGCGCACGGTCAGGCCTCCGGGTCGGGGGAGGGGCCGGGGGTGTCGAAGCGGTAGCCCACGCCCCACACGGTCTGGATCAGCCGTGGCCTGGCCGCGTCGTCCTCGACCTTTCCGCGCAGCCGGCGGACATGGACCGTGACGGTCGACAGGTCGCCGAAGTCCCAGCCCCACACCTCCCGCATCAGGTCCTCACGGCTGAAGACCCGGCCGGGGTGGCGCAGGAAGAAGGCGAGGAGGTCGAACTCACGGATGGTGAGGGCGAGTTCGGCGTCGCCCTTGAGGGCGCGGCGGGCCGCCGGGTCGACCGAGAGCCCGGCCGCGCGGAGTGTGCCCGCCGACTGGGCCGCGGGGGCGCCCCCCGCGCGAGCGGGCAGGGTGCGGCGCAGCACCGACTGGACGCGCAGAACGAGTTCGCGGGGGCTGAAGGGCTTGGTGACGTAGTCGTCGGCGCCGACCTCCAGACCGAGGATGCGGTCGTCCTCGTCGCCGCGCGCGGTGAGCATGATGACCGGGACGGGGGCGTCACCGCGGATCCGGCGGCACACCTCCAGGCCGTCCATGCCGGGCAGCATCAGGTCCAGGACGACGAGGTCCGGCCGGTGCGCGGCGGCTCGGGCGAGGGCGTCGGGGCCGTCGCCGGCCCGGTCCACGACGTAACCGGCGCGGTCGAGGTATCCGGAGACGACCTCCGCGACCGTGGGGTCGTCGTCGACGACCAGGACCCGGGTGCCGGCCTGTGGGTACGGCTGTTGCTGCTGCTCCATGCCGCCAGCCTCGCACCCCGCGCGCGCGTATGCGGCCGCCGGCTCCCGACGTCCTCGTTTCGTAAGGAGCCACTGCCCGATATGTCTGTTTCCCGCTCGTAGGGTGAAAGCCGTGACGACCCCATCCGCAGATACGAACGCACCGCTCACGGCGTCCGTCGACGTCGTGCTCCCCTGTCTCGACGAGGCCGAGGCACTTCCCTGGGTGCTGGAACGCATCCCGCCCGGCTGGCGGGCACTGGTGGTGGACAACGGCTCCACGGACGGTTCGGCCGCCGTCGCAAGGGCGCTCGGCGCGACCGTCGTCCATGAGGAGCGGCGCGGTTTCGGCGCCGCCTGCCATGCGGGGCTGACCGCCGCGACGGCCGACATCGTCTGCTTCTGCGACTGCGACGCCACGCTCGACCCGGGCGACCTGGTGCCCTTCGTGCGGCGGATCGCCGCGGACGAGGCCGACCTGGTCCTGGGCCGGCGCCGCCCCGGCACCCGTGCCGCATGGCCGCCGCACGCCCGCGCCGGCAATCTCGCCCTGACCCGGCTTCTCCGCCGCCGCACCGGTCTGCGCCTGCACGACATCGGCCCCCTGCGCGCCGCCCGCCGCGAGGCCCTGCTCGCCCTCGAACTGACGGACCGGCGCAGCGGCTACCCGCTCCAGATGGTCGTCCGCGCCGCCGACGCCGGCTGGCGCATCGCCGAGTACGAGGTGCCGTATCTGCCACGCACGGGCGCGTCGAAGGTGACGGGCACCTGGCGGGGGACCTGGCAGGCGGTGCGGGACATGAGTCGGGTGCTGGCTGAGGACGGGGGCGGCGCCGACCGCCGCGAACCCGCGCTCACCGACAGCCCCGGTGCCCGGCCGGTCACCCCCGCGCGGAAGGGAACCCGCCCGTGACCACGCTCCTAGTCATCGCCAAGGAGCCCCGTCCGGGCCGGGTGAAGACCAGACTGACGCCGCCCTTCACGCCCGAGGAGGCGGCCGCGCTCGCCGAGGCGTCCCTCGCGGACACCCTGGACGCCGTGGCGCGGACACCCGCACGGCGCCGGGTGCTGGTGCTGGAGGGCACGCCCGGGCCCTGGCTGCCGCCCGGCTTCGAGGTCGTACCGCAGTGCGCGGGCGGCCTCGACGAACGGCTGGCCGAGGCGTTCGCGCGCTGCGCCGGCCCGACCCTGCTCATCGGCATGGACACCCCGCAGGTGACACCGGAGCTGCTGACGGTGGACTGGACCGGGTGCGACGCCTGCTTCGGCCCCGCCGAGGACGGCGGCTTCTGGGCGCTGGGCCTGGCCGAACCAGACCCGGCACGGCTGCGTGGCGTCCCGATGTCGACGGCACGGACCGGCGCCGCACAGCGAGCCCGGCTCGCGGACCTGCGGGTGCGGGAGCTGCCCCGGCTGCGGGACGTCGACACGGCGTACGACGCCGACCTGGTCGCCGATGCGGCACCGGGCGGACGCTTCGCGCGGGCCCTGGCGCGCCTCGCCCCGGCGGCGGAACGATGAGCGGGCTGCGGGAGATGACGACGGCACGGATCGCCCGCCAGGCGGGCCCGGTCGACTCCGGCGGCCGGTCACCGGGAGCGGACAGCACCGGTCTTCGCCTCTCGGACACCCACCCCTCGACCGACCGCACCTGGTCCGCCGACCCCTACTCCCACGCCCTGCGCACCGGCCGGGGCCCCCTGTTCCTGCGCCGGACCGACGGCTGGCTGCTGCCGCTGGACGTGGAGCGCTGGTGCGCGGACGCCGACGCCGCCGATCTGGAGGTGCTGCGGCGATGCGAGGGCGTGGTGCTCGACGTCGGGTGCGGGCCGGGGCGGCTCGTGGCGGAGCTCGGCCGGCAGGGGCGGCGGGTGCTCGGCGTCGACGTCAGCGCGGCGGCCGTGGCCCGCACCCAGCGGCTCGGGGGACCGGCGCTGCGCCGCTCCGTGTTCGAACCGCTCCCCGGCGAGGGCCGCTGGGGCACCGCGCTGCTGATCGACGGCAACGTCGGCATCGGCGGCGACCCGGCGGCCCTGCTCGACCGGGTGGCCCAACTCCTCGCCCCCGGCGGCCTGTTGATCGTCGAGACCGCGCCCGACCCGGACCTCGACGAGCGCGTCCGGGTCCACGTCACCGACGCCCACGGCACCACCGGCGCCCCCTTCCCCTGGGCCCGCCTCGGCACCGCCGCCCTGCTGCGGTACGCGGAACGCGCCGGATGGCGGGTCGCCGAACTGTGGACGGCGGACGGGCGTTCGTTCGCCGCCCTGAGGACCGGCTGAGAAGCGACGGACGCACAGGTCGGTCCGGGTACACGTGTCACACACCGGCAGGAGGCCCGCAACACAAGCGGTCTAGACTCGGGCGTCAATGGCCCGGGCCCGTGGTCGAAAGCGGGCAAAATCTGCCAGACCCGAAGGGTATTCGGCGTTTTGATACGGATAGATTCAGTCACCAAGCGGTACCCGGACGGCACGGTGGCGGTCGACCAACTCTCGTTGGAGATACCCGACCGCTCCATCACCGTTCTCGTGGGGCCCTCGGGCTGTGGGAAGACGACCACGTTGCGGATGATCAACCGGATGGTCGAGCCCAGCGAGGGCACGATCCTCCTCGACGGCGTGGACATCCAGCAGCAGCCGGTCAACACCCTGCGCCGGTCCATGGGGTACGTCATCCAGAACGCCGGTCTCTTCCAGCACCGCACGATCCTCGACAACATCGCCACCGTGCCCAGGATGCTGGGCTGGGGCAAGGAGAAGTCGCGGGCGCGGGCACGGGAGCTGATGGAGCGGGTGGGCCTCGACGGGGCGCTCGCCAAGCGGTACCCGTACCAGCTCTCCGGCGGTCAGCAGCAGCGCGTCGGCGTGGCGCGGGCGCTCGCGGCGGATCCGCCGGTGCTGCTGATGGACGAGCCGTTCTCGGCCGTCGACCCCGTGGTCCGCAAGGGACTCCAGGACGAACTCCTGCGCATCCAGGAGGAGTTGGGCAAGACCATCGTCTTCGTCACCCATGACATCGACGAGGCCGTCAAGCTCGGCACGATGGTCGCCGTGATGCGCACCGGCGGCCATCTCGCCCAGTTCGCCCCGCCCGCCGAGCTGCTCTCCCACCCCGCGGACGCTTTCGTGGAGGACTTCCTCGGCGCCGACCGCGGCATCCGGCGGCTGTCCTTCTTCCCCTCCGCCGGACTGGAGTTGCTGACCGGGCCGATCGTCGCCGTCGACGCCACCGCGGAGCAGATAGCCGGCGCGAGCGCGGCCGACCTCCCCTATCTCCTCGTCACCGACCCGGACGGCAAGCCCCTCGGCTGGAGCGAGCCGCGGGAACTGGCCGCGGGCCGGATCGAGACGGGCCGACTGCTGTCGTACGGGCGGCCGTTCGTCGCCGGTACGGACTCACTGCGGGCCGCCCTCGACTGTGCCGTGCTCTCGCCCACCGGATGGGCCGTCGCCGTGGACGCCGACGGCCGGGCCGCCGGAGTCGTCTCGCAGCAGAGCATCGGCGAGGCCATCCGCGGCGCGCACGCCGAGGGACGCGGGGACGACGGACGTCCCGAGGGCCGTACGGACGTGAAGGTCGCCGGATGAACTGGGACCGCTTCTTCGACATACCCAGCGACCTCCAGGCCAGCTGGCTCGGGCTGATCGGGCTGCATCTGCGCGAGGCCCTGCTGCCGGTGCTGGCCGGACTTGTGGTCTCGCTGCCGCTGGCCCAGCTGTGCGTGCGGTTCCGCTGGCTGTACCCGCCGGTGCTGTGGGTGACGACCGTGCTGTACGCCATCCCCTCGCTGGCCTTCTTCGTGCTCCTCATCGACTACACCGGCCAGACCGAGCTCACGGTGATGATCCCGCTCACCGTATACAGCCTCGTCGTCCTGGTCCCGGCGATCGTCGACGGCGTCCGCTCGGTCCCGCAGGAGACCCTCGCCGCCGCGACGGCCATGGGCTTCGGTCCCGTACGCCGTTACGTCCAGGTGCAGTTGCCGATCGCCGTGCCCGCGATCATCGCCGGGCTGCGGGTGGCGACGGTGTCCAGCATCAGCCTCGTCAGCGTCGGCGCCCTGATCGGCAACCAGGGTGCGCTCGGCAATCTGATCAACGACGCCAACATCTACAACCGGCCCGAGCTCGCGCTGAACGCCGTGCTCACCATGGCCGTCCTGGCGATCCTCGCCGACGGTCTGCTGGTGGCCGTACGCCTGCTGCTGACGCCCTGGATGCCGCGCCGGGCGCGCACCACACCGAAGGCCGACCGGCCCGACCCGGCCGCCGCAGCCCTGGAGGACGCAGCCCGGTGAACCTGCTCAACTTCATCACTGACTTCTTCCGCGACAGCGCGCACTGGCAGGGCTACGACGGCATCCCCACCCGCGTGGGCGAGCACGTCCAGTACACCCTCCAGGCGCTCGGCATCGCCGCCCTGATCGCCCTGCCGGTCGGCCTGGTCACCGGCCACTACGGGCGCGGAGGCAACGCCCTCGCCTTCATCGCCGTCGCAGGGCGCGCCCTGCCCACCTTCGGCCTGCTGGTGCTGATGACCCTGCTGGTCGGCTTCGGCATGGTGAACGTGATGACCCCGCTGGTCGTCCTCGCCGTCCCGCCGATCCTCGTCACCACCTACGAGGCGATGCGCTCCGTCGACCCGTCGCCGGTGGACGCCGCGCGGGGCATGGGCATGAGCGAGTTCGGGGTCCTCTTCCAGGTCGAAGTCCCGGCGGCGCTCCCGCTGATCCTCAGCGGCCTGCGCTCCGCGGCCATCCAGATCGTCTCGACGGCCACCATCGCCGCGTACGTCGCCCTCGGCGGCGTCGGCCGCTACATCGTCGACGGCCTCTACCAGCGCGACTACGAGAAGGTCGTCGGAGGCGCCACCCTGGTGGCGGGGCTGGCACTGGTGACGCTGGGGGTCTTCTGGGCGGCGGGACGGTTCGCGGTGTCACCGGGGGTGCGGGGCCGGGTCTGAGCGTCCCCGGCAGTGCCCCGTCAGGGGCGCGGGGAACTGCGCGACCAGCCACGACGGCGCCGCAGACGAACGGACACCCCAGCCCTGTCTAGCGCGGCCCTCCCCGCGGAGCGGTACGCGCCAGCGCCAGTTCCAGTACGACCAGCAGCGCGTCCCGCACCGAGCCGCGCTCGCGGGCGTCGAAGACCACGACCGGGACGCCCTCGGTGACGTCGAGGGCCCAGCGGATCTCCTCCAGGCTGTGCTCGATCTGCCCGTCGAAGGCGTTGGCGGCCACCGCGAAGGGGATGCCCTTGTGCTCGAAGTAGTCGACGGCGGCGTAGCAGTCGTCCAGGCGCCGGGTGTCGACGATGACGAGGCCGCCGAGCGCGCCCTCCACGATGTCGTCCCACATGAACCCGAACCGCTCCTGGCCGGGCGTGCCGAACAGATACAGCTTCAGCGTCGGGTCGATGGTGAGACAGCCGAAGTCCATGGCCACGGTGGTCGTGGTCTTGCGCGGGGTGTGCGTGAGGTCGTCCACGCCGGCCGCGACCTCCGTGATGGCGGCCTCGGTGGTCAGCGGCTCGATCTCGGATATCGAGCCCACGGCGGTGGTCTTGCCCACGCCGAAGCCGCCCGAGATCACCATCTTGACCGGCAACGGCGGTCGTACGGTCGCCGGTTCAGTCGCTGTCACTGAGTATCCCTTGTGCGTCGGGGATGGCGCGCAGGCCGTCGATGACCCTGCGCAGGACGGATGCGTCGTGGACGACGCCGGAGTCGGGCACGTGCACCGTCAACTGCCCCGCCGCGCGCAGGTCCTCGGCGAGGACGCGCACCACGTTCAGGTGCAGCCGCAGCCGGGCCGCGATCTCCGCGAGGGACTGCGGCAGCCGGCACACGGCGACGATGTCGCGCTGCTCGAAGGAGAGCCGGTCGAGCGCGTCGATCCCCTCGGCGGTGGCCACCACCTGGGTCTCGACGGGCAGCGACGGGCCGTCGCCGCCGTCCGCCACCCGGCCGGCGGTGAGCAGGAACGGCCGTACGGCGGAAGCGAAGCCGACCGGGTCCGGACCGCTCGGGTCCGGCGGTGGAGTGCCGTCCGCCATGGCGTTGTCCGTTCTCCTCGACCGGGTGTGGCGTGTCCTCCCGGCCCGGTCAGCGGGCCGAGGCGGCGCCGACGCTGTTCTTCAGCTCCAGCACGAGCTGCGGGCTGAGGGCACTGCCGGCGCGGTTGGCGAACACGGTCATCTCGTAGGCGATGTTGCCCAGCTTGGCCTCCTTGTCGGTGACGACGCCGAGCACGGCGCCGCTGCCGATCGCGGAGACCAGGACATGGCCGCCCTCCAGGTCGATGATGACCTTGTTCAGGCCGCCGAGGCCGTAGTTGCCGGAGGCTCCGGCGGCGAGGCTGGTGATGCCGGAGACGATCGCGGCGAGCCGCTCGGAGTCGGCCTGCTCACGCAGCTCGGACACGGCGATGAGCAGTCCGTCGGACGAGACGGCGATGGCGTCCACGACACCCGCGGTCTCGGTCGCGAAGCGGTTGAGCAGCCAGGTGAAGTCGGCTGCGGCGGCCTTCAGTTCGGCCGGCGTGGCGCCTTTTGCCGGGGTGCCACCTGTCGACGTGCTCACTGCTGCGCTCCTTCCGGGAGGTCGTTCTGGTCGTGCGAGTGGGGGGTCGCGGGTGCGGCGGGCCGTGCTCCGTCGCCGGGTCTGCTGTCGCGGTGCGCGCGTTCCACGGCAGCCTCGAACTCGTCGAGCGCGGCCCGCACCGCCTCCGCGTCGAGGGCCGGTGCGCTCTGTCGCGGCACCGCCTGCCGGTCGGCGGCGTCGCCGGTCGTGCGCAGGGTGGCGCCACGGACGCGGCGACGCAGGGGGCGCGCGGCGGGAGCCTCGTCGGTGGCCGCGGGAAGAGTGGGCTTCCCGGCGGGCCGGGTCGCGGTCGCGGACGGCTCCGGCCGGTCGGCCCGGGCGTGGTCGGCGGGGGCCGGGTCATGGGCGTCGACCCGGGGCTGTGCCGCGGCGGGGCCCTCACCGGCGTGTTCCTCGGGGGCGTGCGGCTCCGCGTCGGACGCGGACCCGCGCTGGGAGACCCGGCGGGGGAGCGGCCGCAGCCCGTCGTCGTCGGCACCGTCGTCCGCCCGTACGGCGTCCATCTGCGCGGCGGGCGACGGCACCGGGCCGGTGGCAGCGGCGGCCTGGGCGGCGTCGTCCGTCTCCGGTGCCTGCGAGCGGCCGGCGATCGCGGCCAGCGCCGCCGTCGTCGTGGACCCCGTGGTGCTGCCCGTCACCAGCAGCGACGACGGCACCGTCACCTCGGCCGTCACACCGCCGCCCGGCGTCCGCGACAGCGTGACCGCGATCTCCCAGCGGCGCGCCAGGGTGCCGACCACGAACAGGCCCAGCACCTTCGTCGGTACGACGTCCAGCCGCTCACGGCGGATCAGACGGGCGTTCTCCTCGTCGAGGCGCTCGGGGCTCATGCCCAGGCCGTGGTCGGCGACGACGATCACCGCGTCGTCCCCGGCGGCCGACACCGCCACCTCGACCGGGCTGCCCTCCGGCGAGAACGACACCGCGTTCTCCAGCAGTTCAGCCATCATCAGGGTCAGGTCGCCGATGACCTCCGGCTCCACCACGGCCTCGGTCCGCGCCCGCAGCTCCACTCGCTGATAGCCCTCGATCTGGCCGAGCGCGGCGCGTACGACGTTGGTGAGCGAGGTGGGACCCGCGTCCAGAGCCGCCTCATGGATGCCGGCGAGCAGCATCAGGCTGTCGGCGTTGCGGCGCAGCCGGACCGCGATGTGGTCGATGGAGTAGAGCCGCTCCAGCAGCGCGGGGTCCGTCTCGCCACGCTCCACCGCGTCGATCAGCGCGAGCTGACGTGTCGTCAGGTTGCTGACCCTGCGGCCCACGTTGCCGAACATCTCGGCGACATTGCGCCGGCTGAGCACCTGCCGCTCCAGCAGCGCGGCCGCCGTGGTCTGCACCTGGTTGAACGCCTCGGCGAGTTCGCCGATCTCGTCGCGTGCCGTCACCGGCATCTCGCGCAGCCGCGGCGGACCGTCGTCCTCGGCGTCGTCGTCGGCCACCCGGGCCAGCTCCCGCTCGGCGACGTCGGCGACCTGCCGCGCGGCACCCGTGAGTGCCGTGACCGGGCGCACCACCGAGCGGCGCACCAGCATCGCGAGCACCAGCCAGACGGCGAAGCCGAACACGGCGCAGCCCAGCAGCAGGACCGCCCGCCACGCCGCCGTGTCGGAGGCGCTGTCCGCCTGGTCGGCGATCTGGTGGATGAGCGAGGTGGTGATCGCCAGCCGGGTCTTCGCCTGGTCGCGGTAGGCGCCGTAGGAGTCGAGCGCCGCCGCGAGCGACTGACGGATCTCGGCGGCCGAGTCGGCCTGCGCGGCGCCGGGGTCGATCTGCAGGTCGGCGTACTGCCGGCTGATGACGCTCTGCGCCGCGGTGTACTTGATCCCGGCGAGCTGGGCGGACTGCGCCTCGGTCGCGAACCGGGCGAAACGTTCGGCCTGGCGGGTGTACTCGTCGTAGGAGCCGATCGCGCCGATGAACTCCAGGAGCGCGTTGGAGTCACCGGTCGACGCGGAGAAGACGCTGGTCTCGAAGGCGCTGTGGGCGGCGCCCGCGCGCAGCAGGGAGTCGAGCAGGTTGCCGGTGAAGGTGGTCGCGAGATCGGGGTTGCGGTCCAGGCCCAGGCCGTCGATCAACTGCTGGGCGGCGTGCGTGTAGGCGGGGTCGATGTTGCTGGCCGGCAGATAGCCCTGCTCGATGGTGTCACGCAGGCTGCTCAGGCCCTCGACGCCCCTCAGCGCCTGCGCCTCGGTCTCCGGCAGCCGGTCCTCGAAGGCGTCGCGCACCCGCTGGACCTGGGCGTTGACCATGGACTGGGCGGTGCGGTAGGCGGCGGTCGAGGGTTCGTCGCCGTCGGTGGACTCGTGCCGTACGGAGAGCAGAACGGCCTGCTGGTGCTCGGCGGCCAGCCGGTCGACGAGGGTGGCGACCTCCGCGCTCTCCCGCACCAACTGCGCGGCGTTCGCCGCTTCGCGCGACTGCGCGGTCTGGTCGGCGATGAGGTAGGACAGCAGGATCGCGACCACGGCCAGCGGTACCCCGACGAGGAGATTCAGCTTGCGCTGGAAGGGCCAGCGGTCGACGAAGCCGCGTATGCGACGCGGGTGGGGTGCGCCCTCCTCGTTCGTGGACACCGACTGGCCTCCTTCTGGGCGTCGCACGGCGCGCGAGGTCTCACGTGACCGCTGTTGTTCGGGTGCGGAACGGCTTTGTGCGGGGACAGTACAGCCCTTTGAATGCCGTGACCGGAACTGTACGTCAAGAATCCGTTACAGCCCCCTGCACCCCAACCGTCCCCCCTTCACATCAGAATGCAACTGTCCGTTACCTTCGGATTTTTGAGGCCAATCGGTGACCTGACCGGTCTTGACTGACCGAGAACCGGCTGGATTGGATCAGTGGAAGAGCTCTCCCACCCCCCTGAATCCGGAACGGGAACCGTGACTTTCACCCCTTCACGCAGCAGGTCCCTCAGGAACCATCCCGGCGCGGCCACCATCGCGCTCGCTGCCACGGCGGCGCTGCTGGCGGGATGTTCCTCCTCCGACGACAAGTCCGACCCTCTGGCCGGGGACGGGGCGAGCGGTGACACCGTCGTCGTGGGCTCCAACAACTTCGCCGAGAGCATCCTGCTCGCCGACATCTACGGCGAGGCTCTGAAGGCCAAGGGCATCAAGGTCACCTACAAGCCCAACATCGGCAGCCGTGAGACGACGTACGGCCTGCTCAAGAACGGCTCCATCACGGTCCTGCCGGAGTACAACGGCTCGTTGCTCGCCTACCTCGACTCGAAGGCGGAGCAGAAGTCGGCCGACGCCGTGAACGCCGCGGCCAAGGGCAAGCTGGACCCCAAGCTGACGCTGCTGGAGTCCTCGCCGGCCGAGGACAAGGACTCCGTCAGCCTCAACGCCGAGACGGCGAAGAAGTACAAGCTGACCGCCGACTCCAGCCTGGAGGACCTCAAGGAAGCCGCCCCCGACCTGGTGTTCGGCGGTTCGCCGGAGTTCCAGACCCGGCACCAGGGCCTGAAGGGCCTGGAGTCCGAGTACGGCCTGCAGTTCAAGTCGTTCAAGGCGCTGGACGCGGGCGGTCCGCTGACCCAGGCGGCGCTGACGAAGAACACCGTGCAGGCGGCGGACATCTTCACCACGGACCCGACCATCACCAAGGAGGGCTTCGTCGTCCTGAAGGACCCGAAGAACCTCTTCGGCTTCGCCAACGTGACCCCGCTCGTCTACAAGAGCGGTCTCTCCAAGGAAGGCGTGGCAGCGCTCAACGCGGTCTCGGCCAAGCTGGACACCAAGACCCTCCTCGACCTGGACTCCCAGGTCCAGCTGGAGAACAAGGACCCGCTGGACGTGGCCAAGGGCTGGCTGAAGTCGGCCGGTCTGGGCTGACGTACGGCAGGCGGGCTTTCTCGCGGGGTTGTGACGGGTGCCCGTCACAACCCCGCTGTGCTTTTCAGTAGCCGATCTGGAAGGTGGCGTCCTGGCGCTCGGTGGCCGTGGAGACCGGATCGATGCGCAGGGCGTAGTTCGCGTGTCTGATGTAGCGCGTGGGGTTGTTGTACGAGCGGAACGACGCCCAGGAGGAGTCGGCGAGCCCGGCCGTCCGGTGGAAGGTGGCGTCGGCGGCGAACGTCGACGTGCCGTCGTTCTCGTCGAGGCGCAGCGCATAGCTGTAGTGCCGCAGATACCGGGCCGGGTAGTTGACCGACTGGAACGAGACGCCGGAGGAGTCGGCGAGCCCCGGCACCAGCTTCCACTGCGAGTCGGGGAACGGGTCGAAGGGGTACTCGTCGATCCGCCCGGCGAAGCCGCTGTGCCGGACGTAACGCGCCGGGTGGTTGTAGGACTTGAGCCGGTTCCAGACGGGGGTGCCCCACTTGGCCGTCAGGTTGCTGTACTCGGTCGATGTGATCGGGTGGATGCCGCAGTGCTTGGAGTTGAGGGGCTGGGTGTACAGCTTCTGGTCCAGGGCCGTCCAGGTCCCGGAGGCCAGGTCGCTCGTCTGCCAGACGTAGAAGACGCCGTTCGGCGTGTACGTGTCTCCCCAGAGGTACCACGTGTTTCCGGTCAGGGACCTGACCACCGTGGGGGCCTCCGTTCCGCCGTGGTTCACGGCCGTGCTGAACGGGGTGAAGCTGCCGGGGTTCAGGCTCGTCGAGCGGGCGCCGACCAGGGTGCCCTCGCGTTTGAAGTAGAGGTAGTTGACGCCGTTCACGCCGGTCGTGAGGTTGCCGTCGATGACGTCGTAACCGGGGTCGAAGAAGACCTGGGGGCTGGTCGTCGTACGGAAATCGGTCGTGTAGCTGACCATGATGACGTTGTGGCCGCTGCTGTTAACCGACGAGTAGAGGATGCCGTACTGACGGCGTGAGGCGTCCCAGAAGGCCTCCGGCGCCCAGCTGTGCGTGGTGGTCATGTCGTGCAGCTTCAGCAGCCGGTAGCCGGTGAAGGTGCGCAGGTCGGTGGAGTCCCAGACGTGGATGTGGACGCTGGTGCGGGTCCAGTCCGTGCCGCTCAGATCGGTGGCGAGGACGACGAACGTGCCGTCCTGCTTGCGCAGCAGGAACGGGTCGCGCAGACCGCCGGCGCCGAGGGTGGGGGTGGCGACGGGGTTGTTCTGGTTGAGCGGCGTCCAGCGCAGACCGTCGGTGCTGACGGCGAGGTGGAGGTTGTAGTTCGCCTCCAGCATGGTGTTGGACTCGGTGAAGTAGACCATCGCGTACGCCGAGTCGGCGGCGTGGGCGGTCCCCGTGCCGAGGGTCAGGGCGCCGGTGGCCGCGAGCGGGACGGTCGCGGCCATGCCGAGAAAGTGTCTGCGGGAGGGGTGTGACATGCGGCTCTCCAAGGGATGCGAGGGGGCTTTCCTTGCGGCTCATCGGTCGATATACCGAACGAAGTTCGGTGAACCGACCAGAAGGTAGGAGAGCGTTGATGGCACGTCAATCACATGGTCAGCCTTGGCGGATTCCCGCCACTCGGATACGACGCCTGCGGGCTCAGTCGGCCTTGCGGGCGTCCGCGATCAGCTGGTCGATCAGGGCGATCAGCACGTCCCGGCACGACTCGCGCTCCCGCGCGTCGCACAACAGCACCCGCACATGCTCCGGCAGGGCGAGAGCCTCCCGGATGTCCTCGGCGGGGTAGGGATGTTCGCCGTGGAAGCCGTTGACACCGACGACGAAGGGGATGTCCCGGCGTTCGAAGAAGTCGATCGCCGCGAAGCTGGACTCCGGCCGGCGGACGTCGACCAGCACGACCGCGCCCAGCGCGCCGATCGCCAGGTCGTTCCACATGAACCAGAACCGCTGCTGTCCGGGCGTACCGAACAGATACAGCACCAGCTCCCTGCTGATGGTGATCCGGCCGAAGTCCAACGCCACGGTCGTGGCGCGCTTCTGCTCGATGCCGTGGAGGTCGTCGATGCCGAGGCCCGCGATGGTCAACGGCTCCTCGGTGCGCAGCGGGGTGATCTCGCTGACCGACCCGACCATCGTGGTCTTGCCGACGCCGAAACCGCCGGCTATGAGGATCTTGACCGTGTCTGGCGGCGCGACCGCTTCCACGGTGGTGTCAGAGCCGGCCAAGGCCGTCCCTCACTTTCTGCAGCAGGTCCAGGTCCGGTGTTCGGGGGGTGACGGGGTGCGGCGGGTGGACGCTGATCAGGCCCGCCTCCAGCAGATCGCAGAGCATGATGGCGACCACGCTCACCGGGAGGTCGAGATGGGACGCGAGCTCCGCGACGGCGATCGGCCGGGCGCAGCGCCGCAGGATCCGCGTCTGCTCGGGCTGTGGGCGGGGCGCCCGCTCCGGCGGCGGATCCACCGCCGTCACCGTCGTGATCAGTGTGAAGTCGGTGCGGCTGGGCCGGGTCCGGCCCCCGGTCAGCGTGAAGGGACGGACCAGCCGACCCGCCGGATCATCTCCGCCCACCTCACGCGCCAGGGCCGACATGGGCCCGCGGTGCCGCCGAGAGGTGCTCGCCGATCTTCTTCACCAGCATGTTCATCTGGTACGCCACCACACCGACGTCCGCGCCCTGGTTGGTGAGGACGACCAGGTGGGCGCCGGGTCCGGCGGAGGTGAGGATCAGATAGCTGTTGGCCATCTCGATGAGCGCCTGGCGCACCGGTCCGCCCCGGAAGTCCATGCTGACGCCCTTGCTGAGGCTCATCAGGCCGGACGCGGTCGCCGCGAGCCGCTCCGCGTCGTCGCGCAGGAAGCCGGTGGACTTGCTCACCACAAGCCCGTCCTCGGAGAGCACCACGGCGTGGTTGACGTCGGCGACCCGCTCCACGAGTCCGGTGAGCAACTGGTCGAGCTGGGTGTCCGTGGCGGGGGTGGGGCGTGTCATGGCGATGTCCTTCATGAGCGGTCGGCGGGCGGAGTGGAGGACGTGGGAGCGGCGGCCGGGGAGGAGACGGCGGTGTCGCCCGCGGGCGGCTCGTCGGGACCGGTGTCATCACGCGCCCGGCGCGCAGCCGGAACCCGCTGGTCCCCGCCCGCGGGCGCGTCCGCCGCCGGGTCGCCGCCGTCGTTGTCGTGGGGTGTGTCGCGCTGGGGTTGGGCGGGCGCGTCCGCCGTCGGGTCGCCGTCGTTCCCGTGGGTGTGAGGTGTGCCGGGTTGGGGTTGGGCGGGGGCGGCCGGGTCCTGGTGGTGCGTGGTGTCGAGGGGGTGGCGGGTCTCGTCGCCGCTGTCGTCGCGGGCCTGAAGTGTGCCGCGCTGGAAGCCGGCAAGGGAGGAGGCGGCCTGCTCCGCGGTGAAGTCGTCGGTGTGGCCGTTCTGTTCGGCGGGCCGGGACTCCTCGCGCAGCTCGGCCGCCAGGCTGGTCTGCGGCACTCGGCGCGGCAACGGCGAGAGACCTCCCCCACCCTCGGCGCCGTCGGAGCGAGAGGTCCCCGGCCGGTCCGCGGCGGTCGCGGTTCGAGCCGGCACGACGGGGCGGGACTCCCGTACCGGCTCGTCCGGTTCGGCGGCCCCGGCGTGCTCCACCTCGTCCCGGTCGGGCGCGGGCACGTCCCGTACCACCACGTCGTGCGGGATCAGCACGATCGCCGTGGTGCCGCCGTACGGCGAGGAGCGCAGCGTGACCGCGATGCCGTGCCGCCGGGCGAGCCGGCCGATCACGAACATACCGAGCCGCAGGTCGTCGGCGAGCGCCACCACGTCGAACTGCGGGGGCTCGGCCAACTGGGCGTTGAACGAGGCGTAGTCCTCCTCGGACATGCCGAGCCCACGGTCCTCGACCTCCACGGCCAGCCCCTTGGCCACCATCGCGGCCCGCACCCCGACCGGCGCCGGAGCGGGGGAGTACAGCGTGGCGTTCTCGATCAGCTCGGCAAGCAGATGGATGACGTCGGCCACCGCGGGCGGCGCGAGATGCACCTCCTCCTCGGTGTGCACCTCGACCCGCCGGTACTCGGCGACCTCGCCGACGGCACTGCGCAGGATGTCGATCAGCGCGACCGGCTCGCTCCAGCTGCGGCCCGGCCGCTCCCCGCTGATGATGACGAGGTTCTCCTCGTAGCGGCGCAACTGGCTTGCGGTGGAGTCCAGTTCGTACAGGCCCTTGAGGACTTCGGGGTCCTGGTGCGCGCGCTCCAGCGCGTCCAGCTTGGTGAGCTGCAGATTGACCAGGTTCTGGCTCTGCCGCGCGATGCCCAGGATGATCTTCTGGAAGCCGCGCCGGGTGTCGGCGAGTTCGACGGCGGTGTGCACGGCGGTGCGCTGCGCCGTGTTGAACGCCTCGGCCACCTGGCCGAGTTCGTCGTGGCCGTAGTCGAGTGGGGGCGTCGCCAGCTCCACGTCGACCTTCTCGCCCCGCTCCAGCCGGGCCACCACATCGGGCAGCCGCTCCTGGGCGAGACCGAGGGTGGCCTCGCGCAGGCCGCGCAGCCGCCGGGACAGCGAGCGGGTGATCCGCCAGGACATCCCGACGCACAGCAGCAGGGCGATCAGCCCGCCCGCGCTCAGGGAGGCGGCCTTGATCAGCAGATTGTGCGCGTTGTCGGCGCTGCGCTGCAGCAGTCCGTTGGTCTGCTGCCGGATCAGCGTCTCGTACTCGTCGGAGACCTTGACCAGCGCGGTCCGCCACTCCTTCTGCGCGTCCGGAACGGTGATCCTCCCGTTCGGGCGGGCCGCCGCCCGGGCCGCGAGCACCTGGTCCTCCACGGTCTCCAGGGCCCGCCACTGCGAACTGCCCAGGATCCGCTCGGTCTCCGCTTTCGCGTTCCCCGCGAGCGCGGGCAGGATCTGGTCCCCGACCAGCCAGCGGCGGGTGTTCACCAGCTCCGCGAACTCGTTCCAGGTCTTCTCGTCCATCTTCCGCGACGGCGACGCCAGCGTCAGCAGCGCGTCCTCCCGCGACACCAGTTCCGCCGCGTGCTCCAGCGAGACGAGCGGACCGGCCTGCGAGGTCAGGTCGCCGTCGTCGACCTGGGAGAGCTCCTGGAAGGCGTGGATCTGGTCGTCGATGATCGACGTGTACTGGCCGAGCGCCTGAACGGCGGAGATGTCGGTGGGGTTGTCCACCTGGCCCCGGTAGTACTCCAGGCTGCTCGCGGACGCGACGACCGAGTACAGCCGGTCCTTGATCCGGGAAGGGGCCTGCTGGATCTCGTCCGACTGGGCGAGCAGCTTGGCGACCGCCTTGTCGGTCTTGCGGCGCTGCGCGTCCAACGCGGTGCGGGCCGCCTCCTGACGGGTGGCGAGCCATACGGCGGAGTAGCTGCGCTCCCGCTGGAGCGCGAGCGTGGCCTCGGTGCCCATGGCCCCGGTCGACCTGCTCAGCCCGGTCTGCGACCGCAGCCCCAGGCCCTCCGAGAACATCTGGATCGTCGTCACGCTCCAGACGGCGGCGAGCGTGACGGTGGGCACCAGCGCCAGCAGGATCAGGGAGAGACGTATGGAGCCGAGACGGCGCCGGGGACCTGTCCGTGGAGACATTTGTCGTCCTTGGGCGATCAGCGGAGGGCGGGCGGGGTCAGCGCGGAGACAAAAAGGGGCGGGGGACGAGCGCCAGGGGTGACTGCGTGTCCGGTACGTCACAGGGGGTGCGCAGGATGCTATCCGTACAAGTGAGCGTACGCGTCATGCGTGACCGAATCTTTGGCGACACCGTGGGGAGAACTGTCCGGTCAGCGGGTTCCGTTGGCGGCGAACCTCGCGACCGAGGCGACGTTCGCCTTCGTGACGAACGCGGGCCCGGTGAGCACGGGGGCCTCGCCGCCGCCGAGGGTGTTGCCGTTCTTCCGGTAGAGCCAGAGTGAGTCCACCGCGAGGTAGCCCTGGAGATACGGCTGCTGGTCCACCGCGAACTGTACATCACCGTGCTGGACCGCCTTGACCAGGTCCTTGTTGAGGTCGAAGGTCGCGACACGGGCCTTGGCGCGGGCCTGCTCGACCGACTTCACGGCGGCCAGCGCGAACTGCGCGCCATTGGTGACGACTTCGTCGATCGCCGGGTTCTGCGTCAGCCGCGCCGCGACGGTCGCGGTCACCGCGTCCATGTCGGTGCCGTCCACATAGAGATTGTCCGTCTCGCCGCCGAACGCCTTCTTCACGCCCGCGCAGCGCGCCTCCAGGGCCACGTTGCCGCGCTCATGGATCACGCACAGCGTGTGCTTGGCCTTGAGGCCGTCCAGCTTGTCGCCGACGGCACGGCCCGCGACGCTCTCGTCCTGCCCGAAGTACTCCAGGAGTCCGGCGGGCCGCCAGTCGTCCATACCTGAGTTGAGGCCGACCACGGGTATGCCGGCCGCGCGCGCCGCGGCGACGGGAGCGGCCATCGCCTTCGGCTTGGCCAAGGTCACCGCGATGCCGTCGACTCTCTGCCGGATCGCGTCCCGCATCAGCTCGGCCTGACCCGCAGGGTCGTCGTCGTTCGCGAAGGTCAGAGCGATGTCGTCCTTGGCGGCAGCGACCTGGGCGCCCTTCTGCACCAGTTCCCAGAAGGCGTCGCCCTCGCCGCCGTGGGTGATCAGGGCGACCTTCAGCCGTGCGCCGCCCGCCGTGTCCGTGCCGGAGGCGTCGTCGGTCGCGCCGACGCCGGAGCAGCCGGCCAGCAGCAGACAGCCGGCGGCGGCGAGGGCCATGACGCGAGTGCGGGCGGAGGAGGGGGATGGAGTCTTCATGAGGGTGCGGCACCTCGCTGTGCGGCCGAGCCTGAGGAACGAACGAGAGCACGGCCGGTGCCGAACGGGGGAGTTCGCCGAGCTGGTGCACTCTCGCTCTGGCGGAGCCAATCGCGTGTGACCATCGGCAGTCAAGTGTGCAACCACAAGGGGTGAGTTGTCGCTGCCACATCGTGATGAACCGCTGGCGGGAGGGCGGACCGGAACCCGGCCCACCCACACCGCTTGCGCTCGCAAACCACGTCGACTCGACGAGGTCCAGACCGGTGAAAACCCCTCGGCCGCACCCATGGTGCGCAACCGCATTGAGATGCCCCGCGCCGCGTGTTTCCTCCAGGTAGCTGCCGACGGGCATCTGCCCGGACAACACACCTACCGCGCTGTCGCGGCTTCCTTCCTCCGCTCCCGCCGACGACGCCGTGGCTCCTGATCCGGCAGCCACCCGAACGCGAGACAACTCCCGACCACACCGAGCAGCAACCCCACGAAGAACCCACCGAGATTCGACGTGAGCCAGGTCCCCAACGAGACCAGCACACCGGTGATCGAGTAGAAGAGCCGCTGCGTCGGATTGAACAGGACCAGCAACCCGAGCAGCAGCATCAGCGCCGGCAGCAGATACCCGGCCAGCCCCTGCATACCGACGTGCAGAATGACCTTCAGTGAGGCCTTCATCGTGAGCAGAATCCACGCCCCGCCCAGCGCGAGCAGCAGCCCGCCCCAGAACGGCCGGTCGGCCCGCCAGCGACGGAAGGCCGACCGGGATCCATCCAGGCCGCTCATCAGCAACCCGTGCTGCTGAACCGGAGTTTCAGCCCGGGGAGCTTGAACACCCCGGCGGTCGTCGCGTAGTTGGTCTGCCGAAGATTGGCGATGCGCACGGTGTCAGCCTGCTGGCTGAAGACACCGATCGGCCCCTTCACCCCGGCCTTGGTCAGCGTGCTCGCGTCGTTGCCGATCTCGATGTTGCCGAACACCGCGTCACCGGACAGCTCGGTCGAGTCGGTGGTCAGATCTCTCGCGATCACCTTCTTCGCCCCGCCGCCCGCGGTGATCAGCAGATTCGTGCCGCCGAGGTCGACGCTCTGACACAGCTTGGTGAGCTTGGCCTTCTTGATCGCGGACGTGACGATCAGCACCTGGCCGCCGGTGTCCCCCTCGTTGGGGCTGCCCGGTGCCATGCTGTCGAGGCCGCCGAACTGCTCGAAGCCGGTGCCGTTGAGCTCGGTCGCGGTGACCGTGAAGGGCATGCCGGAGATGGCGAACTGCACACCCAGCGCCCCCTCGGCGGTCAGTACCGCGAGGGCGCCGGCGACCAAGGTGGCCGGTACCGCCATCACGGCGGCGCGACGTGCTCGGACCCGACCGCGTCTCGCGGGACCGTCGGGGGTTTCGGATGCTTCGGGCGCTTCGGACGCTTTGGGCGCGGAAACGCTTTCCGGGTTGTCGGGGATGTTGCCGGCGGACGGGGTGATGTCCGGGGACGAGGCCATGACTGCTCCCAGGTGCAGAAAAAATGCGGGTAGGGCATCAGCGGCACGTTGTCCTGGCGCGGACAGCGCCCACGGCGCACGTCTCCTCGCAACTCCCGGCGGGTGCAAGGGCTTTCTCGTACTCCGCAGTAGCCGAGCCCGGAAGTTACCGGTGGTTACACCCGAGGGTCAAGATGGTTGTGTAAAAAGGGTGTCGGTTGTGTGTCACCTGTGGGTCATGGACATCCAAGGACCTCGAAATCTTGCCCCCGCATCATCAACTCCCTTGTGACGCCTTGACGTTGACTGCCCCTCAGGTCTACAACTCTCCCTGGTTCCCCTCTGGATCCGTGGCGCCGGATCCGCCGCCGCGTGGCCTCTGCCCGCGTTCCCGGCCTTGATGCCCTTCACGTTTCCCTTTCGCGAGATCACTCCACGGCGCAGGCACGGCCGTTTCCCCCCTCGGTCCGTGCCGACCGCCCCCCGCTCGGCCCGGCCGGAGCCCTTCCCACGGTCTCCGGCCGGCCACCGGCCGGGCTGCCGTTGCCGGTCCGTGTCGTACGGAGAAGGCGTCACGGACCGACAACGGCGCACACCGACTCGCGCGCCCCCCACTCTCACCCCCTGAACTCCCTGAGCCCTCGGGCCCTCAGGGTCACCCCCGCAACGAAAGACGAGGTACACCCGCATGCGTACACGCACCCTCCTCACCCTCGCCGGCACCGTCGCCGCCCTCACACTCCCCATGGCCGCCCCGGCGTCCGCGGCCGACGGTGCCGTCCTCACCACCGGCTCCGTCGGCGGTACGGCCGTCGCGGCAGGCGAGGTCCTCACCGCGCCGCTGGCGAGCGGCACCACCGCCACGTTCTACTCCAGCGCGACCGGTACGAGCGGCATCTCCTGCAAGTCATCGCAGTTCACGGCCACCGTGACGGACAACCCCGGCGCGCCCGGGACCGCGACGGAGTCGGTCTCCGCGCACACCTTCGACGCCGCCAGCTGCACCACCAACGTGGTCGGCGTGCTCGGCGTCACCGGCATCACGGTCAACAACCTGCCGTACAGCGCCGCCGTGTCCTCGGACGGCACCGTCACCGTCACCCCGGCCGCGGGCTCCACCATCCAGACGACGGTCGTGCTGCGGACCCTGCTGGGCAGTATCAACTGCGTCTACCAGGCCCCCAGCCTGGCCGGCACGGCGAACAACGACGACAACACCATCAACTTCGCCGCCGCGCAGTTCACCAAGGTCTCCGGCTCGTCCCTCTGCTTCGCCAACGGCTACTTCACCGCCAAGTACGCCCCGGTGACAGGCAGCGGCGAGGCGGTCTACGTCAACTGACGCCCGGCGCGTCGGAGTTCACCTCCGACGCAACCGCAGGACCAGGGCGGCGCCCCCGGTGAGCAGCAGCACCGCGGCGGCGCCGCCCGCGAGCAACGGCGTCGACGGTCCCGTGCCGGCGGCGCCGGTGGCTGCCACCGGGGTGCTGTCGCCCTGGGTGCGCGGGGTCTCGGCGCCGGCCGGCGAGGACGGTGTGGGCGAGGTGGTCGTACGCTGCTCGCTCGCCCGCGGCTCGTCGGTCGGCGTAGGACCGGTGGTCGTACGGCCGTTGCCGCGATCCTCGTTCGGCGGCGCGGACGTCGTGCTCCCGCCGCCGGCGCTCCGGGAGCTCCCGCCTCCCGGGAACACCACGTCCGAGCACGAGTAGTACGTGTCCGGCGTGCTGCTGTTCTGCCAGATCGTGAACAGCACATGCCGACCGGAGCGATCGGACGGCAGCGTCGCCCTGATCCGGTACGCCCCGTCCGTCAGCGCCGGGTCCCGCACCTCCGCGAACGGCCGTTCCGGGAGGGCGGACCAGGTGAGCGGCTTCGTCGGGTCGTAGCCCGGCTTGGTGAGGTAGAGCCGGAACGTGCCGGTGTGCGGGATCGTCGAGACGTACCGCATGGTCAGGGCGGCGCCCGGGGTCAGCCGGGTCGACGGCCAGTCGGCGCGGGCGAGGTCGAGGCCCCGGTAGGCGGGCAGTCCGCCGCTGCACAGCCGGCCGTCTGGCACGACCTGCCGGTCCCGGCCGTTCACGTTCGCGATCCGCAGATTGTCCCAGGCAGTGAAGGGCGCGCCGTTCGAGGCGACCGCGGCCCGGCACGCCGCCGACCTCGAAGCGCTGCCGCCGTCGGGCGAGCAGGCGTACACCCTGCTCACCGGATCCGTCGGCGCACCGTGCGCACGGGCCGGGCCGGCCGCCCACATCGTGAGCAGCAACGGCGTGACGGCGGCGGCCGCCAGGGCGGAGCGGTGCGATCTCATCCAGGGCATCCGGGACATCCGGAACGTCTCCTCGGCCGGCAGGGGAAGGGTCCTCGTCCAGTACGGGGGAGAGGCCCGGCGCGTTCACTGCGTGACGAACCGGGCAGAGCCCGTCATTACCGGTCAACCATCCGACGTAGAGGGTGGGTTTCCGGCCGGATCGAGGGTTTCCCCTGTATCCCGATGACCTTCTCTTTGCCTATCGTTCGACCACAGCCGACCCACAGGTAACCCCGAACGGGTCGGCGCGCGCGCCAGGCCGGCCACCGTGCCCCCGCACTTTCGAAACACCCCCCGCCGCTTCGAGGACGAAGCGAAGACGTCCGCCGCTCCGCGCTGCCCGGAGTACGGCCGGCCACGAAAGGCACTCCCCATGCGTACCTCCACACCCCTCAGACGGAAGCTGATATCCGTCGCCGCGGTCTCCGCCGCGCTGTTCACGGCCGCCACCACCGTCGCCGTGGCCCAGGAACCCGCTTCCCAGGAAGCCGCAGTACCCGCGGCACAGGCCGAGACCGCACCCGGCACCCCGGCCGAGCGACTCATCGTCGGCTACAAGTCCGGCGCCGCCGAGGCCAAGTCGAACAAGGCCGCCGAGGCCGACGCCGCCGCCAAGGGCAAGGAGGCCGGCGAGGACCTCGACTTCCAGCGCCGCCTCGGCTCCGGCGCCGCCCTCGTCGACCTCGGCGCGAACCTCACCAGGACGGACGTCGCCGACGTGGTCGCCGAGTACCAGGCGGACCCGCAGGTCGCCTACGTCGTACCGGACCGGCTGAACAAGCCGCTGGCCACCCCCAACGACACCGAGTACACCAAGCAGTGGGACCTCTTCGAGACCACCGCGGGCATGAACGTGCCGGGCGCCTGGGACGTCGCCACCGGCAGCGGGGTGACGGTCGCCGTCATCGACACCGGCTACGTCAGCCACTCCGATGTCGGCGCCAACATCGTCGGGGGCTACGACTTCATCTCCGACGCCGCCGTGGCGGGCGACGGCAACGGCCGCGACAGCGACCCGGCCGACCCGGGCGACTGGACCGCCGCGGGCGAGTGCCAGGCGGGCGACCCGGCGTACGACTCCTCCTGGCACGGCACTCACGTCGCGGGCACCATCGCCGCCGTCACCAACAACGGCAAGGGTGTCGCGGGCATCGCGTACGGTGCGAAGGTCTCCCCGCTACGGGTGCTCGGCAAGTGCGGCGGCTACGACTCCGACATCATCGACGCCATCACCTGGGCGTCCGGCGGTACGGTCTCCGGTGTCCCGGCGAACGCCAACGTCGCCAAGGTCATCAACATGAGCCTGGGCGGCGGCGGAACGTGCTCCACCGCGACCCAGAGCGCGATCAACGCCGCCGTGAACCGTGGCACCGCGGTCGTCGTCGCGGCGGGCAACAGCAACGCCAACGCGGCCAACTACTCGCCGGCCAGCTGCAACAACGTCATCAGCGTGGCGGCCACCGACCGCCAGGGGAACCGCTCCTACTACTCCAACTACGGAACGGTCGTCGACATCGCCGCTCCGGGCGGCGAGACCAACTCCGTCACGGCCAACGGCATCCTGTCCACGCTGAACTCCGGCGCGCAGGGCCCGTCCGCCGAGAGCTACGAGTACTACCAGGGCACCAGCATGGCCGCCCCGCACATCGCGGGCCTGGCCGCGTTGATGAAGTCGGCCAACGCGACGCTGACGCCGGCCCAGATCGAGTCCGCGATCAAGACCAACTCGCGTGCTCTTCCCGGTACTTGCTCGGGTGGCTGCGGTGCGGGCCTCGCGGACGCGGCCAAGACGGTGCAGGCGGTGAGCGGCAGCTCCGGCGGCTCCACGGGGGGCACCACCTTCACCAGCACCACCGCGGTCTCCATCCCGGACAACGGCTCCGCGATCGAGTCCCCGATCACCGTCAGCGGCCGCACGGGCAGCGCCCCCTCGGCCCTTCAGGTCGGCGTGGACATCACCCACACCTACCGCGGTGACCTGGTGATCGATCTGGTCGCCCCGGACGGCTCGACGTACCGCCTGAAGTCCGCCAGCTCCTCGGACTCCGCGGACAACGTCAGCGCCACCTACACGGTGAACGCCTCCAGCGAGACCGCCAACGGCACCTGGAAGCTGCGTGTCCAGGACGTGGCGGCACAGGACACGGGCCGGCTCAACAGCTGGAAGCTGACCTTCTGAGCCGACCTTCTGGGCCGACCTTCTGGGCCGACCTTCTGGGCCGACCTTCTGGGCCGACCTTGTGAGTGCGGCTGACACAAGCGGGCGGGCCGGCCGATGCGGATGGGGCATCGGCCGGCCCGCCGTTCGTTGCGATCACCGACCGGAGTGGCGGAAACCGTCACTCCGGTCGGTCCTCGTTCACTCAGCGTAGGCACAGATTCAGGTCGGCCTGGTCGATGCCGGCTTCCTCGATGGCCGCCAGCACGCGTACTCCTCGGTCGGGTTCGCGGTCGATGCCGGTGAGCAGTGCGGGCACCGCGATGCTCGGCAGCAGGTGCCCCCACAGGACCGAGATCCGCTCCGCCAGATCGCTCCGGTCGGTCAGCGCCCTGGACATCAGCTGGACACCGGCGAAGGCGCCGACCAGCAGCTCCACCGTCTGCCGCGGCTCTACGGTGGGCAGTAACTCGCCCTGGTCGCGGGCCTGTTCGAGCACCCCGACCAGATGGTCCGCCCACTGCCGGAACGGTCCGGAGTGGTCCACGCCGGCCGGCGCGCACTGGTCCACCGCAAGCCGCACGCTGCCCTTGAGCAGGGTGTTGGTGAGCAGCCGCTGTCCGAACACAAAGGTGACGTCGACGAGTTCCTGGAGCTTGCACGGCTGCGGCGGCACGGCGCCGAGCGGCAACTGCTCGTCCAGCACGGCCTGGGCGAGGGATTCCTTCGAGGGGAAGTGGAAGTAGAGGGCGCCCTTGGTCACGTCGGCGCGCTCCAGGACCATCGCGATGGTGGTCGAGGTGTATCCGTGCTCGTCGAAGACCGCGCCCGCGGCCTCCAGGATCACCTTCCGCGTTCTGATGGCGCGCTCCTGCCTCGCCATAACAGCCCCTCCGTACTTCCGGCCCCGCCGAGTCGATCCGTGCGCCCGCGTGCGCCGGAGCGGTTCCGGCCATGGCCGAGCGACCCTCGAAGCCGCATTGAAAACAAACCGGTCGGCTCGTACTCTAACGCTCGCGGCACGGGCACTCGCCGTCTGTCAGCGCACATCTCGCCGTCTGGCAGCGCACATACGGGGGACCCGAGGAGGGGACATGTCTGATCCGCGGCGGCCCGCCACGATCCCGCTCGCCGAAACCCCCGAGGCGTCACCGGACCTGACGGCCACCGTACCGCGCCAACTGGTGCACCGAGCCTCGGTGGCGGAAACGTTTCTCACGGGTGTGACCAGCACCGACACCCACCAGTTCACGGCCTTTGCCGAGTGGCCGCGCGCCCATCAGTTACACGTGTCGCCCGACCGTTCGACGTACGAACCGCTCCTCGTCGCGGAAACCGTCCGCCAGG
Source organism: Streptomyces sp. NPDC111802 (assembly GCF_055634335.1). Lineage (NCBI taxonomy): Bacteria > Bacillati > Actinomycetota > Actinomycetes > Kitasatosporales > Streptomycetaceae > Streptomyces > Streptomyces sp. NPDC111802. Next base: position 158,734 of record NZ_JBVKCZ010000015.1, on the reverse strand, counting down.
CCGGCGCACTTCTCGCGCACACCGCCTACGAGGTCCCGCTGGGCCACCAGTTCGTGCTCAGGGAGCTCGCAATCAACACGCGTCCCGGGCGGTTGGCCGTCGGTGCGGCACCGGCCGAACCGGTACTGCACCTCACCGTCACCGACCTCGACCACCGCGGCGGCCGCCCGGCCGGATTCCGCTACGAGGCCGACGTACGGCTCGGCGGCGAGCGCGTCGCGACCGCGCACCTCACCGTCACCTGGACCAACGCGGCCGTCTACCGCCGGCTGCGCGGCGGCCGGACCGCCGACTCCGTGTGCGCGCTGCCGGTTCCGCCCGGTCTGCCGCCCGCCGTCGTGGACCGCGCCCTGCCCGCGGACGTGGTCCTCAGCCCAACCGGCCACTCCGACCGCTGGCGGCTGCGAGTCGATACCGCACATGCCGTTTTCTTCGATCACCCGCTCGACCATGTGCCCGGCATGCTGCTGCTGGAAGCCACCCGCCAGGCCGTGCGCGCCCGGACGGGGAACGGCCGGCGAACACCCGTCTCCTTCCACGCCGTCTTCCACCGGTACACCGAACTCGACCTGCCCGCCTGGATAGAGACGGTCGACAAACCGGGTGCGAACGGAGCCGACGTACAAGTCGTGGGACAGCAGGGAGAGTCGACGGTCTTCGAGTGCGGGGTGGTCACCGTGGCCGGGTGAGTTATCGTGTACAGGGAGTAAGAAACAAACGGCATGACCCGTTCTTTTCCCGGTCCCAGGAGAGTCCAGCCGATGGCGAGGCAGTTACGCGCGGAACACACCCGCACCACGATCCTCACGGCCGCCGCCGAGTTGTTCGACCGTCACGGCTATGAGTCGACCAGCCTCAGCGACATCGTCGAGCACGCCCAGGTCACCAAGGGCGCGCTGTACTTCCACTTCGCCGCGAAGGAGGACCTCGCCCAAGCGATCATGGAGCTGCAGTCCAGGGCGTCCCGGCAGATGGCGAGCGAGATGGACGCCCGGGGCCACACCTCGCTGGAGGCGTTGATACGCACGACGTTCGGCATCACACGCCTCGCCGTCGAGGGCCCGATCACCCGGGCCGGCCTGCGCCTGGCCACCGGGTCGGTGGTGATACGGCCGCCCCTGCGGCACCCCTTCACCGAGCTGCTGGACATCGCCACGCGCAGACTCCACACCGCCGCCAAGGAGTCCGACATCCACCCGGACGTCGACGCCGAGGCCGCGGCGCACGCCCTGGTCTGCTTCTACGTCGGCACCCGCGTCGTCGGCCGCTCCCTCGAACCCGTCGCGCGCCAGCCCCGCAGAGTGGCCGAGATGTGGCACATCATGATCCGTGGCCTGGTCCCGGTGCCCCGCCGGGCCCGCTATCTCGCCCTCGCGACACAGCTGGAGCGGGAGATCAAAGCCGTATGACGCGGGCGGTACGGTGAGGCCCATGCCCGAGAGGTCCGACATCCCGCCCGCGCCCGTGCTCCTCGGGAACGAACCCGGCTCGTTCCCGCACAGCGTGCTCGCCGAACGGCATCCCGCGATCATCCGGCAGGTACGGGAATCCTTCCCGTACGGCCCCGAGCGGCAGCGCGCCCTGGACGCGCTCCTCGCGAGCTGCGCCGAGGGCGTGATCGAGCCGCTCCCCGCCGACGCGCACGACGCGGACCGCTGGACGGAGTGGGGCGCCGAGGCGTACACCGGCCGGTCGTGGTTCGACGTACCGTGGCTGTGGTCGGAGAGCTACTTCTACCGCCAACTCCTCGAAACCGTCGGCTACTTCACCCCCGGCCCCTGGCAGGGCATCGACCCCTTCCGCCCGTCCAAGCTGGCCGAACTCGACGCCCCGGAGACGGACGAGGAGCTGTCCGCCCTCGACGACCTCGCGAACCGGCCGGCCGACGAACAGGACCGGGCGCTGCTGCACGGTTCGCTGTGGGGCAATCGCGCCGACCTCGGCTTCCGGCTGTCGGCCGAGCACGACGAGACCGCCTCGGACACCCCGCCGTTGGTCGCCGACGACAGTGAGACCCTCTGGTCCCTGCTCCCGCCCACCGGCGCGGCCACCCTGTGCCTCATCGCCGACAACGCCGGCCGTGAACTCGTCCCCGACCTGCTCCTCATCGCCCACCTCCTCACCCAGGGGCGGATCGGGCGGGCCGTCCTGCACATCAAGCCGTATCCCTACTACGTCTCCGACGCCACACACGCCGATGTGCTCGACGCCCTGCGCCGGCTGACCACGGCACCGGGCGCGGCCGCGACCTACGGCCGCACTCTCTGGTCGGCGATGACGGACGGCCGCCTCACCGTCCGCGCCCACCCCTTCTCCGGCGGGCCACTACCCTTCGCGGCGATGCCCGCCGACCTCCGCGAGGAGCTGGCCGCCGCCACCCTCACCGTCGTCAAGGGCGACCTCAACTACCGCCGCCTCGTCGGCGACCGGCTCTGGCCGCCGACCACACCGTTCACCGACGTCACCGCCCACTTCCCCGGCCCGGTCGCCGCGCTGCGCACCCTGAAGTCCGACGTCATCACCGGCCTGGACGCCCGCACCGAGGCGGCGCTGGTGGCGGCGGAGGGCCAGAAGTGGCGAACCGGTGGGACGCATGCGCTGATCCAGGTGCGGACCTGAGGCACTCCCGGCTCAAGTGACGTGCATCGGCAGTGACTTGAGTCCGTTGATGAAGTTCGACACCAGCCGCTTCGGCGGCCCCGCCGGGCGCAGTACGGGCAGTGCCCGCAGGGTCTCCCGATAGAGGACCCGCAGCTGGAGTCGCGCGAAGTGCGCGCCCAGGCAGACATGCGGGCCGTCCCCGAAGGACACATGCGGGTTGGGTGCGCGGGACAGGTCCAGCCGGTCCGGGTCGGCGAAGACCCGTTCGTCGCGGTTGGCGGAGGCGTGGAAGACGACCACCTTGTCGCCCGCGTGGATGCGCCGCCCGGCCAGCTCGGTGTCCTTTGCCGCGGTGCGGCGGAAGGTGAGCACCGGCGGGTGCCAGCGCAGCAACTCATCGACGGCGCCTGTGAGTTCCACGCGCCCTTCGCGGAGGTGCGCGTACGCCTCCGGATGCTCGGCGAGGGCGAGGAGCCCGCCCGGCGCGGCGCTGCGGACGGTGTCGTTGCCCGCGACGGTGAGCAGGAAGAAGAACATCTCCAGTTCGGGTCCGGCGAGTTCGGAGTCATGGGCGAGGGTGGTCATCACGTCCGATCCCGGGAACCGCCGTTTGTGTTCGGCGAGATGGCGGGCGTAGTCGAACATGTCCCGGAGCATCGCGGGCGACCGCGGATTGACCGGCCTGCCCTGAGCGTCCCGCACCTGCGGACCCGCCTCGTCCGGGTCCTGGTAGCCGATGACCCGCTGCGTCCAGTGCAGCAGCAGCTCGCGGTCGGCCTCCGGCACACCGAGCAGGTCGGCGAGGTTGAGCAGGGCGTAGTCGTCGGTCACCGCCGTGACCAGGTCCACGGTGCCGTGCGCCGCGCGGGCCGTGTCCCGGGCCTGGGCCAGGAGCGTACGGGCTCGCCCCTCCGCCACCCTGGCGAAACGGTCGATGCGGCCGGGCGTGAAGGCCCGGCTGACCAGTCGCCGCAAACGGCCATGCCCCGGCGGATCCTGATTGAGCATCATGCGCCGGATGAACGGCAGGTCCTCCGGATCGGGATCGCGGATCTGGGTCGCGCCGAGGTGCGAGGAGTACGTCGCCGAGTCCTTGAGCACCCGCACGACATCCGCGTGCCGGGTCACCGCCCAGAATCCGGGCCCGGCCGGCCAGCCCAGCACCTCGTGCTCGTCCTGCCGGACGACCGGGTGGTGGTCGCGCAGGACGCGGTAGGCGGCGTAGGGCACGCCGGTGGCGTACCGCCGGGGGTCGAAGACGTCAGGGACGGGGGGAGCGACGTGGATCCCCGGGCGCCCGGTCACGCCTGCTCGCTGTTGCCGTCGCTGTCGAGCCGGTGCGGGTGGGTGGAGGAGGTCATGTGACCAAGGTGACGTATACCGGTGAAGACCGACAGCATCTCAGCCCGTCCGGCGTTTGAGGACGAGGCCCTTTCGGGGCCGATGGGACGGGTAGGGGCGGCGGGGCGAGAAACCCCGTGCTGCCCCCCGGGGCCCGTCAGCTCACCCGCACGTCCTGCCACAGCATCCGGTGATCCGACGTCGGCACGGTCGTCCCGTCACCCACCAGCCGGTACAGCGGATCGTCCGACGTCGGCCAGAAGACACCGTTCCCACCCGGTATCAGTCCCCTGGACGGCAGCACATAGTCGACCCGCAGATTCCCGGGCGCGCGGTCACCGAAGTCGGATGTGTCGTACGCCGGATCCCCGAGATGCGAGGCATTGGCGCCGCCTTGAAGCCGCGCGGCCTCCACACCCCCCGCACTGGCCGGAGGAGCGGCCGGCACCCGCACCGCCGGGTGGTCGAGCAGCTGCAGGATGGCGTGGTCGTAGCTGTCGCCGTCGTACGGGTCGGCATTGTTGTCACCCGCGATCACGAACCGCGCCCCGGCCCGCAGCCCCCCGCGCCGCCCCTTGTCGTCGTACAGATAGGAACTGCGCCGACGCCCACCGACATAGTCGGCCCACAGCCGGATCTCGTCGTGATTGCGCCGCCCGTTACGGTCCTCGGTGCCGTCGAAAGTGGGCGGCGTCGGATGCGAGGCCAGGAAGTGCACGGTGTCGTGCCCGATGCACACCGGCACGTCCCAGTGACTCTTCGACGACAGCCGCAGGATCGCACGGGCCTCGTCGCTGTAGTAACCCGGCGGCATGAGGTGGCCCGGCATGTCCTTCCACAGGAAGCGCTGGAAGGTGCGCACCGCGCGCGTGTCGATCGGGAACTTCGACAGGACGACCATGCCGTACTGCCCCGGGAACCAGCCGTACCCGTACGCGTCCTGACCGTACGCGTCCGAACCGGGCGTGGTGACCGCGCCGTTCTTGCCGTCGAGGTCCACGCCGGTGGCGACGCCCGTGTTCACCGGACCGGTGAAGTGGTACGGGAAGTGGACCGGCTTGGCGCCGCGCTGCCCCACGGCCAGGTAGTTGCGCAGGAACAGGCGGACCGCTCCGCCCTGCTCGTCGTAGTCGAACTCGTTGATGAGCAGGACGTCCGGGTCGACCCGCTGGATGGTCTCGGCGACATTGCGCGCCTGGGCGTTGTCCGGCGTGGACAGATCGGTGATCAGCGCGCCCTGCGTGGCGCGGTTCAGGGAGGCGTTGAAGGTGGCGAACCGGACGGACCGGCGGTCGTGCCGCTCGGTCGCCGAGGCCGGGAACGCCGCGGTCGTGGCCAGCGCCGCCCCCGCGAGGGAGGCCAGCGCGGTGCGGCGGGAGAAGGATCCGGTGTGGTTCATCGCGACTCCGGTGCGGGAGGGGACACGGGACACGGGGACACATCGAGCTCGAGAAGTCTGCGCGCGTAGAGATGAACGCCACAAGGCCCGGCGAGAACTCCCGGATTCACCCATGATTCACGCGATGGTGTGATCATGTCCCGCGCGGCGGATGCCCGTTGAAGGCCGCGGGTAGGGCCCGGCCATGACGCAGCAGCCCTTCGAACTCCCGCACTTCTACATGCCGTATCCCTCGCGGCTGAACCCCCATGTCGACGAGGCCCGCGCCCACTCGACCGCGTGGGCGCGCCGGATGGGCATGCTGGAGGGGTCCGGGATCTGGGAGCAGGCCGACCTCGAAGCCCACGACTACGGCCTGCTCTGCGCCTACACCCACCCCGAATGCGACGGCCCCGCGCTCTCCCTGATCACCGACTGGTACGTGTGGGTCTTCTTCTTCGACGACCACTTCCTGGAGATCTTCAAGCGCACCCAGGACCGCGCCGGCGGCAAGGCCTACCTGGACCGGCTGCCCCTGTTCATGCCGATGGACCTGTCGACGCCGATGCCCGAGCCGCAGAACCCGGTCGAGGCCGGCCTCGCCGACCTGTGGACACGCACGGTGCCCAAGATGTCCGCCGACTGGCGCCGACGCTTCTCCGTGGCGACCGAGCACCTCCTCAACGAGTCCCTGTGGGAGCTGTCCAACATCAACGAGGGCCGCGTCGCCAACCCCGTCGAGTACATCGAGATGCGCCGCAAGGTCGGCGGGGCGCCCTGGTCGTCGGGCCTCGTGGAGTACGCCACCGCCGAAATCCCCCTGTCGGTCGCCGAGTCGCGGCCGCTCCGGGTGCTGATGGAGACGTTCTCCGACGGCGTGCATCTGCGCAACGACCTCTTCTCCTACCAGCGCGAGGTCGAGGACGAGGGCGAACTCAGCAACGGCGTCCTGGTCCTTGAGACCTTCTTCGGCTGCACCACCCAGGAAGCCGCCGACACCGTCAACGACGTCCTCACCTCCCGGCTCCACCAGTTCGAGCACACCGCCCTCACCGAAGTCCCCGCCGTGGCGCTGGAGAAGGGGCTCGGCCCCGACGAGGTGGCCGCGGTCGCCGCGTACACCCAGGGACTGCAGGACTGGCAGTCCGGCGGCCATGAATGGCACATGCGCTCCAGCCGGTACATGAACGAGCGCGCCGAGCCCACCACACCCTGGCGGACCCCGACCGGTCGCGGCACCTCCGCCGCCGACGTCGGCGCGCTGCTGGCGGCGGCCGGCGCCGAGCGACTGCGCGCCTACACGCACATGCCCTACCAGAAGGTCGGCCCGTCCCGGCTCCCCGACTTCTATATGCCCTTCGCGGTCGAGCTCAGCCCGCACCTGGACGCCACCCGGGGGCGCCTGACCGGGTGGATGCACCGCATGGGCATGCTCCAGGAAGGCGTCTGGGACGAGGACAAACTCGCCGCCAACGACCTTCCGCTGTGCTCGGCGGGCCTGGACCCCGACGCCACACCCGAGGCCCTCGACCTCAGCGCCCAGTGGCTCGCGTGGGGCACCTACGGCGACGACTACTACCCCCTCGTCTTCGGCCACCGCCGCGACTTGGCCGCCGCCCGGCTCACCACCCATCGTCTGTCGGACTGCATGCCCGTCGACGGTGAGCCGGCGCTGGTCCCCGGCAACGGCATGGAACGCGGCCTGGCCGACCTGTGGGCCCGTACCACGGCGGAGATGACACCCGACGGACGCCGCACCCTGAAGGAAGCGGTGAACGTCATGACCGAGAGCTGGGTGTGGGAGCTGTCCAACCAGCTCCAGAACCGCATCCCCGACCCGGTCGACTACCTGGAGATGCGCCGCGCCACCTTCGGCTCCGACCTCACCCTCAGCCTGTGCCGGATGGGCCACGGCCCCGCCGTACCGCCGGAGGTGTACCGCAGCGGGCCCGTCCGCTCCCTGGAGAACGCCGCAGTCGACTACGCCTGTCTGCTCAACGACGTCTTCTCGTACCAGAAGGAGATCGAGTACGAGGGCGAGATCCACAACGCGATCCTCGTCGTACAGAACTTCTTCGGCATCGACTACCCCACCGCGCTCAATGTCGTCCACGATCTGATGACCCAGCGCATGCAGCAGTTCGAGCATGTCGCCAGGCATGAACTGCCCATCGTGTACGAGGACTTCGGCCTCTCGGACGAGGGCAGGGAAGTCATGCGGAACTATGTGCTCGACCTGCAGAACTGGATGGCGGGCATCCTGAACTGGCACCGGAAGGTGGACCGCTACAAGGCCGACTACCTGGCCCGTCGCTCCCATGGCTTCCTGCCGGACCGTGCGCCCGCCGTGCCCGTCCTCAGCTGACCTCCCGCACCCGCGCCGCCGTCACCTCGGCGAGCTCCCGGACGCCCTTCGCGGCGTTCTCCGAGAGCTCGCCGAGTATCGCGTCGGCCGACGCGAGGAGAGCGCGCGCTTCCCTCGACCGGTCCGCGTCGGCCAGGGCGCGGGTGAGCCGGTAGTGCTCCTCGGCGATGAAGCGGCCCAGGTTCACCTGCTGCCAGTGACGCAGCGAGTCGTCACCGGGGGTGGCCAGGGCGTCCCGCACAGCGGCCAGCGCCCTTGTGGCGTCGGACAGTTGGCCCGCTTCCCGCTCCAGCCGGGCTTGGGTGTGCCTTGCCGAGACCCGGTCCCACGCCGTCTCCTGAAGCGCGGCGTTCAGCCGCTGGGCACGCAGCGCCTGGGGCAGGTCGCCGAGTTCCTCGAAATCACGGGCGAGTGCGCGCAAGGGGGCCGTGGTCAGCGCGCGCGATGCGTCGGGGCGGCGGAGTCTGCCCTGGTCCATGACGATCTCGTCGAGTTCGCGGATCAGCGTCACCCGGGCGAGCTCGGTCATGCCCTGGTCGCGGGCCAGGTCGGTCCAGGTGCTCACGGGCTCGTCCGAGGGGTCCGCGCCGAACAGCGAGTCGTCGAGCTCTCGCGCCCACTCCCGCAACTCCTTCGCGCTCGCCCCGGGCTCCGGTATGCCGCCCAGACCGCACGCGGTGTCGAAGTCCGTCTCCTTCACCTCGTGCAGCAACGGCAGGTCCGCCACGTCCCCGCGCAACCCCACCAATACCGCGGCCAGCCGCAGTTCGTCCGTCATCGACGAGCGCGTCTCGTGTCGCAGCAGATGCCGCAGCAGCTCCAGGTCGCCCTCGGCGCGGTGGAACTGCGCGGCCCGCAGCGCGAGTCGGCGCCGTACGGCGTCATCGGCGACCTCCTCCCACGCCGTGCGGTCGCCCGCGCGCAGCAGGGTGAGGTCGGCGCGGCCACGGGCCAGCACCAGCTCCCACAGGGGTGGGCGCGGGTAGGTGTCGAGCAGCTGGTAGGCGTTGTGCTCGATGTCGTTCAGCAGGACGAAGTCGGGCTCGGTGCGCAGGAGCGCGGCGTGGAGCATGGCTTCGAGCTCCGCCTGAGAACGGTCCGGAAAGCCGAGCGCCGCGCGCAGTTCGGCCCGCGCCTGCTCCAGTTCACCCTGCCGCTCGGGCTCCTCCTCGTCGTCCTCGGCTTCCGCCAGACCGATCTTGATCTCCAGCGCCTCGTCGACGCTGGAACCGATGATCCCGGCCGAGCCCTCCGAGTCGGCGTACAGCATCGAGCCGTCCGCGCACACGAAGTACGTACCCCCGGTGGCGTCCCCCGCCACTATGTCGAGCGGGCCGCCCGAGGCGAGCCGGACGTCCTCCACATGGCCGTGAGCCGCGCGGCGGATATCGAAGTCGAAGGGAAAGGCCGCCAGTTCGGCCAGGCGGGGGTTCTCTCGGAGCGCCCGCAGCGCTTGATCGGTCATGTCACAGAACGTAACAGCCGCCACCGACAACGGACTTCCCGCCTCCGGATGCCGTTTCCGAAACTTTTCGTGCGGAACGGGATATTCAGGGAACTTCGCAGGTGCGGAGGGAGTCTTCTGGGGTGAGGGGAACAGACTACGAGAACACACGGGGGTGTTCGACCTTGACCGACATCATCGAGAGGTTCACGGACAGCGACACCGAGGCCAGGAGGGAGGAGCAGCCGCTCGACACCGGCGAGCTCACGCCGTACGTGGCCCCGCTGCCCGTCCCTCCCGTCCTGCGCCCGGCCTCCGACGACGTCCTGCGCGAGACCGAGATCGCCTTACGCCCGACCTGGGTGCGCCTGCACCCGCAGCTGCCGCCGACCCTGATGTGGGGGTACGACGGCCAGGTGCCGGGCCCGACCATCGAGGTGCGGCGCGGACAGCGCGTGCGCATCGCCTGGACCAACCGCATTCCCAAGGACAGCGAGTACCCGGTCACCTCGGTGGAGGTGCCGCTGCGCACGGACGGCCGACCGCAGGCCACCACCGAGCCCGGCCGTGAGGGCGTCGAGCCCAACAAGGACGTCACCGCCCTGCCCGCCTGGTCGGTGACCCATCTGCACGGCGCCCAGACGGGCGGCGGCAACGACGGCTGGGCGGACAACGCCGTCGGCTTCGGCGACGCCCAGCTCTCCGAGTACCCGAACGACCACCAGGCGGTGCAGTGGTGGTACCACGACCACGCGATGAACATCACGCGGTGGAACGTGATGACGGGCCTGTACGGCACCTACCTCGTCCGTGACGACGAGGAGGAGGCCCTTCATCTCCCTTGCGGGGACCGGGAGATCCCACTGCTGCTCGCCGACCGCAACCTCGACACCGACGAGGACGGCAGGCTCAACGGCCGGCTGCTGCACAAGACGGTGATCGTCCAGGAGAAGAACCCGGAGACGGGCAAGCCGGTCTCCATCCCGTTCAGCGGCCCGTACACCACGGTCAACGGCCGCATCTGGCCGTACTCCGAGGTGGACGACGCCTGGTACCGCTTCCGGCTGGTCAACGCGTCCAACGCGCGCATCTACGACCTCGTCCTGGTCGACGAGGACGACAACCCGGTCCCGGGCATCGTCCACCAGATCGGCAGTGACGGCGGTCTGCTGCCGCGCCCGGTCCCGGTCGACTTCGACGGCGCGCTGCCCACGCTGACCGCGGCACCCGCCGAGCGTTTCGACCTGCTCGTGGACTTCCGCGGTCTCGGGGGCCGGCGGCTGCGCCTGGTCAACAAGGGCCGCAACCAGCCGCCCGGGGTGTCCGACCCGGCCGGTGACGTGCGCTATCCGGCGGTCATGGAGTTCCGGGTCCGGGAGAGCTGCGAGACGGACACCTTCGAACTGCCCGAGGTGCTCTCCGGCTCCTTCCGCCGGCTCACGCACGACATCGAGCACGGCCACCGGCTGATCGTCCTCACCCCGCCCGCCACCAAGGGCGGCGGCGGGCACCCGGAGATCTGGGAGATGACGGAGGTCGAGGACGCGGCTGACATCCAGGTCCCCACCGAGGGCGTCATCCAGGTCACCGGACCGGACGGAAGGACCAAGACCTACCGGCGCACGGCCCGTACGTTCAACGACGGCCTGGGCTTCACCATCGCCGAGGGCAGCCACGAGCAGTGGAGCTTCCTCAACCTCGCGCCGATCGTGCACCCCATGCACATCCACCTGGCCGACTTCCAGTTGCTCGGCCGGGACGCCTACGACGTCTCCGGCTTCGACCCGGCGGTCGGCGGCACCCGCGGCCCGATCCGCCACGACGCCGGCACCACCATCCCGCTGGCGCCCAACGAGCGCGGCTACAAGGACGTCTTCCGGGTCCCGGGGAACCAGATGCTGCGCGTGATGGGCAAGTTCGACGGTGCCTACGGCCGGTTCATGTACCACTGCCACCTGCTCGAACACGAGGACATGGGCATGATGCGGCCCTTCGTCGTCATGCCCGCTGAGGCCCTGAAGTTCGACCACGGCGGTGCACACGGCGGCCATGGGGAGGGACACACCGGCTGAGGTACGCGCGCGTGGCGGTGCCGCGCATCACGCGCGCGTAGCGGCCTTCCGCGCCGCGTGCTCGACCGCGGCTCGCGCCAGCGCCCGGACGACCGGGTGCGGGCGCGAGCCGTCGCCGGACAGCTCCGGCTGGAAGAGCGAGGCCAGGAAGAAGGAATGGCCGGGCAGTTCGGCGATCCGCACATGACCGTCCTCGTCGTACCCGGTGAAGCGCAGTCCGTGCGCGCGCAAGGTGTCGAGGTGGCGCGAGGGGCCGTACGCGCAGAAGTACCGCTCGACGGTCCGCTCCGAGCCGATCGCGGCCTGGGCGAGCGAACCGGGCTCGATCCGTACGACCGCCTCGTGACCGACCAGCGAGCAGGCGAGGGGTTCGATGAGGAAATCGTCGGCGTCGGGGTCGTTCTCGGCGTGGGCGACCCCGGTCAGCCCGCACACATGACGCGCGTACTCGAGAAGCGCGTGCTGGAAGCCCCCGCAGGTGCCGAGGAAGGGGATCCCCTCCTCGCGCGCGGTGCGGATCGCCGACAGCACACCCGCCTCGCTGCGGTACGGGCTGCCCGGCAGCACCCACACGGCGTCGAACCCGCACACCGCGTCGTCGGCCTCCGCGTCCCGCGAGGGGATCCAGTAGGCGTCGAGGACGAGCCGGTCGCGTTCGGCGAGAGCGTCCAGCAGGAGCGGCACGCGCGTGTGCGAGGCGACGTTGGGGGAGCGATCCCCGACCAGGGCGAGCTTGGCCGTCCGAGCGGCGGTGTTCGTCATGGGCTCATCCTGGGCGCGGCCCCGAGTTCACGTCCAACGATGATTTCTGCATGCTCGATAAGCGTGGCTGATGCGGTACGGGATGCTGTCGCCCATGGACCCGCATCTGCTGCGCACCTATGTCACCGTCGCCCGTCTCGCCTCGTTCTCCGAGGCCGCACGCGAACTGGGCTACACCCAGTCGGCGGTGTCCCAGCACATCGCCGCGCTCGAACAGGACCTCGGCGCCCCCCTGCTCACCCGCCGCCCCGTAGCGCCCACGGCGGCCGGTGAGCGGCTCCTCGAACACGCGGGCCCGTTGCTGCTGCGCCTGGAGGCGGCCCGCGCGGACGTCGTACGGATGGCGACCGCGCCCGACCACGGACTGACGCTCGCGACATCGCCGACCGCGCTCGGCCCCCAAGTCCTCGCCGCGCTCCCGGCATCCGGGGTGACGCTGTGCGTGCTTCCCCGTGCCGAGGTCCCCGCGGCCGTCGCCACCGGCACGGCGGACCTCGGCCTGTTCGACGGACTGGCCGCCCCCAGCGACCCGCTGCGACTGCCCGACGTGGCACCGCTGACCACACACGGCGTGGCGGAGGAGCCGGCCTGTGTCCTCCTGCCCGACACGCATCCGCTCGCCCGCCGCCCCGGCCTGCGCCTCGGCGACCTGGCCGACGCCCGCTGGCTCGACGCCCCCGACACGGCCCTGCCGCTCGCCCACCTCCGCGCCGCGAACGGCGGCCACGGCTTCCGCCCCGCCCTGCGCTACGACGGCACCGACGTCCGCACCCTCACCGCCCTCGCGGCCGCCGGCCACGGCCTGGCCCTGCTGCCGCACTCGGCGGCCACCGGAGTGCCCGGCACGGTCGCCGTACCGGTCACGCAACCGCGTGTCGTACACCGCACGGAACTGGTGTACGCGGGGGCACCCGGGGGAGCGGCGGCGATCGTCGCGGGGGCGCTGGCCGAGCGGGCGTGAGGCGGGCCGGGCACCCTCTCCGACGTGGTGTTCTCGCCGTGACGCCGATGCTTCCCGCTTCTGACCACCGGTCAGTCTCACTCGTTCGTGGCTCGTTGTGCGCCGGTGCGCGGGGTAGTCACCAGCCGGAGGCGATCCGATGGAACAGACCGCGTTGCGACCCAAGCCGATGCCTGGTCAGGGGCCAGGTGACGATCCCACGTCCGGCCCCGGCGGACGGCGTCCGCACGCCGCGCCCCGGCGGCGCGCCCGACGGCTCACGACCCTGTTGTGCGCCCTGCTGGCCGGGCTGGTCCTGGTTCTGGCCGGGGTCGGACTCGGCACGCTGGGCGCCACGGTGATCGGCATGAGCAGACTCGCCGAGTTGCAGCGGCAGACAGGACAGGGCGCCCCCGCGGGCCCGGCGAAGTCGGCAGCTCCGGAGTCCCCGGCCCCGACCACCTCCCCGTCGCCCGCCGTCGTCGCGACCCTCGGCGTGGAGGCCGTGGACGCCGAGAAGCCGGGTGCCCTGGTCGTCGGCGTCCACGTCCCGGGCCCGGGGTACACGGCCGGGCTGGTCCGGGGCGACGTACTCCTCGCGTTCGGCAGGACCCGAGTCGACTCGGCCGCCGACCTCGCGCGAGCCGTCGCCGGGTCCCGTCCCGGCGACCAGGTCACCCTGACGGTGCGCCACCGCAGCGGCGGCTACCAGCAGCTGACGGCGGTCCCGGGCGTCGTCGTCTGAGCCCCCCGCGGCCCTGCGGGAGTCCGCGAAAACCACTGGTCACCTCCCGCCGACAGGGTCACGATGGCCCCATGCCGACCACTCTCATCGCCTTCCTGGGGGCCTGCACCCTCGTCGCCGCCTCGCCCGGCCCGAGCACGGTACTGATCATCAAGCAGTCCCTGCACAGCAGACGTTCCGGCTTCCTGACCGTGCTGGGCAACGAGACCGGTGTCTTCATCTGGGGAGTCGTCGCGGCGCTCGGCCTGACCGCGCTGCTGACGGCCTCCGAGGTGGCGTACGACGTGATCCGCGTCGTCGGCGCGGTCGTGCTCGTCGGCTTCGGCATCCAGGCCCTGCGGCAGGCGCGCCGCGCCAAGGGCGCCGAGGAGGGCGCATGGGAGGTCACCCACAAGAGCGGCTGGGCCTCCTACCGGGGCGGGCTGCTGCTCAACCTCGCCAACCCCAAGGCGGCCGTCTTCGCGATGTCCTTCCTGCCGCAGTTCGTGCCGCAGGGCGCCCCGCACCTGCCGGCCATGGTCGGCCTCGCCGCGCTCTGGGCGGTCTACGAAGTCGGCTACTACGGCCTGTACGTCTGGTTCGTCGGCCGGCTGAAGTCCGTGCTGTCCCGCGCGGGCGTCCGCCGGCGCCTGGAGCAGGTCTCCGGAGGGGTGCTGCTGCTCCTCGGCGTCCGCATGGCGCTGGAAGGCTGAGCCGTGCCGGAGCCGTGCGAAAGTCCCGCCGACCGGCTCGCGCCGCCCCCTGCGTCCGGGCAGGATGCTGCCCGTAGTCCTTTCACGCGCCCAGGGAGGCCCGGATGACCGGCACCGCACCCGCGCCCTTCACCGCCGACGACTACCGGGCCCGTATGGGGCGTGCCGCGCGGACCGCCGCCGACGCGGGCCTGGCCGGACTCCTGGTGGCGCCCGGCCCGGACCTGGTCTGGCTCACCGGCTACGCGCCCACCGCCGAGACCGAGCGGCTCACTCTGCTGGTCCTCGTCCCCGGCCGGGACCCCGTGCTCGTGGTCCCCGCCCTCGAGGCCCCGGACGCCGCCAAGGCCACCGGCGCGCCCGGACTGACCCTGCGCGACTGGACCGACGGCAAGGACCCCTACGCCGCCACCGCCGCCCTCCTCGACGGCAGCGGCCGCTTCGGCATCAGCGACAACGCCTGGGCGATGCACCTGCTGGCCCTGCAGAAGGCGCTGCCGGGGACCTCGTACGCCTCCCTCACCGACGCCCTGCCGATGCTGCGCGCCGTCAAGGACGCCGCCGAGCTGGAGCTGCTGACGGCCGCGGGCGCGGCCGCCGACGCGACGTTCGAGGAGATCCGGAAGGTTCCCTTCGGCGGCCGCCGCGAGTCCGAGGTCGCCGCCGACCTCGCCCACCTGCTGCGCCGCTTCGGCCACTCCCAGGTCGACTTCACCATCGTCGCTTCCGGCCCGAACGGCGCCAACCCGCACCACGAGGTCGGCGACCGCGTGATCGAACGCGGTGACATGGTCGTCCTCGACTTCGGCGGCCTAAAGGACGGCTACGGCTCGGACACCTCCCGCACGGTCCACGTCGGCGAACCCACCGACGAGGAGCGCAGGGTCCATGACCTGGTGCGCGAGGCCCAGGAGGCGGGGTTTCGCGCCGTACGGCCCGGCGTCGCGTGCCAGGAGGTCGACCGGGCGGCCCGCGCGGTCATCGGTGACGCCGGGTACGGCGAGTACTTCATCCACCGCACCGGGCACGGCATCGGCGTCACCACGCACGAGCCGCCGTACATGATCGAGGGCGAGGAGCAGCCCCTCGTGCCCGGCATGTGCTTCTCGGTGGAGCCCGGCGTCTATCTGCCCGGCCGTTTCGGTGTGCGGATCGAGGACATCGTGACCGTCACCGAGGACGGCGGCAGGCGCCTGAACGACACGACCCGCGAGCTGGTCATAGTCGACTGACCGCCGACCGACCCGGCGCAAGGAGCCCCCGCAGACCCCGGCACAGACCCCCGAGCGACTACGGCGCGACCATGACCCAGGCACCGACACCCACCGCGGACACCGTCCGCCGACTGGTCCGTTCCCTGCTCAAGGACGGCGTGTCCGACTCGGCCGGACCCGAGGTCCGGCCCGCCGCCCCGGGCGCCGAACCCGCCACCTGGTGGATCGGCACCCGCCATGTGCTGCGCCTCGCCCCCGACCGCGAGGCCGCCGCCCGCCAGCGCCGCGAACTGCGCCTGCGTGACCTCGTCCGTACGCACATCCCGGTCGCGGTGCCGACGAGCGTGGCGTACGGCGAGTGGGCGCCGGGGCTGACCTACACCCTGGACACCAAGGTCCCCGGCGGATCGGGCGCGCGGCACGACGTCTCCGCCGTCGGCGAGGCCGACCTGGCCGGACTGCTCACGGGGCTGCGCGAGGTCCCGGTACGGCAGGCCGAGACCCTCGGCGTGCCGCGCGCCGCGCCGCGCTCCCTGGAGGCACTGCGCCGGACCGCCGAACACGCCGCCGCCCGCCTCGCCGACGCGGACGAGTTCGACGCCGCCCGGCTGCGCCAGCTCACCCAGCCGGCCGCCGTCCAGCTCGCGGCCCAGCCCGGCACCGCCGTCCTCGTCCACCACGGCCTCACCGGCGACCACCTCGTCGTCAGCGCCGACGGCCGGGTGCGCGGCGTCCTCGGCTGGGCCGACACCGTGCTCGGCGACCCCGCCGAGGACATCGCAGGCCTCGCCCGTGCCGTCGGCTCCCCGGCCGCCGTCCGCGCGGCCACCCTCGCCGGCTACGGCGCCCGCCCCTGCCTGCGCGGCCTCTGGCTCGCCCGCTGCGACACGCTCGTCCACCTCGCGGACCGCCTCGACGGCGAGGGCGGGACCCCGCTCCCGTCGCTGCGGGGACAGCTCCGCCACGCGTGGGAGGCGATCCTGCTGGAGCGCGTCACGGAGCTGAGGGAGGACGACGGGGACGAGGAGCTCCAGTAGCTCCCAACAGCTCCCCGCGTCACCCCTGGGCCTCCGCCGTCACCCCTGCGCGCCCCTTGAGCTCACCCCTGCAACAGCACCACGGCCGACTCCCCGGGCACCTGCAGCACCCCGTCGGCCCCCGGCGACTCCACGGGCTCCCACGCCGCCAGTACGGCAGCCTTGCGCGGCCCCAGCGGGATCGCGGCCGGCTCCCCGGCGAGGTTGACGGCCACGCGTACGTCGCCGCGCCGGAAGGCGAGCCAGCGCTGCTGCTCGTCGTAGGCCACCTTGGTGTCGGCGAGGTCGGGATCGGTGAGGTCGGGCTGCTCGTGCCGCAGGGCGATGAGGCGGCGGTACCAGGCGAGCACGCGCGCGTGGGGCTCGCCGTCGAGCTCGGACCAGTCGAGGCAGGAGCGGTCCCGGGTCGCCGGGTCCTGCGGGTCGGGCACGTCCTTCTCGGCCCAGCCGTGCGCCGCGAACTCCCGCCGTCTGCCCCGCCGTACCGCGTCGGCGAGCTCCGGGTCGGTGTGGTCGGTGAAGAACTGCCAGGGTGTGCCCGCGGCCCACTCCTCGCCCATGAACAGCATCGGCGTGAAGGGCGCGGTCAGCATCAGCGTGGCCGCGCAGGCCAGCAGACCGGGGGAGAGGAGGGCCGCGAGCCGGTCGCCCTGGGCCCGGTTGCCCACCTGGTCGTGCGTCTGGCCGTACCCGAGGAGGCGGTGCGCGGCGACGCGCGCACGGTCCAGGGGGCGCCCGTGGCCGCGGCCCCGGAAGGTCGAGTACGTGCCGTCGTGGAAGTAGCCGCCGGTGAGGGTCTTGGCGAGGCCCGCCAAGGGGGCGCGCGCGAAGTCGGCGTAGTAGCCCTGGGACTCGCCGGTCAGCGCGGTGTGCAGGGTGTGGTGGAAGTCGTCGTTCCACTGCGCGTGCAGACCGAGGCCGCCCTCCTCGCGCGCGGTGATGAGCCGAGGGTCGTTCCGGTCCGACTCCGCGATCAGGGACAGCGGCCGGCCGACGTCGGCGGAGAGGGCGTCGACGGCCGTCGACAACTCCTCCAGGAAGTGGCACGCGCGCGTGTCCACCAGAGCGTGCACCGCGTCCAGGCGAAGCCCGTCGATCCGGTAGTCCCGCAGCCAGGCCAGCGCGCTCTGCACCAGGAACGAGCGGACCTCGTCCGAGCCGGGCGCGTCCAGGTTGACGGCGGCACCCCAGGGCGTCTGGTGCGTGTCCGTGAGGTAGGGACCGAAGGCCGGCAGATAGTTCCCGGAGGGGCCGAAGTGGTTGTGCACCACGTCGAGGAGCACGCCGAGGCCCAGCTCGTGCGCCCGGTCGACGAAGCGTTTCAGCGCCTCGGGCCCGCCGTACGGCTCGTGCACGGCCCACAGCGAGACGCCCTCGTATCCCCAGCCGTGCCGCCCCGGGAAGGGGTTCACGGGCATCAACTCGACGTGGGTGACTCCCAGTTCGGCGAGATGCCCGAGCCGTCCGGCCGCCGCGTCCAGCGTGCCCTCAGGCGTGTACGTGCCCACGTGCAGCTCGTACAGCACCGCACCGGGCAGGGCCCTGCCCGCCCACTCCGTACGCCACTCATAGCGCCCGTGGTCGACGACCGCGCTCAGCCCGTCCGGGCCGTCCGGTTGCCGGCGCGAGCGCGGATCGGGCAGCACCGGGCCGTCGTCGAGTGCGAAGCCGTACCGGCTGCCGTCCCGCGCCTCCGCCTCCCCCCACCACCATCCCGCGCGATCGGGATCGCGCTCCAACGCGCGCGTGACACCCTCGCAATGGAGCGTCACACGGTCGGCCTGCGGTGCCCACACCTCGAACTGCACGGACGGTTCCCCTTCGTCTGCTCACCGTGATGTAGCCCGTCCATGGTGCTTCAAACGAGATCAATCCGCTTTTGAATCTTCCCTTTCGCGGCGGGTGTCGCCGGGAGTTCCGTCGATCACGTGCGTGTGGTGGCCGTTGCGCCGTTTTCTGGACACCCGGGGTCCACTGACCGACAATCAGCACCGTGACGTCGTCCTTCGAGTTCAACACGTACCCCGCGCGGCTCTCCGACGCGGAGCGCGACAAGGCGCTGAAGGTGCTGCGTGACGGCGTCGCCATGGGCCGGCTGTCCCATGACACGTTCGTGCGCCGGATGGAACTCGCCCTGGCCGCCCGCCGCGCGGACGAGCTCGCCGTGCTCACCGCCGACCTGCCCTCCGAGAGCCGGCTCTCGCGTCTGGTGTTCGGCACCGTCGAGGCGGTCTCCGGCTTCACCGTACGGCTGCGCAGGGCGTGGCAGGCCGAGCGGCTGCCCAAGCTGCTGCTGCCGCACGCCGCGTCCGGTCATCCGCTGCGCATAGGCCGCGACCCCGCCAACGGGCTGCGGCTGACCCACGAGACGGTCTCCCGGGTGCACGCCGAGCTCAGTCACCAGGGCGGTCTGTGGGTCCTGCGCGACCTCGGCTCCACCAACGGCACCACGGTGAACGGGCGACGCGTCGTCGGCGCCGTCGTGGTCCGCGAGGGCGACCAGATCGGCTTCGGCCGGATGTCGTTCCGGCTCGCCGCGCACTGAGCCGAACCTCGGCTCCGGCCCTGGCCCATGTGGAGCCCCGATGCAAGTCCCTTTGCCTTTCGCGGTGTTGACGTACTGGTCAACTCGTGACTGACTGTGCGTACACCATGCACACCAGGTGAATCGACGGCACCACATTGTGGAGGTGTGCCCTGCCGCCACTCCTCCGCTACCCGACCGTCGACGAGCTCGGCGCCCGGGCGGCCGCGCTCGTCGCCCGCCGCCCCCGTGAGACGCGACTGCGCCGGGTCGGGACGTCCCGCGCGGGCACGCCCCTGTGGCTGCTGTCCGTCGGCCACGGCAGCCGCCAGGCCCTTGTCGTGGCCGGCCCGCACGCCAACGAGCCGGTGGGCGGAGGCACCGTGCTGCGGCTGGCCGAACGGGTCCTCGCCGACCCGCGTCTGCACGAGGGCGCCGACGCCACCTGGAACCTGCTGCTGTGCCTCGACCCCGACGGCCTGCGCCGCAACGAGGGCTGGCTGCGCGGCCCGTACGCCCTCGGCGGCTACTTCCGGCACTTCTTCCGGCCCGGCTTCCTGGAACAGCCCGAATGGCTGCCCGACGGCGCGGACGCCGCCACGCTGCCCGAGACCCGCACCCTGCTCGAAGTCCAGGACGAACTGCGGCCCTTTCTCCAGTGCTCGCTGCACGGCGTCGACGTCGGCGGCGGCTTCGTCGAGCTGACCCACGACCTGCCCGGCCTCGCCCAGCGCGTCGCGCACTGCGCCGCCCGCCTCGGCATCCCGCGCGAACTCGGTCCCTACGACACCCTGTACTGGCCGGAACTGGGGCCCGCCGTCTACCGGATCCCCAGGCCGCGCCGGGGCGACCTCACCGCCGCCATCACCGAGGCGGCCGTCGAGTCGACGTGGTTCCATCCGCACCGGCACGGCACGGTCACGGCGGTCGTCGAGGCCCCCATGTGGGGTGTGGCGGCCGTGGAGGACGCTGCCCCGCACGTTGATGAGGAAACGGTCCTGCGCACGGTGAGCCACACCCTGCGCCACGACGCCCGCCTCCTGGAACGGCTGCTGGAGCGCCTGCGGCCCCACCTTCCCGCCGGACCGGAGACGGCCCGGCTGCTCGCCCCGGTCGACGACTATTTACTGGTCTGCCCGGGGCTCGCCGACACCTGGGACCCCGATGTCCAGGACCCCGTCGGCGCCCACCCCCTTCCCCCGCTCAGCACCGCCCACCTGGCCGCCCTGCGGATAGCCGGACGGCGTCTCGCCCTGCGGACCGCCGGGCTGCTCCACCAGCTGGTGACCGCAGCAGGGCGCGATCCGGCCGGGGTGCTGCCGGAGCTGGATCGCCGGCTCGACGAGTGGTGCGACGACTACCGCGACGGCTGCGGAGCCCGCTGGATACCGGTCGCGCGTCAGGTGGAGTACCAGGCGCGGGTGGTGCTCGCCGCGTTCGAACTCGCCGGACGGCACGCGCCCGCGTGCTCCCGTTCGGGTGAGTCGGGGTGGAATGCCGAAGCCGCCGTGCCGATACACCGGGAATGACCCGACGCATCACAGCGGTACGAGGCGGCCTCCTCGCGGCGGCCGCCGCCCTCGCCCTCGGCATGACCACGCCCCCGGCGACGGCACACGACCCCGACCCCGCCAACTGGCTCTTCGTCACGGTCACCCACGGCGACGGCGACCGCACCGAAGCGCCCGGCAGACTGCTGCTGTGCGACCCGCCCAGGGGCCACAACAAGGCGGCCGAGGCCTGCGCCGACCTCGACCGGGTGGGCGGTGACATCAGCCGGCTCCAGCGCAAGGACGCCTTCTGCCCGATGATCTACGCGCCGGTGACCGCCCACGCGCGCGGGGAGTGGAACGGTCACCCGATCGAGTACCGGGAGACGTTCTCGAACGGCTGCGGGATGGCGGCACGTACGGGGGCGGTGTTCGCGCTGGACGGCTGATGCCGTGCGGCAGGGCCGCGTTTCACGACACGCGGCCGTACGCGCGCGTGGTGGCGTCTGGCCGTACGCACGCGCGCGCGTACGGCGGCGCCGGCTCAGGCCGCCCGCTCGCGTGCGTGCATCGCCGCCGCCACGACCGTGCGGGACTGGTGCTCGACCTGGTGCTCCAGGGGAACCCAGCGGGCGCGGAAGCGTTCGGCGAAGGCGTCGCTCCAGGTCGCCACCAGGTGTTCGAGACGCGCGGCCCCTCGGTCGTCTCTCTCGTGCAGGACGCGCAGCAGCATGGCCGCCGCGCGCAGCGGCAGCCGCCGCCCGAAGGCGTCCACGCTCCCGACGTAGGCCATGGTGTTGTCGGCGGGCGGTGTGTGCGTCCAGTCGGCGGCCAGCCCCGGCACCACCTCCAGCGCCCACTTCGCGGCCCGCAGCAGGGGCCCGTCGACGCCGTCCAGCCGGGGGAGCGCCTCGGTGAGCACCCCCTCCACCTCCAGCGCGTCCCGCAGCAGCCGGGCCCCCAGCCGTCGCATCGCCCCGGCCGGGTCGGGATGCGGAGCCGGGTCGTCCACCAGGTCGCTCGCCCACATCGGCACCTCGACGACCGCGGTCAGCCCGCCGTACCGGTGCACGTGGTACCAGGTGCTGTTGCGTGCGTCGTCCGGCATGCTCGGATAGGCCGCTCCCGCGCCCGGCGCCGGCATCACATGCACCCCGGGTCCGGCCGCGGGCCAGCCCGCCGCGTCCGAGGCGCCGGTCTCCACCGGGATGTGCAGCTCGGCCGCGGACTTCGCGAAGGGTTCGGCGAGTCCGGGGACGTCCTTGGTCAACTGCACCCAGCTGCCGCCCAGATCGGTGCCGTGCAGGGTCACCTGGATGTAGGGCCGCAGCTCGTCGATGACCCGGGTCAGCGCGCGTGTCTCGGGCGGCAGCCGGCCCGGCGGGAGCGCGGCCGGTGCCCACTCGGGCTGCTCCGCGGCAGCGGGCCGGAAGAAGCCGAGGTGGTAGTCGAGCAGGCTGCGGGGCGCCGGGGTGACGTGCAGGCTCGCCCCGTCGGGATCCGCGCACAGCAGGAAGTGCCAGGAGATGTCGGCCCGCAACTCCTGCTCGCGCAGGACCCTTTCGGCGACCGCGAGGAGGGTGGGGCCGCCCGTCGGTTCGTTGGCGTGCGCGCCCGCCACCACCAGGACCGCGCGTCGCGCATGGCCGATGGACAGCAGGTGAAGGGGTCTGCCCGCCCGGGAGGCCCCCACCTGTCTCAGCGTGCACAGTCCCGGTCGGTGAGCGGCCAGTGCGCGGGCGGACAGCACCAGTTCGGCAGGCGTGGGGTAGCGCAGCTCCGGCAGGAGACTCACCCCCGTCACATCCGCCCGGCTTCGCAATCCGCAGTACCCCATGGTCTGGTTTACCTGTCAAGGACTTCACGGGGGAGGCTCCCGGGGGCGCCCAGATGCATTGACCGCCGACGGGTAGCGGCACTTGGCGTCAGCGGGAGTGCGGGGTCCGTTCCGCCGGGGTGTCGCACACCCTTGTCCTGCCCTGATGGACACCGGGCGCCTCGGACATGAAGCGGCCCCGTCGCTCATCACCACACGCCGGCCGCCGTGCACAAGCCCCAGGAGTGTGCGCGGGCCCGAGCCGGTCGCGGGCGCGGTCCGACGGCGCGCGGGAAAGCCGTACGCGCCGGAAGTGCGCTCGGCTCACACCGCCTCCTCCCCGCCGACCCGCTCCAGCAGCGCCACCGGCAGCCGCGCGAAGAGCTCCTCCACGCGCGCGTGGCCGATGAACTCCCGCTCCGGAGCCAGCACATCGGCCCACCGCCCGGGCGGCAGCGGCAACAGCGTCTCGCGCCAGCCGCCCGACCGCGCCAGCCGCAGCGACAGCCGCGTCACGGCGGTGACCACCTGCCCGGATCGTACGAAGGCCACACAGTGGGCGCCCGCGGGACCCTCCGCGGGCAAGGGCGTGTACGACGCCGAGTCACCGAACACCTCGGGCCGCCGCCCGCGCAGCCGTAGCGCCGCCGCCGTCACCGCGCCCTTCTCGCCGGGGTCCGGGTGCGGGAAGCCCACGGCCCGGCGGTTGTCCGGGTCCACCAGGGCCCGGTACTCGCCCTCCGTGCCCTGGTAGATGTCCGGCACGCCCGGCATCGTCAGCTGGGCCAGGGCCATGCCCAGCATGTTGGCCCGGATGTGCGGCTCCAGACCGCTGCGGAAGGCGGCCACACGCTCACCCGGCGCCCCGCACGGCCCCGCGGCGACGAACGCCGCCACCGCCTCCTCGTACGGCGGCTCCTGCTCGGTCCAGCTGGTGAACAGCCCGGCCTCGCGGACATGCTTCAGCAGCGCCTCCCGGACGCGCTCCACGTCCGCCTCGCCCAGCCCGAACACCGTCTGCCAGGCGGCCCACGCCAGTTGCGCGTCCGGTACGCCCTCGCCGTCGACGGTCGCCTCGGCCAGGACGTCGGCCCAGCGCTCCGGGCACTCGGTCAGCACGGCCAGCGCGGCCCGTACATCGGCACTGCGCTTGGTGTCGTGCGTCGAGGCCACCGTCCCGGTCGCGGGCCAGTCGCGCTGCACGCGCGCGCAGTACGCGTGGAAGGCCTCCGGCGAGATCGCGGGGCTGCCCGGATTCCCGCCCACCTCGGTCGCCGACAGCAGGGGCACATAGCGGTAGAACGCCGTGTCCTCCACCGACTTGGCCCGCAGCGCCGACGCCGTCTGCGCGAACCGGGTCCGGAACTCCACATGCTCCGGCCCGTCCCCGGCCCGCCCGAGCACCAACTCCCGCACGACGTCGACCGCACCTGCCTCCTCGGGCACGACGAAGGCCAGCCGCGCCTGTGCCGCGGCCTCCTCGGTGACCACACGGGCCGCGTCACCGGGGCCGTACGGCCGGTAGACCTCCAGCCGGACGAGGAGTTCCTGGAGCGCCGTGCGCAGCGCCCAGGGCGCCCGGTCGCGCAGTGCGGGCTCCGGGGACGTGGCGCACACGCGGTGCGCGACCCGTGTCAGCCGGTCGATCTCCGCGGCCAGCTCGTGGGTGAGGACCTTGTACGCCGCCCGCCGTACCGTCGCCTCCCAGTCGCCGCCCCGGTCCGTCTGCGGGGCCGCGAACCGCCGGTACTGGCCGAGGAGTTCGCCGAACCCCGCCGGGTCGGTGAACAGGCCGTCGATGTGCCGCAGGGCGTCGTAGCCGGTGGTGCCCGCGACGGGCCAGGAGGCCGGCAGATGCTCCCCGTCCGACAGGATCTTCTCCACCACCGTCCAGCGCCCCCCGGTCGCCTCGTGCAGCCGCCGGAGATAGCCGTCGGGGTCGGCGAGGCCGTCGGGATGGTCGATGCGCAGCCCGTCGATCACGCCCTCATGGAGAAGCTGGAGGATCTTCGCGTGGGTGGCCTCGAACACCTCCGGGTCCTCGACCCGCACCCCGATCAGCTCCGAGATGCTGAAGAACCGCCGGTAGTTGAGCTCCGTGCGGGCCAGCCGCCACCACACCGGCCGGTACCACTGCGCGTCCAGGAGCTGCGGCAGCGGCAGTTCCCCGGTGCCCTCCCGCAGCGGGAACACATGGTCGTAGTACCGCAGGACGTCGCCGTCGACCTCCAGGCGGCCGAGTTCCTCGCCCAGCGGGCGCCCCAGCACCGGCAGCAGCACCTGGCCGCCCTGCGCCTCCCAGTCGATGTCGAACCAGCGCGCGTACGGCGACTTGGGGCCCTCGCGCAGCACCTCCCACAGGGCGTGGTTGTGGCGCGGGGCCATGGCCATGTGGTTCGGCACGATGTCCAGCACGAGCCCCAGACCGTGCTCCCGCGCGGTGCGCGCCAGCGCGCGCAGCCCCTCCTCGCCGCCCAGTTCCTCGCGCACGCGCGCGTGGTCCACGACGTCATAGCCGTGGCCCGATCCGGGGACCGCCTCCAGGACGGGGGACAGATGCAGATGTGAGACGCCGAGCGAGGCCAGGTACGGCACGGCCGCCGCGGCGGCCCCGAACGGGAACGCGGGCTGCAGCTGGAGTCGGTAGGTGGCGGTCGGCACCGTCGGGTCGGGTCGCTCAGGTGTCATGGAAACCTACGTACCCGCCCTGGCGTCCTTCGTGTCATCGTCCCCTCCACGTGGGCCCACGCGCGTGCCTAGCTTCGAGCGATGAGGAAGCGATGAGGAAGCGGGCGAGCACGGCACGACGTGGCGCTTCGGCGACCTACCGCGAGGTCATCGGCCTGACCGGGCCACTGCTGCCGGTCATGTCCTTCCTGGCCCGGCTGCCGACCGCGACCATCCAGTTCGGCAGCGTGCTACTGGTCGCGCGGACCAGCGGCTCCCTCGCGGCGGCCGGGCTGACCGGCGGCGCGCTCGCCCTCGGTCAGGTGGCCTGCGGCCCGCTGGTGGGCCGACTCGCCGACCGGCACGGCCAGCGGGCGGTCGTGCTCGTCTTCTGCCTCGCCAACGCCCTAGCGGTCACCGGGCTGGTCGCCGGTGCGCTCACGGGGCTGCCGACGCCGGCGCTGGCCCTGCTCGGGGCGGCGGCCGGAGCCACCGTGCCGCAGATCGGGCCCATGGCCCGGGCGCGTCTGGTCGCGCTCGCCCGCCGGGCCGGAGCTCGCGAGAGCACGGTGGGCGCCGCGCTCTCCTTCGAGAGCACCCTGGACGAGATCTCCTTCGTCCTGGGACCGGCCCTGGTGGGCCTTGCGGCGGTGACGGCGCATCCGGGGTACGCCCTGGGCGGTGCGGCGGCACTGGTCGCAGCCTGCGGAACCGGCTTCGCGCTGCACCGGACCGGCGCGGTACCGACGACGTCGCAGCAACGACGAGCCGGCCGCGGCCCGACGACGCAGGGACGACGAGACACCCCCGCCTCGGCCCGCGTCCCCCGCGCCATCCACCCCCTCCGGGCCGCCCTCGCCCTCCAGGGCGCCATGTTCGGTGCCTGCCAGGCCGGGATCACCGCCCTGACCGAGCGCCTCGGACAGCCGGACCAGGCGGGGCTCGTCTACGCCGCCATGGGAGTGATGAGCGCCGTCGCGGGCCTCTCCATGGCTGCCGTGCCGACCCACGTCGGGCTGAGCGCACGCTGGCGGGCGGCCACCGCCGCCGCGTTCGCGCTGTCCCTGCCCCTGCTGTGGGCCGACGGCCTCCCCGCCCTCTACGCCACCGTCACCGTCCTCGGCGTCGCCTACGCCCCGCATCTGATCACGGTGTTCGGGCTCACCGAGCGCGTGGTGCCGCCCGCGCGGCTCGCCGAAGCGATGGCGGTGGCGACGAGCGCGCTGGTCGGCGGACAGGCGCTGGCGGTCGCCGGCGCCGGCCGCCTCGCCGAGTCGTACGGCCCCGCGGCGGCCTTCGGGGCGGCGAGCCTCGCCGCGGCGCTCGCCTGTCTGATCGCGCTGACGGTACGTCCGGGGTCGTACCCCGGACGCACCGCCGAGAGCCACCGCCACGCGCGCGTGCCCGAGCAACCACCGAGCCCCTCGCTCTAGACCGGCCGTTGCAGCACCGTCATGCTCCGGTCCACCAGCGTCAGCCGGTCTCCGTCCGTCACCTTCTGGCCCTCGCCGGGCGGGACTCCGTCCGCGCGGGCGGTGTCGACCACGACCTGCCACTGCCGGCCATGGTTGACGGGCACCACGAAGTCAAGTGTTTTCGGCGAGGCGTTGAACATCAGCAGGAACGAGTCGTCGCTGATCCGCTCCCCGCGCGCGCCCGGTTCGGAGATCGCGTTGCCGTTGAGGAACACGGTCAGCGCCGACGCCCGCGCCGAGTCCCAGTCCTCCTGGGTCATCTCACGGCCCTCCGGAGTGAACCAGGCGATGTCCGACAGCTCGTCATGGGTGCCCTCCACGGGCCGTCCGTGGAAGAAGCGGCGCCTGCGGAAGACGGGATGGTCCTTGCGCAGCCACACCATCGCGCGCGCGAAGGCCGGCAGCCCGCCGTCGTCCTCGCCCTCCTCGCCGGGGATCGGCCAGTTCACCCAGGCGAGTTCGTTGTCCTGGCAGTACGCGTTGTTGTTGCCGCGCTGGGTGCGCCCGAACTCGTCGCCGTGGCTGATCATCGGCACGCCCTGGGACAGCATCAGCGTGGCGACGAAGTTGCGCATCTGGCGGGCGCGCAGCTCCAGGACGTCCGGGTCGTCGGTCTCGCCCTCCGCGCCGCAGTTCCAGGAGCGGTTGTGGCTCTCGCCGTCGCGGTTGTCCTCGCCGTTGGCGTGGTTGTGCTTGTCGTTGTACGACACCAGGTCGTGCAGGGTGAACCCGTCGTGGCAGGTGACGAAGTTGATGGAGGCCAGCGGACGCCGCCCGTCGTCCTGGTAGAGGTCGGACGAGCCCGTCAGCCGGGAGGCGAACTCCCCCACCGCGCGCGGTTCGCCGCGCCACAGATCCCGTACGGTGTCGCGGTACTTGCCGTTCCACTCGGTCCACAGCGGCGGGAAGTTGCCCACCTGGTAACCGCCCTCGCCCACGTCCCACGGCTCGGCGATCAGCTTCACCTGGGAGACCACCGGATCCTGCTGCACCAGGTCGAAGAACGACGACAGCCGGTCCACCTCGTGGAACTGCCGGGCCAGGGTGGCCGCGAGGTCGAAGCGGAAGCCGTCGACGTGCATCTCGGTGACCCAGTAGCGCAGCGAGTCCATGATCAGCTGGAGGACGTGCGGGGACCGCATCAGCAGCGAGTTGCCGGTCCCGGTGGTGTCCATGTAGTAGCGCGGGTCGTCCGTCAGGCGGTAGTACTGCGGGTTGTCCAGGCCCCGGAAGGACAGCGTGGGGCCCAGGTGGTTGCCCTCCGCGGTGTGGTTGTAGACCACGTCGAGGATGACCTCGATGCCGGCCTCGTGCAGCGCCCGCACCGCGGACTTGAACTCCAGGACCTGCTGGCCGCGGTCGCCCCAGGAGGCGTACGCGTTGTGCGGGGCGAAGAAGCCGATGGTGTTGTAGCCCCAGTAGTTGTTCAGGCCCATGTCGACCAGGCGGTGGTCGTTGACGAACTGGTGGACCGGCATCAGCTCCAGCGCCGTCACGCCCAGCTCGGTGAGGTGCTCGATGATCGCCGGGTGGGCGAGGGCGGCGTAGGTGCCGCGCAGTTCCTCGGGGAGCCCCGGGTGCAGCATCGTCAGGCCCTTCACATGGGCCTCGTAGATCACCGTGTGGTGGTACTCCGTGCGCGGCCGCCGGTCGTCGCCCCAGTCGAAGTACGGGTTGACCACGACCGACGACATCGTGTGCGGTGCCGAGTCGAGGTCGTTGCGCCGGTCGGGTTCGTCGAAGTGGTAGCCGTACACCTCCTCGCCCCAGCGGATCGAGCCGCTGATCGCCTTGGCGTACGGGTCGAGCAGCAGCTTCGCGGAATTGCAGCGCAGCCCGCGCTCGGGGGCGTACGGGCCGTGCACCCGGAAGCCGTACCGCTGTCCCGGCATGACACCCGGCACATACGCGTGCCGTACGAAGGCGTCACTCTCGCGCAGTTCCACCGCCGTCTCCGAGCCGTCGTCGTGCAGCAGACACAGCTCTACTCGGTCCGCGGCCTCCGAGAAGACCGCGAAATTCGTGCCGGCGCCGTCGTAGGTGGCACCGAGTGGATATGCCTCTCCAGGCCAGACCTGCATGGACACGACTCTTTCAGCTGGAGCGCGCCGTCGGGGGCGCCTTGGCGTCGAGTCTCCCCGAAAGTGATGGAACCACCTATGACTTAGGTCCCTCTTACCGGTCGACCAGTGCATACGCGGTATGCCGAACCAGTGGGGCAAACACATACTCCCGGGGACGTACGGGGAGTAGGGGGAAGATGTGCGCAAGATAGTGCACCGCCATCTGGGCAAGGTGGTGGCAGG
Source organism: Streptomyces sp. NPDC111802 (assembly GCF_055634335.1). Lineage (NCBI taxonomy): Bacteria > Bacillati > Actinomycetota > Actinomycetes > Kitasatosporales > Streptomycetaceae > Streptomyces > Streptomyces sp. NPDC111802. The sequence continues at coordinate 129,865 of NZ_JBVKCZ010000015.1, read as the reverse complement.
TGCGGCCATCGCGGTGGCGGGGACGGCCGTGATGGTCGGAATCACCCTGCCGGGGACGGCGGGGGCCGACGAAACGGGAGGGAACAGCAGCGGTCGGTCCGCCCAGCAGGCGGCCGAGGAACAGGGAGCCGGCGCGGTGCCGCCGGGCGTCGTCGAGCAGGCCCCGAGCGAGGGTGACAAGGGCACGGGCAACGACCCGCTGACCGACGACGAGATGGACCGGGCCGCCAAGCTCGCGGCGAGCCCGCAGCTGCGCAGCGCCTTCGAGGACGTCGAGGGCGACCGCGGTCCGCAGCGCGTCGGCGTCGACCTCGCCGAGCCGGAGTCCGGCGAGTCGGACGACCCGAGCGCACCGCGCCGCGCCGAGGTGACGTTCTACGACTACAAGGCCGACGCGCTCGTCACCAGGACCGTCAACCTGGACACCGGCAAGGTCGAGCAGACCGTCACCGAGCACGGCGTCCAGCCGCCGCTGAGCCGCGCCGAGTACACGGAGGCGGCGAAGATCATGCTCGCCGACCCGCTCGGCGCCGGCATGAAGGCGGACTTCAAGGACGCCACCGGCAAGGAGCTCACCTCCCCGGACCAGCTGCTGCTCAACGGCGCCGTGTACCGGGCCGCTCCGGGCGCCCAGCCCGCCGTACTCGACAAGTGCGGCGAGCACCGGTGCGTGCGGCTGTTCCCGAAGGTCAAGAACGGGCCCTGGATCGACGCCCGGTCCTTCGTGATCGACCTGAGCGCCCGCAAGGTCGCCAAGCTCGACATGGGCTGAGCCGCACTCGGTTCACTTTTCCAACTCGCACGTCACGTACTGACACCTCACGTACTGACACCTCACGTACTTGCACCTCCTGTAAGGGAGTCACTTCTTCATGCGCGTGAACAGAAACAGCCGTGCCCGCAGGGGCGCCGCCGTCGGCCTGTCCCTGGCCGCGTTGGCCGCCGGCGCGACGACCGGTGCGGGCACCGCCTCCGCCCAGCCGAAGAACGCCCCGGCGCCGGCCGCCGAGTGCAGCGCGGCGTACCGCATCGAGCAGAAGCTCACCGGCGGCACGACCTGGCGGATGTGCTGGCGCTACGACGGCAAGGCCGGGCTGGTCCTGGAGAAAATCTCCTACCAGCCCAAGGGCGAGACCAAGCCGATCAAGGTGCTCAACAGCGCCCGGCTCGGCCAGATCCACGTCCCGTACGACGACGGAAGCGTCGAGTACGACGACCTGACGGGCTTCGGCTTCGCCCAGGGTCTGATGACCCTGAACCCGGCCGAGTGCCCCGGCGGCACGATCAAGACCGTCAAGGTCCCCGAGGCCTGGGATCCGGCGAACCAGAACGTCAAGGGCCTGTGCACCACGACCCGCGCGCGTGGGCACGCCTACCGCATGCAGGGCGACACCGCGAACAAGGTCTACCAGGCCCAGGGCAAGGACCTGCTCGTCTACACGGTCAACCAGGTCGGCTGGTACGAGTACATGACCGAGTGGCGCTTCCAGGACGACGGCACGGTCACCATGAACGTGGGCGCGACCGGAAGCCTGTCGTACGACGACTACGACGCCGGCGACGGCCGCGGCTGGCCCATCGGCAAGGGCGACCGGGCCAAGGCCACCAGCCACAGCCACAACGTCTTCTGGCGCCTCGACTTCGGCCTTGACGGCTCCACCAAGAACCGTGTCGAGCAGTACGACTCGACCGTCACCGCGCCCACCGCCGGTGACCGCGCCCCGAAGACCAAGACCGGTGTCACCAAGGTCGGCAAGGAGCTCTCGGGCGACGCCAAGGCCTACCGCTGGTGGCGCATGGTCAGCGCGACCGGCAAGAACAAGGACGGCCACGCACGCTCGTACGAGATCGTGCCCGGCGCCACCACCAAGTACCCGGGCCGCAGCTTCACCAAGCACGACGTGTACTTCACCGAGTACGACAAGTGCGAGAAGTTCGCCACCGACAACCCCGGTTGCGGCAACGGCCACCCCAAGTCGGTCGACAAGTGGGTCGGCGGCCAGAACCTCACGCACCCGATCACCTGGATGAACGTGGGCTTCCACCACATAGCCCGGGACGAGGACCAGCAGCCCATGCCCGTCCACTGGCAGGGATTCTCCATCGTCCCGCGGGATGTGACGGCTATGAATCCGCTCACTCCGAGTGAGCTCGCCTGGCAGAACGGGCACTGGAATCCGCGCAGTTGAGAAACGACCCGGCCATCCGGCTGCACCGCCTGCCGCTCCCGGAGTACCCTTCCTTGATCGTTGGGACGGGAAGTGCTCGGGGGAGCGGAAGGCGGTGCGCGGGTGGGCTCGGGAGGGCTGGAGTTGCCCCCTGGTGACGAGGGTCACGAGGGGAACTCCACAGAGGTCCCGCCCGGCACGGTGTCCCTGGCGAGGCCGATGGAGACCAACTCCATCGGCCCGGAGCTGGACTGGGACACCGACGCCTGGCGCGAGGTGCGTACGCGCGCCCAGCGAGCCGGCCGGGCATACATCTGGCTGAACCTCGTCGAACAGCGGCTGCGCGCGGTCGTGGCCGCTGTGCTGCGCCCCATCTACGAACCCGTCCACGGCGACGACTGGGTGGTCGCGGCGGCCGGACCGGCCGGCCAGGAGTGGGTGCAGCGCGCGGTCGCCGTACGCGAAGTGAGCCGCCGCAAGGGCTACTTGCTGGACCCGGCCGACGACAACGTCCTCAGCTTCCTGACGCTGCCGCAGCTGCGCGAGCTGATGGTGCAGCACTGGCCGTGCTTCGAGCCGTACGTCGACGACCGCCGGGACGTCGAACTCGCTCTGGACGAGCTCGAAGTGAGCCGGAACGTCGTCTCGCGCAACCGGGCCCTGTCCGAGGCCGTCCTCAACCAGGCCGAACGGGCCTCCGCACGCCTGCTGGAGATCCTCGGCACGGGCGGCGACGTACCGTCGGCGCGCCGGCTGCCCATCGACGCAGTCGAGGACCTGGTCGGCGACCGCTACGCCGATGTGGTCGCCGTGCACTCCGACCGGGTACGGCTGCTGCGCCAGTTCCCGGCCGAGGACATCTTCGGCGGCGCACGCCGGCTCGACGCCATCGGCATCGGCCTCAACCTGCTGGTGCAGAACTTCTCCGGGCGACGCCTGGTGCGCCTCGCCGAGTCCGGGTGCCGGATGCGGCTGCTGTTCCTGAACCCGGCCTCCAGCGCGGTCAAGCGGCGCGAGCGTGAACTCGGCATCAAGCGGGGCGAGCTGAGCCGCGCGGTCGAGATGAACATCCTGCACATGCGCCGGGTGCGGTCCCGGCTGCGTGACCCCGGTGCCTTCGAGATCCAGGTCTTCGACGAGACACCCCGCTTCACGGCCTACCTGGTGGACGGCGACGGCGCGGACGGCATCGCGGTCGTACAGACCTATCTGCGGCGGATGCGCGGTCTGGAGGCGCCGGTCCTGGTGCTGCGCAACGGTAGCAAGGTGGTCAAGTCGGACGAGATCGACGAAGGCGGGCTCTTTCCGACGTATCGCGAGGAGTTCGAACTGATGTGGGCGGATTCGCGGCCGGTGTCCTGAACTGTCTTCCCGTTCGGGCGGGTCCGGCAGGTGTTCCCGCCGCCCAAGCGGAATGCGGTCCTCTGATTGTCAGTGGCCCATGGGAAGGTGGAGACCACTGGGGGAACGCACCACAAGAAGGGGGACCGCCCATGGGCTGGCACCGTGAGCTGCTGATCGGCTTCGACCTGGAGACGACCGGCACCGATCCGCGACAGGCGCGCATCGTGACGGGGGCCGTGATCGAGGTCAAGGACGGGCAGCCCCTGGGGCACAAGGAGTGGCTGGCGGATCCGGGCGTGGAGATCCCGGCGGACGCGGTCGCGGTCCACGGCATCAGCAACGAGCGCGCGGCCGCCGAGGGCCGCCCCGCCGACCAGGTGGCGGACGCCATCGCGGACGTCCTCGTCGGCTACTGGAAGACGGGCGTGCCGGTCGTCGCCTACAACGCGGCCTTCGACCTGAGCCTGCTCACCGCGGAACTGCGCCGGTACGGACTGCCGTCCCTGCGCGACCGCCTCGGCGGCTCGGACCCCGCTCCGGTCATCGACCCGTACACCATCGACCGCTGGGCCGACCGCTACCGCCGCGGCAAGCGCAACCTGGAGGCGGTCTGCCGGGAGTACGGCATCGCCCTCGACTCCGCGCACGACGCCTCCGCCGACGCCCTCGCCGCGGCCCGGCTCGCCGGCGCGATAGCCGTCCGCCACCCCAAGATCGCGGCCCTCGGCCCGGCGGAGCTGCACCGCCGTCAGATCGAGTGGTACGCCGAGTGGGCGGCGGACTTCCAGAGCTTCCTGCGCCGCAAGGGCGACGCGACGGCGGTGGTCGACGGGACATGGCCGCTCAGGGAGCCGGCGGGGGAGACGGTGGCGGGCGAGACGGTCTGAGTCCCGGCGAGGTCAGCCGAGCTCTCCGTCACACCTGTGCCGGTGTCGCGATGCGCTCGATCCGCGGCTTGGCCAGCCGTTCGTAGTCGGCCCCCGAGACGAGCAGTGAGCGGTCGAGCCGCGCGGCGTTGAAGTACAGCTTCGGCTGGGCCACCACGTCCGGATCGGCGACGACTTCGAGGTCGGCGTCGAAGCTGAACGGCAGGACGGTGCCGGGCACGGTCCGGGCCAGTCGCTCGGCGGTCTCCGCGTCGCTGAAGCCGACATAGCGCGCGTCGAACAGCGCCCGGACGGCGTCCAGGTCGACCCGCCGGTCCCCGGGCACGACCGCGAGGACGTGGCGTGTGGTGCGACGGTCCATCTTGACCCGCAGCACGATGCACTTCGCGGCCTCGGAGGCCGGGTGGCCGCGCAGGGCGCAGACGGCTTCGGTGCTGCCCTCGGGCTCGTGGTCGAGCAGGCGGTAGTCGACGGAGGAGGAGTCGAGCAGGGAGATCAGCTGGTCGTAAGTGTCGTACGTGCCGTGGGCGGGCTCGGACATGCGGAGTCCTTACTGAGGGCTGAGGTTGGGGCGGGTGCGGGGGCCGGGGCGCCGGCGTGGGCCGAGGGGAGCGGGAGTTCTGGTGCGCTGCGATGAGCCCGCTCCACCGCCTGGCCCCAGTAGGTGCCGGCGACCATCAGGGCCGCCCCGACACCGGTGAGCGGGGTGAGGTGCTCGCCGCCAAAGGCCACGCCCACCGCGACGGCCCACACCGGTTCGGTGCCCAGCAGCAGGCTGGCCCGGCTGGCGGAGGTGCGCTGCACGGCCCAGGTCTGGACCAGGAAGGCGAACACGCTGCAGAACACGGCGAGATAGAGGAGCTGGGCCCAGGTCGCCGGGTCCGCACGGACCAGCGTCGGCAGGTCGAGGGCCGCGACCGGCAGGAACAGGGCGGTGCCGACGAGGGTCTGCACGGTCGTCAGGTGCAGCGGCCGGATCGCCCGCCCCGAGGTGCAGCGGCCGACGAGGGCGACATGCACGGCGCGGATCAGCGCGGCGCCGAGCATCAGCAGGTCACCGAGCCGGGGCGCGTGGAAGCCGTTGCCGGACATCAGAAGCCCGACGGCCAGGACGCACACACCGGTCGCGGCGAAGAAGGAGGGAGGCAGTGCGCCGCGGTGGCCGCCGCGGTCGAGGAGCGGGGTGAGGACGATGGTCAGGCTGATGATGAGGCCGGCGTTGGCGGCGCTGGTGTGGGCGACGCCGTAGGTCTCCACGACCAGGACCACGGCCTGCGTCACCCCCAGGGGCACACCGGTCCGTAGTTCGTCACGCGTCCACAGCCGCGACCCGCGCCGCCGGGAGGCGATCAGACCGAGGCAGGTGACGGCCGACAGGGCGTAGCGGGCGAACAGCACGAGCAGGACGGGCAGCGCGGCCGTGGCCGTCTGGGCGGACAGATAGCTGGAACCCCAGACGAGCGCGACAAGGAGGAGTACCGCATCGGTACGGCGGACGTCGGACATACGCCTACCGTGCACCGAAGAGGTCCATGAAGCCCAGTACCACCTTCTAAAACGATCATTTAGCGCGGCTACATCGTCCCTACACTGGGGGAATGGACGAACGCCAGCTGAGGATCCTGCGGGAGCTCGGCGAACTGGGCAGTGTCACGGCGGTCGCGGAGGCGCTGCTGGTGACGCCGTCGGCGATCTCCCAGCAGCTGCGGCTGCTCCAGCGCGCGATCCCGGTGCCGCTCACCGAGCGCCAGGGCCGCCGGCTGGTGCTCACCGACGCGGGACAGGCGCTGGCGGGCGCGGCAGTCGAGGTGGAGACGGCGCTGGCACGCGCACGGCACACCGTGGAGGAATTCGTCGAGCGGCCGGACGGGGAGGTGTCGGTGGCGGCGTTCCACAGCGCGGGTTCCGCGTTCTTCCCGCTGCTGCTCCGCGCGCTCGCCGGACCGGGCAGACCGGTTGCGAGGCTCGCCGACGAGGACGTACCGCAGGATGATTTCCCCCGGCTCACCCGGGAGTACGACATCGTCCTCGCCCACCGCCTGGACCACGCCCCGCCATGGCCGGACACGGTGGCCGCGACGACGCTGCTGCGCGAGCCCCTGGACGTGGCGATGCCCGCCGACCACCCCCTGGCCGCCAAGCGCCGCGTCACCCCGCGCGATGCGGCCGGCGAGCCCTGGATCACCGTGCACGACGGCTTCCCGGTCCTGGCGGTCATCGAGGCCATCGCCGCGGCGGCCGGCCGTCGTCTTCATCTGGCCCACCGCATCAATGAGTTCGCGGTGGTGGCCGAGGCGGTGGCGGCCGGCGGCGGCATCGCCCTGATGCCGCGTCTGACGATGCTCCCGCATCCGGCGCTGGTTCTGAGACCCCTCAGCGGAGTGCGGGCACGACGTCACATCGACGCCCTCTACCGCCCCGAACGGACGGCCAGGGCAGCGGTCCGCACGGTACTGACCGAGCTGGTCCGAGCCGCGCGAACAATTCAGGAACGGGACGTGGACGCCCCAGGGGCGCGGGAAGCTGCGCGCCCAGCCACATGACACCCGGCCGCCGTGCCACACAGCCCCCTGTCAGCCCCCTGCCAGTGGGCGCTCAGAACGGATACCACCGCACGGTCTCGTCCCCGTCCCGCAAGGACGCCACCCTCCGCTCGAACTCCGCCAACGCCTTCGGATTGCTCGCCGCATGCTGAGCAACCCACGCGCAACTGGCCGTCTCCCGAGCCCCCCGCAGCACCGAACACCCCTCCCACTCCCGCACATCCCAGCCGTACGCCGCCACAAACGACTCATAGGCCGCCGCGGGCACCCCGTACCGATCCCGAGAAAGCACCATCACCACCAGATCATGCTCACGCAGATCGAAGGAGAAGGTCTCCAGATCGACCAGCACCGGCCCCTGAGCTCCCACATGCACATTGCGCGGCAACGCGTCCCCATGAATCGGCCCCGGCGCCAGCCGCGGCGTCAGCCCGGACGCAGCCGCGGCGAACCCGTCCCGCCGCTCCCGCAGATACGCCGCGTCCGCCGGATCGATCGCATCGCCCGCCAGCCGCAGCCACCGCTCCACACCCCCCAGTAGTTCACGCGGCGGCAACTCGAAGGAGGGCGCGGGCAGCTCGTGCACGACCCGTAGCAGTTCGGCCAAATCCCTTGGCTCGGCGGGCCGTAGCGGATCCGGCAGCCGGTGCCACACGGTCACCGGGTGCCCCTCCACCAGCCGTGCCTCGGGCTCGGCCGCCCGCACCGCAGGCACGCCCGCCTCGTCCAGCCATAGAGCGATGTCGAGTTCGCGCCGCGCCCGGTCCAGGAGCTCCGCGTCCCGGCCCACCTTGACGACCAGGTCACCGGCGGCGAACACCGCGTTCTCGCCGAGGGCGAGCAGTCGCGCGTCCCGTGCCGGTCCGGGCAGTACTCCCGCCGCGGCCAGTACGTCCCGCGCCTGTGCCTCGTCCATCGTCCGCCTCCGTGTGGTCGTACGCCTCCATGAACGGCGTCGGATTCCCGCCATCGCCGCTCAGTCTCGCATTTCCACAGGTCGGACCGCGTGCGCGCGGCCTTGACGGGGTACGGCGCCTTCACGACCATGACGGGGCCCACCCGAGCCGTGCAAAGGGGCTGATTCCGTGACATCGGTGACCGAGGCGGAGAGGCCGGTGAGACCCGCGCCGGGCGGCACGGGGCGACGGCGCGTCACGGATCACGGCGCCTGGTTCCTCGTACTCCCCGCGCTGATCCCCATCCTGATCCTGAGCGTCGGACCGCTGCTCTACGGCATCCTGCTGGCCTTCACCGACGCCCAGTCCGGACGGACCCGGCCCACCCAGTGGATCGGCGCCCTCAACTTCCGGGATCTGCTGCACGACACGCTGTTCTGGGAGTCGTTCCGGATCGGCCTGGTCTGGGCCGTCGGCGTCACCCTGCCGCAGTTCCTGCTGGCGCTCGGCCTCGCCCTCCTGCTCAACCAGGACCTGCGGCTGCGCTGGCTGGCCCGCGCCCTCGCGATCGTCCCGTGGGCCATGCCCGAGGTCGTCGTCGGCGTCATGTGGCGGCTGGTCTACAACCCCGACGCGGGCATCCTCAACGAGACCCTCCGCGATCTGGGCCTCGGCGACGGCCGCGACTGGCTCAGCGGACTCGGCACGGCCCTGCCCGCCGTGATCGTCGTGGGCGTCTGGGCGGGCATGCCGACGACGACGGTCGCCCTGCTCGCCGGCCTCCAGAACACCCCGCGCGAGCTGCACGAGGCGGCGGCCGTGGACGGCGCCGGCGCCTGGCGTCGCTTCCGCACGGTCACCTGGCCCGCCCTCAGACCCGTCGCGCTCTCCATCACGGCACTCAACCTGATCTGGAACTTCAACTCCTTCGCCCTGGTCTACGTCCTCACCAGCGGCGGCCCCGGCGGCCGCACCCGGCTGCCGATGCTCTTCGCCTACGAAGAGGCCTTCCGCTACGGCCAGTTCGGCTACGCGGCGGCCATGGGATGCGTGATGGTCGCGGTGATCTCGATACTCCTCGCTGTGTTCCTGGTCGGCCGTCTCAAGGGGGGTGACGAGCGTTGAGGACCAGCCGGACCGGCCGCGCCGGACAGTACCTCGCCCTGCTCGCCTACCTTCTCTTCCTCGCCCTCCCCTTCCTCTGGCTGCTCTCCACCGCCTTCAAACCCCCGCGCGAGCTGGGCAGTCTGCACCCCACCTGGATCCCGAAGGACCCCACCCTCGCCAACTTCCGCCAGGCCTTCGACGAGCAGCCCCTGCTGCACGCCGCGCTCAACTCCCTGCTCGCCGCGCTCGGCGCCGCCCTGATCGCCGTACTCCTCGCGACCCCGATGGCGTATGTCATGGCCCGCCGCCACCGCACCCCGCTCGCGCGGGCGGCGACCGGCTGGGTGGTCGTCAGCCAGGCGTTCCCGCTGGTGCTGGTGATCATCCCGCTGTTCCTGGTGCTGAAGAACCTGCGGCTGATCAACTCGATGCCGGGGCTGATCATGGTGTACGTGGTGTGGGCGCTGCCGTTCGCGCTGTGGATGCTCGTCGGATACGTCCGTGCGGTGCCGCCCGAGCTGGAGGAGGCGGCGGCGGTCGACGGGGCCGGGCGCCTGAGGACCCTGGTCTCGGTGACCGCGCCGCTGCTGGCGCCGGGGATCGTGGCGACGGGGCTGTTCGCGTTCGTCACGGCGTGGAACGAGTTCTTCTTCGCGCTCGTGCTGCTGAAGACCCCCGAGAAGCAGACCCTGCCGGTCGTCCTCACCCATTTCATCGGCGCGGAAGGGGTCGCCGACCTCGGCCCGCTGGCCGCCGCCGCGTTCCTCGCGACACTGCCCTCGCTGGTCGTGTTCGCGGTCCTCCAGCGACGGATCACGGGCGGCATGCTCGCCGGGGCGGTGAAGAGCTGATGCGTACGAGACTGCTGTCGGCCCCGGTCCTGGCTCTGGCCCTCCTGCTCGCCGGATGCAGCGGTGACGACGGTGACACCTCGGGCGGCCGGATCACCCTGCGCTTCCAGTCACTGGCCTGGCAGGAGGAGTCCGTCGAGGTCAACAGGGAGCTGGTGAAGGAGTGGAACGCGGCCCATCCGGACGTCAAGGTCGAGTATGTCCAGGGCAGTTGGGACGGCGTCCACGACCAGCTGCTCACCTCCTTCGAGGGCGGTGAGGCGCCGGACATCATCCATGACGCCTCGGACGACCTCGCGGACTTCGCGTACGGCGGCTACCTCGCCGATCTGACCGACCTGCTGCCCGAGCGGCTCAAGTCCGATATTCCGGGGCGCAGTTGGGAGACGGCGACCTACGGGGACGGCATCTACGGTGTCCCGTTCCTCCAGGAGCCGCGCGTGCTCATCGCCAACGCGAAGTGGCTGAAGGAGGCAGGCGTGCGCATCCCCACCGCCGAACAGCCATGGAGCTGGGCGGAGTTCCGGGACGTCACCGAGCGACTGAGCGGCGACGGCAAGTACGGCGTGGCCTGGCCGCTCAAGGAACCCGTCTCCGCCACGCTCAACCTGTCCCTGTCGTCCGGCGGACAGCTCTTCCACCGGGGCGCCGACGGCAAGGTGACCGTCCGCTTCGACGGGGCCGACGAGGTCATGCCGCGCACCGTCCACGACCAGGTCAACGCCGACCACAGCGCCTCGCCCACGACCCTGGGCAGCGGCGGCTCGGACACCCTGCCGGGCTTCTTCGGCGGCCGGTACGCGATGGTCCCGCTCGGCTTCTCGTACCGTCAGCAGATCGTGCAGCAGGCGCCGAAGGGCTTCGACTGGCAGGTGCTGCCCGCCCCGGCGGGCGCCGACGGTCTCGCCCAGGGGGTCAGCCCGCAGACCCTGTCCATCGCCGAGGACAGCCCGCACCAGCGGGAGGCGGCCCGGTTCATCGACTTCCTGCTCCGCCCCGAGAACATGGTGCGCCTCGCGCTCGGCGACTGGATGCTGCCCACCGGCACCGAGGCACTGAAGGACCCCGCCCTGCACACCACCGAGAACGACTGGGCCACCGGCACCGCCCTCGCCGAACACCTGCGCTCGGCGCCCGCCCAGTCGGTACGCGGCTACCCCGAATGGAAGGACAAGGTCGCCACGCCCGCCTTCCAGGAGTACTACAGCGGCGCGATCGGACTCGCCGAGCTGCGCGAACGGCTGGAGGAGGACGGAAACCTGGTGCTCGCCCGCTACCAGCGCTGAAGCGAGGCGGGAGCAATTCGGTTGCCCGCGACTCCCCGCCTGGCGTCCGTCCGCGGCAGCCACACCCCGTACGAATGCGCCGCGGCCCGGGCCCTGACCGGCTCGCGGAGCCAAGCCCGCTGGTCCGTCGCGAACCAGACGGGCGCCCCTGCTGCTCGAAGTCGGCACCGGGAAAGGTGAGTTGACCGAATTGCTCGCCCCGCACCGTCAACGCTTCCTCGCCTACGAGATCGCCCCCCGGCTCGGCCCTGCCCTTCGCTCACGCTTCTCGGACACACCTCAGGTCCGGGGCATGGGCGAGGACTTCCTCACCGCCCGGCCTCCGCGCACACCGTTCTCGGGCGCCGGGAACGTGCCCTTGCTGACGATCCTGACCTGGCCGCGCCCGTGCCACGGGTGGACGCCGGGATCGTACGGATCGACGGGCGTCGCACCCCGCTGGTCCTCGTCGATGAGGCCCCGTCGGGGGCGTGGCTGAAGTTGCACGACGTGCCGGCACCCTGAAACGACGTTGCACGAGACGTATCGTCTCGATTAGTGTCCCTGTCATGACCAGTCCCGCTCACATCGCCATGTTCTCCATCGCCGCCCACGGCCACGTGAACCCCAGTCTCGAAGTGATCCGCGAGCTCGTGGCGCGCGGGCATCGGGTCACGTACGCGATTCCGCCGGCCTTCGCCGAGAAGGTCGCCGGGACCGGTGCGGAGCCGAAGCTCTGGAACTCCACGCTGCCGGGGCCGGACGCGGACCCCGAAGCCTGGGGGAGCACTCTGCTGGACAACGTCGAGCCGTTCCTGGCCGACGCGATCCAGGCCCTCCCGCAGCTGATCGAGGCGTACGAGGGGGACGAGCCGGATCTCGTCCTGCACGACATCACCTCGTACCCGGCCCGCGTCCTCGCCCACCGCTGGGGCGTACCCGCGATCTCGCTGTCGCCGAACCTCGTGGCCTGGGAGGGCTATGAGGAGGAGGTCGCCGAGCCGATGTGGGCGGAGCCGAAGAAGACCGAGCGCGGACAAGCGTACTACCGGCGCTTCCAGGCATGGCTGGAGGAGAACGGCGTCACCCGGCACCCCGATCCCTTCGTCGGCCGGCCCGACCGCTCGCTCGTCCTGATCCCGCGGGCCCTGCAGCCCAACGCCGACCGTGTCGACGAGACGGTGCACACGTTCGTCGGTGCCTGCCAGGGCGACCGCGCCGCCGAGGGCGACTGGCAGCGCCCGGCGGGCGCCGAGAAGGTCGTACTCGTCTCTCTCGGGTCGTCCTTCACCAAGCAGCCCGCCTTCTACCGGGAGTGTGTGCGTGCATTCGGCGATCTGCCGGGCTGGCACCTGGTGCTCCAGGTCGGCCCGCATGTCGACGCGGCCGACCTGGGCGACGCACCCGCGAACGTCGAAGTGCGTTCCTGGGTCCCGCAGTTGGCGATCCTGAAGCAGGCCGACCTGTTCGTCACCCACGCCGGCGCCGGCGGCAGCCAGGAGGGGCTGGCCACGGCCACCCCGATGATCGCCGTACCGCAGGCCGTGGACCAGTTCGGCAACGCGGACATGCTCCAGGCGCTCGGCGTCGCCCGGCACGTCCCGACGGAGCAGGCCACCGCGCGGAAGCTTCGCGAGACCGCCCTCGCGCTCGTCGACGACCCCGAGGTCGCCCGGCGGCTGAAGGACATCCGGACGGAGATGGCCCAGGAGGGCGGTACCCGGCGTGCCGCCGACCTCATCGAGGCGGAACTGCGGGCGGCCAGGGCATGAGCGAGGGCCCGTTGGTTCCCCCGGAACCAACGGGCCCTCTGTCGGGCAGGCGGGGTCAGACCGGCACCCGCTCACCCTCGTCGTCCCGAGCGGCCCCCCGGGTCACCGCCTCCGGCGCCTCGTCGTGGGTCAGGTCGGGCAGGCGGCGCAGCCACTTCGGGAAGTACCAGTTGCGCTCGCCCAGCAGGGCCATCACCGCCGGGAGCAGGACGCCCCGGATGATGGTCGCGTCGATGAGGACGGCCGCCGCGAGGCCGACGCCCATCTGCTTCATGGACTGCATGGACAGCGTGCCGAAGATCGCGAACACGGCGACCATGATGACCGCGGCGCTGGTGACGACCCCGGCCGTGGTGACCACGCCGTGCTGGATCGCGTCCCTCGTGGTACGGCCGCGCAGACGTGCCTCGCGGATCCGCGAGACCACGAAGACGTGGTAGTCCATCGACAGGCCGAACAGGATCACGAAGAGGAACAGCGGCAGCCAGGTGATGATGGCGCCGACGCCCTCCGCGCCCACCAGGGACGCACCCCAGCCGTGCTGGAAGACGGCGACGAGGATGCCGTACGCCGCGCCCACCGACAGCAGGTTCAGCGCGATCGACGTGGCGGCGATCGTCAGCGAGCGGAACGACAGCAGCATCAGCCCGAAGGCGAAGACCACGACGAAGGCGAAGACCGGGATCACGGATCCGGCCAACTGGTCGTTGAAGTCCTTCGAGCCGGCGACCTGCCCGGTGATCGGCGCCTCGACGCCGTCCACCTTGCCCAGCGTGGCCGGGCGCACATCGTCGCGCAGCTTGTCCAGGCTCGCGCCCGCCTTGTCCAGGTCGGAGCCGCCGACCAGCGGGACATACACGAAGGCGACGTTCTGCTCGTCGTGCAGCTTGATCTCGACCGGGCCGCGCGAGGCACCCGAACTGATCGCCCGGTCACGGAAGTCGGCGAGCGCGGACTTCACCTCGGGAGCGTTGATGTCGGCGGCCTTGACGATCACCTCGGCCGGCTCGGAACCGCCCGGGAAGGCCTCGTTGACCCGGTTGTAGGTCTGCACGATGGGCAGCGAGTCGCCGAACTCCTGGTCCAGCGTGAGGTTCTGCGTCTTCATGCCGACCGCGGGAGCCGCGATGGCGAGCAGGGCGCCGGCCGCCACCACGACCGAGATGACGGGCCGTGCGAGCACTCCCTTGAGCACGGCCGTCCAGAACCGGCTCTCGCGGTTGCCGCGGCCCCGGTTGCGGCGGAGCCGGCTCTCCGGGTGCAGGAAGGGGATCTTGCCCTTCTCGACCCGCTCGCCCAGCAGCGAAAGCAGTGCCGGCAGCACGGTGACCGAGCCGACCATGGCGACCGCCACGACCATCAGCGAGGCCAGGCCCATCGCCTCGAACTCGGCGAGACCGGTGAACAGCATGCCCGCCATCGCCACGCACACCGTGACACCGGAGACGATGATCGCGCGGCCGCTGGTGGCGGCGGCGACCCTGAGCGCGGTCTGCGGGTCCCGTCCGGCCTGGCGCTCCTCACGCTCCCGGCGCAGATAGAACAGGCAGTAGTCCACGCCGACGGCGAGGCCGACCAGCAGCATCACGGAGTTGGCGGTGTCGCTCATCGGCATGACATGGCTGACGATGCCCATCAGGCCCATCGTCGCCATGATCGCGGTGACCGCCAGCAGCACCGGCAGCAGGGCCGCCACCAGCGCGCCGAAGGCGATGAGCAGAATGCCGAGGGCCACCGGCACCGCGGAGTACTCGGCCTTCTGGAAGTCGTCCCCGAACGCGTCGTCGAACGTCTTCATCATGCTCGCGCCGCCGATCTCCTCGATCCGCAGCGAGCCGTGATCCTTCTGGACGTCCTCGACCGCCTTCAGCACCGGCTCCACGCGCTCACCCGCGGTGTCCGAGTCCCCGCGGATGTCGAACTGCACAAGCGCGCTGCGGCCGTCCTTCGAGATCGTCCGCGTGTCGTACGGCGATGTCACGTCCGTGACCTTGCCGGTGCCCTCGACCGCCTTGACTACCGCGGTGACGGCGCTGCGGAACTCACTGTCGGTGGCCTTGACCGAGCCGTCCTTGGCCTGGATCAGGACGGTCTCACTGGCCGGCTCCTCGATGCCGGCGTCCTCGATGATCTTGGCGGCGGTGTGTGTCTCGCCCTTCAGCTGGTCGCTGTCCTTGACGTCGACCCGGCCGGCCGCCGAGCCCAGTCCCATCGCCAGGACGACGAACAGCACCCAGATGCCGACGGCAGCCCATCGGTGCCGGGCGCTCCAGCCTCCGGCGCGAGCGGCGAGACCCCGCACCCGCGTATCTCCGTTCACCATGACGGGCTTGCCCCCTTGTATTGCGGTGGCGGCCCCCTGCCGCCTCCTTTCGTTCGAAGGTATGGGGCGGATAAAGCCATCTCGTCGTGCTGCCCGGTGAAGTGCGGCGGCCGGAACTCATCCCCTCGGCCCCCGGGCTCTCCCCACTGGGGAGGATGGCGGTCCCTTACATCTATCCGGCCCGGTCGGGGGTGGAGATCAGGGGGAGGAGGCCGTGGACCGGGCGAAGGGTTGTGCTTCTTGCTGACCGGTAAGTAACTTACGGGTTCCGGTCGTCGTGCCCGCCCCCACTGGGCGCGACGGCCACCCTCATCCGCTCACGCCGCTTTAAGGTGGCCGAATGACGACGTATGCGGCGCTGCTGCGCGGGATCAATGTGGGCGGCAGCAGAAAAGTCCCGATGGCGGAGCTGCGCACCCTGATGACCGGCCTGGGCTACGGCGACGTACGCACCTACCTCCAGAGCGGCCAGGCGGTGTTCGCCGCCGACCACGGCGACGAGGGGTCCCTGGCGGCGGAGCTCACGACAGCGATCGAGAAGCGCTTCGGCTTCGCCGTGGACGTGATCGTGCGCGACCACGCCTACCTCGCGGCGGTCGTGGACAACTGCCCCTTCCCCGCAGCGGAGTTGGAGCCCAAGCAGCTCCATGTCACCTACTTCTCCGCCCCGGTCGACGCCGAGCGCTTCGCGGAGATCGACCAGTCCGCCCACCTCCCGGAGGAGTTCCGGCTCGGCGACCGCGCGCTGTACCTGTACGCCCCGAACGGCCTGGGCCGCTCCAAGCTCGCCGAAATTCTGTCGAGACCCCGGATCAACAAGGGTTTGATTGCCACCAGCCGTAACTGGAACACCGTCGTGAAACTCGTGGAGATGACTGGTGACTGACGTCCGGACCAACGCTGTGGAAGCTGCCATCGAGGGCGAGTTGAGACTGCTCGACCCCGAGGTCCGCCGCTCGCCCGAGTTGCTCGGCGCACTCCTGCACCCCGAGTTCCACGAGTTCGGTTCCTCGGGACGCCGCTGGGACCGGGCGTCGACCGTGACCCGCCTGCCCGTGGACACCGACCCGGCAGACCGATACGTCGTCACCTCTGAGATTCGGGGCGTCCAGCTCGCCCCCGACGTCGTCCACCTCACCTTCGACACGGAGAACGACGGCAGGCGCGCGCACCGCAGTTCGCTGTGGCGGCGGACGGACGCCGGGTGGCAGATGTACTTCCACCAGGGGACGCCGTTCAGCGCCGAGGGGGAGTGACCTTGAGGTACGTCATCATCGGGGCCGGGGCGGTCGGCGGCGTCATCGGCGGACGGCTCGCCGGCTCGGGACACGAGGTCGTCCTGGTCGCCCGGGGCGCCCACTTCGAGGCCCTACGGGATCAAGGGCTGCGGCTCAGGGTGCCGGAAGGGGAGCTGACCCACCGGCTGCCGGTCGTCGACGGACCCGCCGCGCTCGGGGAGCTGCGCCCCGACGACGTCCTCGTCCTCGCCGTGAAGACGCAGGACAGCGTGGCCGCGCTGCAGACCTGGGGTCCCGTCCCGGTCGCCGGTGGCGGTACGGCCGCCGAGCGGCTGCCGCTGCTCTGCGCGCAGAACGGCGTCGAGGGCCAGCGCCTCGCCCTGCGGCTCTTCCGACGGGTCTACGGCGTCTGCGTCTGGCTGCCGTCGACGTACGTCGAACCCGGCGTCGTCTCCGCCGCCGGCAGTCCCCTCACCGGCATCCTGCACCTAGGGCCTGTCTGGCAAACAGGCCCTGGCCGTCATCCGCACGGCACCGACGAGACCGCCCGCCTCATCGCCGCCGACCTGGAGAAGTCGCACTTCGAGGCGCCGGTGGTGGCGGACGTGGCGCGCTGGCAGTACGCCAAGCTGCTGTCCAACCTCGGCAACGCGCTGGAGGCGGTGACCGGCCCCGTCGACAGCGAGGAGGCCGCGGCGCTGTTCCGGCGGGTGCGGGCCGAGGGCGCGGCCGTGCTCGACGCCGCCGGGATCGCGTACGCGAGCGCCGAAGAACAGCACGCGGTACGGGGCGACAAGGTCACCCTGGTCCCCCTCGACGGGGCACCGCGCGGCGGCGGCTCCTCCTGGCAGTCCCTCACCCGTGGCACCGGCACCATCGAGGCCGACTACCTCAACGGCGAGATCGCTCTGCTGGGCCGTCTGCACGGCGTACCGACCCCGCTGAACGAACTCCTCCAGCACCTCGCCAACACCTTCGCGCGCGAGCGGCGGGCGCCGGGATCGATGCCGGTGGCGGAGCTGGTACGGCTGGCCGACGAGGCGGTTGTCAACCCGAGCTGATCATCTCACCGCGGCTCGGTCCAACTGCGGGACAAGGGGTGGTTGTTGTCCTATGGTGATCGGCGCAACCACGGAAGGCGGGACAGTGAGCAGCTACAACATCCGTGAATTCGACGGACCGTCCGACAACGGCGCCGACCCCGCCGCGGTGCTGCGCCTCGCGGAGCGGCTCGTGGAGCTGCTGCGCATCGAGAACCCGGCGCTCGTCCCGCAGGGAGAGATCGTCCGGGACGAACTGCACCACGCCACCCAGGACGGCCTGCCCCCCAACCGAGGCCGTATCCGCTTCGCCCTGGAGGCCGTCCGCACCCGTGTGACGGCGGGCAGCGGCAGCCTGACCCTGGTCCAGCAGTTGGACCGAGTGCTCGGAGTGTGACACCGGGGGCCGTGCGGGGGCGCTCCACGGCCCCGGCCGCCGAGGGCCCTCTCAGGCCCCGACCGCCGCCAGCACCGGCACCCGCGCCGCGTCGTACCGCTCCAGCAGGACCCGCGCCACCTCCGGCGCCGGCCCGAGCACGTCCGCCAGCACGTCCGCCCCGGCCGCGCCCCGTGCGATGCGGTCCGGGAGGAAACCGGGGGCCAGGACGTACGGCGCCACGGCCACCCGCTCGCAGCCGAGTTCCCGCAGCTCACGCACCGCGTCCTCGGTGCGCGGGAACCCCGCGGGAGAACCGGCGGAGGCGAACGCAGGTCGCACGGCGCACCAACCGGTGTGCCGCCACTCCCGCGCGATTTCTGCGATCACTGCGATCGCCTCCGGGTCGGTGGACCCCGCCGAGGCCAGCACGACCCCGGTCGAGGACTTGTCGGCGGGCGTCAGTCCCGCCTCGTACAGACGTCGTTCCAGGGCCGACACGAGCAGCGGTGCCGGGCCCAGTACCTCTGCCTGCCGGATCCGCAGCCGGCGCGGCGCGTCGCGCAGGACCGCCGGGATGTCGGCCTTCGCGTGGAAGGCGCGCGTCAGCAGCAGGGGCAGCGCCACGACGTCCCGGACACCCTCCGCCGCCAGCGACTCCAGCACCCCCTGCACCGACGGGATGTTGAAGTCCAGGAAGCCGGTCTCCACCCGTACGTCCGGGCGCAGCGAACGGACCCGCCGTACGAGGGCGTGCACGGTCGCGGCGTGCCGCGGGTCGCGGCTGCCGTGGGCGATGACGAGCAGGACCGGTTTCACGGACATCGGACTCTCAGCTCCTTGCCAGCAGACCGCGGCTGCGCAGCACCCACCGCTCCAGCGGGCTGAAGATCAGCAGGTCGATGGCGATGCCGACGATCAGGATGAGCAGGATGGCGAAGAACACCGTGGACATGGAACTGGTGTTGCGGCCGTTCTCCAGGAGCTGGCCGAGGCCCACGCCCAGGTCGGGGGAGGACGCGATGATCTCGGCGGCCATCAGCGAACGCCACGAGAAGGCCCAGCCCTGCTTCAGACCGGCCAGATAGCCGGGCAGTGCGGCCGGCATCACGATGTGCCAGGTGCCCTTCAGACCCGTCGCGCCCAGTGTGCGGCCCGCCCGCAGGAACAGCGGCGGCACCTGGTCGACGCCGGACACCAGGCCGTTGGCGATCGAAGGGACCGCGCCGAGCAGGATCACCGCGAACATCATCCGGTCGTTCAGGCCCAGCCAGATCACAGCCGGCGGCACCCACGCGACCGACGGCAGGGACTGCAGACCGGACAGGATCGGGCCGATCGCCGCCCGCACGAACTTCACGCGCGCCACCAGCAGGCCCAGCGGCGTCCCGATCGCCAGCGCCAGCAGGAAGCCCAGCAGGCCGCGCGACACGGACGTCCAGATGTACTGGTGCAGCGTGCCCTGCAGCCAGGACTCGCGCAGTTCGCCCCATACGTCGGCCGGCGCGGGCAGCTTGGTCGGGTCGCCGGCGACGCCGGTCGACACCAGGAGCTGCCAGATGCCCAGGACCAGGGCGACGGCGACGATCGGCGGCAGGATCTTCTGGGTCAGGGTCCTGCGGAACGGCGTACGGCTCGTCTGGACCGTGTCCAGGGCGTCCAGGCCCGCCTCGAGTCCGGCGAGATCGCTGCCGTCCTTGGCGGTGGTCTCAGTGCTGGCCATGGCGGCGGATCTCCCCACGCAGTTCTTCGGTGATCTCCCGGGACAGCTCCGCGACCGCGGCGTCCTCGATGCGGCGCGGCTGCGGGATGTCGACCGTCCATTCCCGGGCGATACGGCCCGGCCGCGAGGACAGCAGGACGACGCGCTGGGCCAGCCGGACCGCCTCGCGCACGTTGTGCGTCACGAACAGCACCGACACGCCCGTCTCCCGCCAGATACGGGTGAGTTCGTCGTGCAGCACGTCCCGGGTGATCGCGTCCAGCGCGGCGAACGGCTCGTCCATCAGCAGCAGCTTGCTGTCCTGGGCGAGCGCGCGAGCCAGGGCGACGCGCTGGCGCATACCGCCGGACAGCTCGTGCACCCGCTTGCCGTACGCGCCCTTCAGACGGACGAGTGCGAGGAGTTCCTCGGCGCGCTCGCGCCGCTCGGCCTTGGCGATCCCGCGCAGCTTCAGGGCGAGTTCGATGTTCTTGCCCGCGGTCAGCCACGGGAACAGGGCGTGCTCCTGGAACATCAGCGCCGGGCGCCCGTCGGTCGTGATGCCGCCCGCGGTCGGCTTGTCCAGCCCGGCCACCAGGTTCAGCAGCGTCGACTTGCCGCAGCCGGACGCCCCGAGGAGGGTGACGAACTCGCCGGGCGCGACATCGAGCGTGATGTCGTCGAGGACGAGCTGCTGCCCGGCGGGGCCGGCGAAGGACTTCGAGACATGCTCGATGCGTGCGGCGTGCTCCACGGACGTATCCGTGTCAGCGGCCTTGGCGAGGGCTGTTGCCATGGTCGTCACCTCCTGGGAACTCTCCGGATGGGGCTTACTGGACGCCGAGCCCGGCGTCGTCGACCTCGGGTTCGCCCTCGCCCTTGAGGACCTTGTTCAGCGGGGTGAGGTCGTAGATGCCGGTCAGGTCCGGCTGCTGCAGCAGCCCCGCCTTGACCGCGTGTTCGGCCTCGGTGTTCAGCGTGGCCGCCAGCGGATCGTCGGTGACCTGGATGGACCGCCACGCCGGGTCGAGCACCTCGGCCGGCAGCGGCTTGCCGGTGTCGGCCTTGAGCTGCGCGTTCGCCGCGGCCTTCGCCTTGTCCGGGTTGGCGTCGATCCACTTGTTGGCCTTCACCGAGGCGCGCAGCACCGCCTCCACGGCCTTCGGGTGCTCCTTCAGGAAGCTCTGCGACACGATCACGTTGGTGATCACGAACTTCTTGTCCGGCCACAGGTCGGCCTCGTCGAGCAGCACCTTGCCGCCCTCGGCGACCAGCTTGGAGGCGGTCGGCTCCGGCACCCACGCGCCGTCGACCGAGCCGGACTTGTAGGCGTCCGGGGTGATCTTGTTGTCGGTGCGGACCACCGAGACGTCGCCCTGACCGCTTTCCGCGTCGACCTTCCAGCCCTGCTCGGAGACCCAGTTGAGGAACGCCACGTCCTGGGTGTTGCCGAGCTGCGGCGTGGCGATCTTCTTGCCCTTGACGTCCTTGAGGGACTTGATCTTCTCGGGGTCGACCACCAGCTTCACACCGCCCGACGCCGAACCCGAGATGATCCGCAGGTTCTTGCCGCCCGACTTCATGTAGCCGTTGACGGCGGGGGAGGGGCCGATCCAGCCGATGTCGATGGACCCGGAGTTCAGCGCCTCGATCTCCGAAGGACCGGCGTTGAACGTGGCGTACTCCGCCGTCGTGCCGCCCAGCTCCTTCTGGAACAGCCCCTGCTGCCGGCCGACCAGCGCGGTGGCGTGGGTGAGGTTCCCGAAGTAGCCGATCTTCACGGAGTCCAGTCCGTCGACCTTGGCCGCCCCCGCGATGGCCTGCTCGGTGTTCTCCTTGGCCTGAGAGCCGTAGCCGCAGGCCGCGAGGGCCAGCAGCGGCAGGGCGGCCAGGACGGCGAGGGTCCGTCGCGGGGCGGGGGTGGCAGGCACGGGAGGGGTTCCTCTCGGTGGCCCGGCACTCACGCCCTGGTCAGGCGCGGCCGGGAGATCGGCAGATGGACGAAGGACGGGTCAGCGCACACATCGCGCCACTCCGCCCTGCCCGCTGCCGAGGGCGCCGCTGCCGACGCGGCCGCCCTCCTTCGCGAACGTGGAGTAGACGTCGTGGGGCAACACGTCAGAAGTCCCATCCGTCGTCGTCGGCCTCGTCCTTGACCGGCTCCGGCGAGGCGAACGACTCGCCGACCATGCCCGCGGTGAGCGTGGTGCCGTCGCTGGGGTCGATCAGGATGAACGAGCCGGTGCGGCGCGAGTCGGCGTAGGAGTCGACCGGCAGCGGCTCGGCGGTACGGATCTTCACCCGGCCGATGTCGTTGGCGACGAGGTGACCCGGGTGCGGGTGCAGGGACAGGTCGTCCAGCGTGAGCCGGGACGGGATGTCCTTGACGATCGCCTTGACCGTGCGGGTGCCGTGCTTGAGCAGCACCCGGTGGCCGACGGTCAGCGGGGCGTCGGCGACATGGCAGACGGTCGCCTCGATGTCCTGCGTGGTCGGCGGGGCGTCCTTGGTGGGCACGATCAGGTCGCCGCGCGAGATGTCGATGTCGTCCGCCAGCAGGACCGTCACCGACTGGGTGGTCCACGCGATGCCGACCGGCTCGCCCAGCAGGTCGATGCCGGTGATCTTCGACGTGCGCCCCGACGGCAGCACCGTCACCGACTCGCCGACGCGGAACGAACCGGCGGCGATCTGACCGGCGTAGCCCCGGTAGTCCGGGTGCTCGGCGGTCTGCGGCCGGATCACGTACTGCACGGGCAGCCGGGCGTGGCAGTGGCTCAGGTCGTGGCTGACCGGGACCGTCTCCAGGTGCTCCAGGAAGGTCGGCCCGCCGTACCAGTCCATGTTCGCGGACGGGTCCACCACGTTGTCGCCGGCCAGCGCCGAGATCGGGATCGCGGTGATCTCCGGGACGCCGAGTTCGAGCGCGTACGCCGTGAACTCCTCGGCGATCGCGGCGAACACGGACTCCTGGTAGTCGACCAGGTCCATCTTGTTCACGGCGAGCACGACGTGCGGCACGCGCAGCAGCGCGGCGATCGCGGCGTGCCGGCGGGTCTGCTCGACGACGCCGTTGCGGGCGTCGACCAGGATCACCGTCAGCTCGGCCGTCGAGGCGCCCGTGACCATGTTGCGCGTGTACTGCACATGGCCGGGGGTGTCGGCGAGGATGAACCGGCGCCGGGGCGTGGCGAAGTAACGGTACGCCACGTCGATCGTGATGCCCTGCTCCCGCTCGGCCCGCAGACCGTCGGTCAGCAGCGCGAGGTCCGGCGCGTCCTGGCCGCGTGAGGCCGACACGCGCTCCACTGCCTCCAACTGGTCCGTGAGGATCGACTTGGAGTCGTGCAGCAGCCGGCCGACGAGCGTGGACTTGCCGTCATCGACGGAGCCGGCGGTGGCGAACCGCAGCAGGGTGGTGGCCGAGAGTTCCTCGGTCGTGGTCGTGCTCATGCTTAGAAGTACCCCTCGCGCTTGCGGTCTTCCATCGCGGCCTCGGAGAGCTTGTCGTCGGCGCGGGTGGCGCCGCGCTCGGTGAGCCGGGACGCGGCGATCTCGGTGATGACCTGCTCCAGCGTCACGGCGTCCGAGTCGACGGCACCGGTGCAGGACATGTCGCCGACGGTCCGGTAGCGCACGAGCCGCTTCTCGACGCTCTCGCCGTCCTTCGGGCCGCCCCACTCGCCGGCGGTCAGCCACATGCCGCCGCGCTTGAACACCTCGCGCTCGTGCGCGAAGTAGATCTGAGGCAGCTCGATGCCCTCGCGGTCGATGTACTGCCACACGTCCAGCTCGGTCCAGTTGGACAGCGGGAAGACGCGCACATGCTCGCCGGGTGCGTGGCGGCCGTTGTACAGGTTCCACAGCTCGGGCCGCTGCCGGCGCGGGTCCCACTGCGAGAACTCGTCGCGCAGCGAGAAGACGCGCTCCTTGGCCCGCGCCTTCTCCTCGTCCCGGCGGCCACCGCCGAACACCGCGTCGAACTTCTCGTTCTGGATCTTCTCGGTCAGCGGCACCGTCTGTAGCGGGTTGCGGGTGCCGTCCGGGCGCTCCTTGAGCACGCCCCGGTCGATGTAGTCCTGCACGGACGCGACATGCAGTCGCAGGCCGTGCTTGGCGACCGTACGGTCCCGGTACTCGATGACCTCGGGGAAGTTGTGCCCGGTGTCGACGTGGAGCAGCGAGAAGGGGATCGCCGCGGGGGCGAACGCCTTCAGCGCCAGGTGCAGCATGACGATGGAGTCCTTGCCGCCGGAGAACAGGATCACCGGCCGCTCGAACTCGCCCGCGACCTCACGGAAGATGTGCACCGCCTCGGACTCCAGCGCGTCCAGGTGCGAGAGGGCGTACGGGGAGTCCGTGCCCTCCTCCACCTTGGCGACGGTCGTCGTCATGCCAGTCCCCTTTCGGTGAGCAGCGCGTGGACCGCGGCCGCGGACTCCTGGACGCTCTGGTGCTGCGACTCGATACGCAGGTCGGGCGTCTCGGGCTCCTCGTAGGGGTCGTCGACCCCGGTGAGCCCGGACAGCTCGCCCGCCGCCTGCTTGGCGTACAGACCCTTCACATCACGTACGGAGCACACCTCGACCGGCGTCGCCACATGCACCTCGATGTACGGCGCCCCGCCCTCCTGGTGGCGCTTGCGGACCGCCTCGCGGCTGTCCGCGTAGGGGGCGATCACCGGGACGAGCGCCTTGACGCCGTTGCGGGCGAGCAGTTCGGCGAGGAAGCCGATGCGCTGCACATTGGTGTGCCGGTCCTCGCGGCTGAAGCCGAGGCCCGCCGAGATGAACTCGCGGATCTCGTCGCCGTCGAGCACCTCGACGCGGTGGCCCTCCTCGCGCAGCCGGCCGGCCAGTTCGTACGCGATGGTGGTCTTGCCGGCGCTCGGCAGACCCGTGAGCCAGACGGTGGCTCCGGTCGTCACTTGGTTCTCCTGGGTCTGATTCGTCTGGGTGATCGTCATCCGTGCAGCCCGCACTCGGTCTTGGCCCGCCCGGCCCAGCGGCCGGCGCGCGCGTCCTCGCCCTCCAGCACCCGGCGGGTGCAGGGGGCGCAGCCGACGGAGGCGTAGCCGTCCATCAGGAGCGGGTTCGTCAGGACGCCGTGCTCGGCGACGTACGCGTCCACGTCGTCCTGGGTCCAGCGGGCGATCGGGGAGATCTTCACCTTCTGCCGCTTGTCGTCCCAGCCGACGACCGGGGTGTTCGCCCGGGTCGGGGACTCGTCGCGGCGCAGCCCGGTCGCCCAGGCCACGTAGTCCTTGAGCCCGCGCTCCAGCGGCTCGACCTTGCGCAGCTTGCAGCACAGGTCGGGGTTGCGGTCGTGCAGCTTGGGGCCGTACTCGGCGTCCTGCTCGGCGACGGTCTGACGCGGGGTGAGGGTGATGACGTTGACGTCCATCACGGCCTCGACCGCGTCGCGGGTGCCGATGGTCTCCTCGAAGTGGTAGCCGGTGTCGAGGAACACGACGTCCACGCCGGGCATGGCGCGGGAGGCGAGGTGGGCCACCACCGCGTCCTCCATCGACGAGGTCACACAGAAGCGCGCCCCGAAGGTGTCGGTCGCCCACTGGAGGATCTCCAGCGCGGAGGCGTCCTCCAGGTCACGGCCCGCCTGCTCGGCGAGCGCCTTCAGATCCTCTGTCGTGCGCTCTTCCTGAATCGCGGTCATATCCCCTCTCCCCCTGCGTCGTTGGGCTGAAGTCCCCGGGAGAGCAGACCGAGGAACTTCAACTGGAATGCGCGGTTGCACGCCGCGCATTCCCATGCGCCGTGGCTGCCCTCCAGGGCTTCACTCGGCCGGAGGTCCTCGTCGCCGCAGTAGGGGCAGTAGAAGGGGGCGGCCCGCTCGCTCACGACAGGGCCTCCTCGGAGGCACGCGCGGCCCACGTGGCGAACCGCTCGCCGTCCTCGCGCTCCGCCTGGAACCGCTTCAGGACGCGCTCGACGTAGTCCGGCAGCTCCTCGGAGGTGACCTTCAGGCCACGCACCTTGCGCCCGAACCCGGCCTCCAGACCGAGCGCGCCGCCCAGGTGCACCTGGTAGCCCTCGACCTGCTCGCCCTTGTCGTTGACGACCAGCTGCCCCTTGAGACCGATGTCCGCCACCTGGATACGGGCGCAGGCGTTCGGGCAGCCGTTGAGGTTGATGGTGAGCGGCTCGTCGAAGTCCGGGATACGGCGCTCCAGTTCGTCGATCAGCGCGGCGCCGCGCGCCTTGGTCTCGACGATGGCGAGCTTGCAGTACTCGATGCCGGTGCAGGCCATGGTGCCGCGCCGGAACGAGGACGGCCTGGCGGTGAGGTCCAGCGCCTCCAGGGACTCGACGAGCGAGTCGACCTGCGCCTCCTCGACATCGAGGATGATCATCTTCTGCTCGACGGTGGTCCGGACCCGGCCCGAGCCGTGCGCCTCGGCGAGCTCGGCGATCTTCGTCAGGGTCGTGCCGTCCACCCGGCCGACACGCGGGGCGAACCCGACGTAGAAGCGGCCGTCGTTCTGCCGGTGCACACCGACGTGGTCGCGCCAGCGCTGGAGCGGCTGGGCGGGGGCGGGGCCGTCGACCAACTCGCGCCCCAGGTACTCGTCCTGGAGGATCTGGCGGAACTTCTCCGCGCCCCAGTCGGCGACCAGGAACTTCAGGCGGGCACGGGTGCGCAGCCGCCGGTAGCCGTAGTCACGGAAGATGCCGATCACGCCCGCCCAGACCTCCGGGACCTCCTCCAGCGGCACCCAGGCGCCGAGCCGGACACCGATCTTCGGGTTGGTGGACAGCCCGCCGCCGACCCACAGGTCGAAGCCGGGGCCGTGCTCGGGGTGCTCGACACCGACGAACGCGACGTCGTTGATCTCGTGGACCACATCGAGCAGCGGCGAGCCGGAGATCGCCGTCTTGAACTTGCGCGGCAGGTTGGAGAACTCCTTGCTGCCGATGTAGCGGCGGTGGATCTCGTCGATGGCGGAGGTGCCGTCGATGATCTCGTCCTCGGCGATGCCGGCGACCGGCGAGCCGATGACCACACGCGGGGTGTCGCCGCAGGCCTCGGTGGTGGACAGGCCGACCGCCTCCAGGCGGTTCCAGATCTCGGGCACGTCCTCGATCCGGATCCAGTGGTACTGGACGTTCTGCCGGTCGGTGATGTCCGCGCTGCCGCGCGCGAACTCCTGCGAGATCTCGCCGATCACACGCAGCTGCCGGGTGGTGAGGCGACCGCCGTCGATCCGCACCCGCAGCATGAAGTACTTGTCGTCCAGCTCCTCGGGCTCCAGGATCGCGGTCTTGCCGCCGTCGATCCCGGGCTTGCGCTGGGTGTAGAGCCCCCACCAGCGCATCCGGCCGCGAAGATCGTTGGGGTCGATCGAGTCGAAGCCACGCTTGGAGTAGATCGTCTCAATGCGTGTCCGCACATTGAGACCGTCATCGTCCTTCTTGAACTGCTCGTTGCCGTTGAGCGGGGTGAAGTGCCCCGCGGCCCACTGACCCTCACCGCGGTGACGGCTCACCTTGCGGCGGGGAGTCGCGGCGGCAGGCTTCTGCGGGGTGGCGGCCATGGTTGATACGTCCTTCGGGACAGGCGGGAAAGCGGCTCTGACCTGCGCATACGGGCGCATGGGCATACGTGCGCGTCGTTGCGCGGGAATGAAGCGAGAAGAGAGAGATGTCGGGCGCTGCGGGGCTGTCAGCGCGCCGGACAGATGGCGCTGGACATGCGGCCGAGGTCGACGTGCCGCCGACTCACCAAGGCAATCCCAGTTCCAGACATGACGGAAGCGTGGCATGGCGATCTGGACAGAGTCCAGCTTTGTCCATCATGCGGACACTCGTGTCCCGTAGCGTGAGATACGAGTGTCGTCGGTCACATGGCCGTATTGGTCCGTTTCTGCCCAGGTCAGGCTGGGTACGC
Organism: Streptomyces sp. NPDC111802; assembly: GCF_055634335.1. Lineage (NCBI taxonomy): Bacteria > Bacillati > Actinomycetota > Actinomycetes > Kitasatosporales > Streptomycetaceae > Streptomyces > Streptomyces sp. NPDC111802. The sequence continues at coordinate 102,448 of NZ_JBVKCZ010000015.1, read as the reverse complement.
CCCCGGCCACGGTCCGAGCGCGGCCACCTGGGTCTCCTCCTCGACCTTGGTGTCGAAGAGCTTGAAGCCCCGGCGCTGGTAGTTGTCCATGGCGTGCTCGCCGTCCTTGCTGCATGTGTGCAGCCATACCCGCTTCGTCGGCGCCAGCCCCGGCCAGCGGTCCGCCAGGTCCCAGGCGCGCGCGGCGCCGTACGCCAGCAGATGCCCACCGATTCGGCGGCCGCGGAAGGCCGGGATCAGGCCGAAGTACTCGATCTCCACGACCCCGTCGTCCTGCGGGCTCAGCTCCACATACCCCGCGGGCGTCCCCCGGTCGTAGGCCACCCAGGTCTCGACCCCCGGACGCTCCAGGTGCTCCTGCCACCGTGCGTACGTCCAGCTGAGCCGGTCGATCCACAGGATGTCCCCGCCGACCGAGGCGTACAGGAACCGGCTGAACTCGGGGGAGGGCACCTCGGACCGGACGATCCGCACATCACCCTCCGGCGCGGCGGCCGGGAGGAGGTCGGTGGGCGAGGTCTGCTCCAGGGACCAGGTGGTCACGGGGATGTTGGTCATGACGGCCAGGGAATCACCCGAGTGGCCGATCTGTCGATCGGCGTCCACCCGGGCGTCCCCTCGGCGGTCCGGCCGCCCACGGCTACCCGAGCGCCCTGTCGATCGACGTCAGCGGCATGGCGAACAGCATCCGTCCCGACTGGGACCAGACCTCGCCGGTCGCCTCCCAGTACGACAGGGGGCCGACCTGGAGGCCCCAGCATCTGGGCGCGTTCTCCTCGCCGCAGCGGGTCGCCTCGGCGCCGTCGGTGTCCTGGCGCCACAGACTGCCGTGCCGGTCCGTGCTGCCCGGGGCGCGGCCCACGTACCAGTGGGAGCGGTCGGCGCCGTCCGCCCGGCGCGACAGGACGCCCTCGATGCCGGACGCCTCCGTCTCGTACGCCTCGACCACGGACACGGATCCGGTGGCGCCCGTGGCGAGCAGTCCGGGGCGGGCCGGGTCGGTGCTGAAGTCGTAGCGCCACAGGCGGGCGGGCCGGTCGCTGTCGGCGGGCGTCGACTCGCTCGCGACCAGGCTGTCGGGCGCGGTGCTGCGGTCGAGGGAGATACCGCCGATGCGGGGAGCGGCGCTCTGGCCGGTCAGACGGTACGAGCCGACAGCCGGCAGCACGAAGCGGTTGCCGTGCGCCGACCAGCCCTTGTCCACGCGGCCCACCGCGGCGCTGTCGACCGTGGTGCGCTGGACGCGGTTCATGTCGTACACATACAGACCGTCGGCGGCGGTGACCAGCAGCTTGTTCTGGTACCAGACCATGCCCGAGAGCCGGGAGGGCAGGGCGCGGTAGTCCCGTCCGCCGTCCACCGGGACGACCAGGAGGGCCGAGGCGTACCGGAGGTGGGTGAGGTCGTTGGCGTCGACGAAGGCGACCCGGGCGAGGCCCCGGTCGGCGGTGCCCTGGCTCCAGCCGGAGAGGATCACCCGATTGTCGTTCCACCAGCCGTCGTCGTCGGCGTCGCCCGAGGTGGTGACGGCGCCCGCCCGCCAGGCCCGGGTGTCGGCGGAGTCCCAGCAGTACGCGCGCGTGGCCGCCGGCGCGACCGGCAGCGCGGTGCGCTCGACGGCCGTACAGCCGCTCGCCTGGCGCAGGCTGCGGTCGGCGGTCTCCAGAACGGCACGGACACCGACCGGCTTGCCCATTCCGGCGGCGAGTTCGTCGAGGGCGGCCTGCGGGACCGGCTGCTCCTGGAGGCGCAGCGCGGCGGTGTCGGCGGCCCTGGTGAGGGGATCGAGCGCCCCCGGGTTGTCACCGACCGTGGCCTGTGAGGCGCTGATCATCGTGGCGGCGGCGGTGAGCGCGAGGGCGGTTCCGGCGAGGAACGCGCGAACGGCCCGGCCTTGTCTGCGTCGACGGTGTCTGCCGCGGTGCTTCATCAAACCTCCCGAGGCGAGCCAACTGCGGCCATTGGTTTGTGCGTTGACCAAAGGAGCAGGTGGGGTGGCCCGTAGGGGGATGCTACGGCAGTCGAGCACGTCTGCGGACTAAGACCCCGCAAATATGCGCGGCAAGACAGCGCACTTATGCGTGTACATATGGGGAGAAGGACCTCGAATCAGGGCATTCCAGGCGAGATTCGACCCCGTGCCACCGCGGGCGCCGTCGAGTGCGGCAGCAGATCGCGCGGGTCGTCCGGCAGCAGCACCTCGACCTCCGCGTCCTCACGGAAACGGTACGGCCGGTGCTCCAGGAAGGCCCCGAGATAGCGCCGTACCCGCGACATCTCGGCGCGCACCGTCACCGTACGGCCCGGGTCGCCGAACATGTCCTCGGCCAGCCCCGCCGCGCTGCGGCCCGCCGGGTGCAGGGCCAGCAGATAGACCAACTCGGCGTGCCTTGGGCTCAGTTCATGACTCCAGTTGCCCGCGCCGCCGGACACCGTCACCGACCAGCGGCGCGGCTGCGTCAGATCCAGCGAGATCCGGGTGGCCCCGGTCGGCACCGGTTCGTCGGCGGCCCGCAGCAGCCAGCCGCCCGCCAGCGGCTCCACCGAGCACGGCCCCAGCGTCGGCAGCCGTCGCCGCCCCGGCGCCAACGCCTTGGGCAGCGCGACCCGGTTCGTGTACGGCATCCCGGTCACCGCGGCCGTCCAGCCGTCCCGGTCCACCACCAGCGCCCATCCGGTCAGCCGCGCCAGCACCGGAGCCGCCACCGCGCGCAGCCGCTCCAGCGAGTTCAGATGCAGCTCCCGCAGCCGGGCCTCGGCGAGCTTGGCCACCGAGTCGACCCAGGCGAGCGTGGTCGGGTGCATGGTCTCCAGCGGCCCGCTGACATCGACCACACCGAGCAGCCGGCCGTCCCGCGGATCCGTGATGGGGGCGCCCGAGCAGGTCCAGGAGGTCTGTGAGCGCTGGAAGTGCTCGGAGGCGAAGACCTGTACGGGCCGGCGCACCACGACCGGGGTGCCGATGCCGTTCGTGCCGACGACGTCCTCCCGCCAGTCGGCGCCGAGTTCGAGCCCGAGGCTGTCGGCCTTGCGCAGCACGGAGGAGTTGCCCTCCCGCCACAGCACCCGGCCCTCGTCGTCGGCGACGACCATGATGTGGTGGGCGACGTCGGCGACCGACAGCAGCCCCTCGCGTAGCACCGGCAGCACATGTCTGAGCGCGGTGGTCTCCCGGCGCCGCTGCACCTCCTCGCGGGACAGCAGCCCCGACCGGATGTCGTGGTCAGGGTCGACACCGCTGCGCAGCATCCGCTCCCACGACCGCTCGATCACCGGGCGCGGCGCGACGGGCGCGCGCTGTCCGGAAAGTGCGGCGGCGCGGACCTCGCTGAGTACCCGCGCCGCCCGCGCCGAGTCCACGGTGGCCAACTGCGTCACGTCCGTCGGAGAGAGCGTCAAAGGTCCTCCCGGGGGAAGCGGTCTCATCCTGACTGTGTGTCTCATCTCTGCGCGTCCGATGGTGCCTGTCTCATAGTGCCGCCCCGCCGCTCGCGGTGGGACACAGTCCGCACACAGCCGCCGACAAGTTGCAACCCCTTGCAACCCTGGTGGACCGCCTTGGCCTGATTGAGACTTGAGCAACGCCGTCCCGAGCGGCGTTCGTGGCCTCGAACGGGCCGAGCGCGGGGGTGGTGCCGTGTCGGCGCAGCACCACTCCCGTCTCCCGTCGTCTCAGGCCTCCGGCCTCGACCGATCCACCAGCGACGCCAGGTTCAGGGTGGACGGCAGGGTCCCGAAGGCCGCACCCCCGTCGCCGCCCAGCCGGGACGCGCAGAACGCGTCAGCCACCTCCGGTGGCGCGAACCTGACGAGCAGCGAGCCCTGAAGCACCAGCGCGAGCCGCTCGGTCAGGCGCCGGGCGCGCGCCTCGATGCCGTCCAGATCGGCCAGTTCCGTCAACAGCCCCTTGATCGCCGCGTCCAGCCGGTGATCGGCACCGCGTGCCAGGCCGACCTCCCGCAGATACGCGTCGAGCGCGGCGGGCTCCCGCTGCAACACCCGCAGCACGTCCAGCGCCTGGACGTTGCCCGCGCCCTCCCAGATCGAGTTCAGCGGCGACTCGCGCACCAGCCGGGGCATCCCGGACTCCTCGACGTACCCGTTGCCGCCCAGGCACTCGGCCGCCTCGACCGTCACCGGCGTACACCGCTTGGTCACCCAGTACTTGGCGGCCGGCACCGCGATCCGCAGCAGCGCCCGCTCCTGCTCGCCGCCGTCGTCGTAGGCCGCCGCGAGCCGCAGCGCGAGCGTGGTCGCCGCCTCCGACTCGACGGCCAGATCGGCCAGCACGTTGCGCATGAGCGGCTTGTCGACGAGCTTGCCGCCGAACGCCTCCCGATGGGAGCAGTGATGGATCGCCTGGGCCACGGCCTGCCGCATCAGCCCCGCCGAGCCGAGCACACAGTCGAGCCGGGTCGCCGCCACCATCTCGATGATGGTGCGCACCCCGCGTCCCTCCTCACCGACCCGGCGCGCCCACGTCCCGTCGAACTCGACCTCGGCGGACGCGTTCGACCGGTTGCCCAGCTTGTCCTTCAGACGCTGGATCAGAAAGACGTTGCGGCTGCCGTCCTCCAGCACCCGCGGCACGAGGAAACAGGTGAGCCCTTCCGCTGCCTGCGCCAGCACCAGGAAACCGTCCGACATGGGTGCCGAGCAGAACCACTTGTGCCCGGTCAGCTCGTACGTCCCGGCCTCGGCGAGCGGAACGGCGGCCGTCGTGCCCGCCCGGACGTCGCTGCCGCCCTGCTTCTCGGTCATGCCCATACCGAACAGGGCCCCGGGTTTCTGCTCGGCGGGCCGCAGCTGAGGGTCGTAGATCACGGACGTCAGCCGCGGCTCCCACTCGGCGGCCAGGTCGGGATCGGTGCGCAGCGCGGGGACCGCCGCGTGGGTCATGGACAGCGGGCAGCCGTTGCCCGCCTCGACCTGCGTCCACAGCATGAAGGACGCCGCCCGCCGCACATGCCCGCCCGGCCGCCCCCAGGCCGCGGTCAGGCCCGCCGAGACGCCCTTGCCGAGCAGCCGGTACCAGGACGGATGGAAGTCGACCTCGTCGACGCGGTGGCCGTAGCGGTCGTGCGTACGCAGTCGCGGTGGGTTCTCGTTCGCCAGTACCCCCCATTCCTGCACCTGCGCCGACCCACAGGTCCGTCCGAAGGCGGCCAGTTCCTCGCGGACCTCGTCCAGCAGTTCCGGGTCGAGGTGACGCTCGACGGCCGAGGTCAGGGCCCGGTCGGCGGTGTAGACGTCGTATCCGACCAGGGGCGGGGGCTGGTTGGTCACCGTGTGTGTGCTGCCTGCCATGCCTGTGAACCTATCCCTGCGGTGGGCGGAGGATTCCACCCTGACACGGCGGCCGCGCGGGGGGACCGGGCAGGTGGCGCCGGGTGGGCATCGGGCGCCGCGATGAGTGTCGCCCCGTACGGCGGATACCTTTAGGTCGTGCAGCCAGCAAGTGAACCGTCCCCCCAGCAGCCCTCCGGGCGTCTCCACCGGGCGCGTGCCCTCTACCGGAACGTCTCGAAGCGCAGGACCGCCTGGCTGTTGCTCAAGGACACCGTCAACTCGTGCATCGAGTACCGCATCCTCGGCCTCGCCGCCGAAGCCGCGTTCTTCACGCTGCTGTCCGTGCCCCCGCTCCTCCTCAGCCTCATCGGCCTCCTCGGTTACGTCGACGACTGGACCGGCACCGACACCATCAACAGCCTGGAGACCAACCTCCTGGAGGCCTCGCGCACCGTCCTGTCCGACAAGGGCGTGCGCCAGATCGCCCAGCCGATCCTGGACGACGTGATGAACGGCGGCCGCCCCGACGTGATCTCCGTCGGCTTCCTGTTCGCCCTGTGGTCGGGGTCGCGCGCGGTGAACGTCTTCATAGACACCATCACCGTGATGTACGGCCTCGACGGCGTCCGGGGCATCGTCAGGACCCGGCTGGTGGCGTTCCTGCTGTTCATCGCCGCGCTGCTGATCGGCTCGGTGGCGCTGCCGCTGATGGTGGCGGGGCCGGACGCGGTGGTGCGGATCGTGCCGTGGTCGGAGACCTTGGTGCAGGTCCTGTACTGGCCGGTCGTGATCGTCCTGTCGATCGCGTTCCTGACCACGCTGTACCACGTGTCCGTGCCGGTCCGCTCACCCTGGATCGAGGACGTGCCCGGCGCGCTCGTCGCCCTCGGCATGTGGGTGCTGGGCAGCTTCCTGCTGCGCATCTACCTGACGAACACGATCGAGGGCGCGACGATCTACGGCTCCCTCGCCGCCGCGGTCGCCGTGCTGCTGTGGATCGGTGTGTCCGCGTTCGCCGTGCTCGTCGGGGCCGCGGTCAACGCGGCGATCGACCGGGTCTGGCCGGCCGCCGCGACGGCCGCGGCCCGCGCCGCGAACGAGCGGTTGCGCGAGGCCCAGGTCGCCGAGTACGTGGCCCGCGCCGCCGCGGGCCGCGAGCCGGACCCGGACGACCCGGACATGCCGTCGGAGTTCCCCGAGCGCTGGTCGCGCTTCCTGCCGCCGGAGGACGTGACATCGAGGCTGCGGACCCATGTGAAGAGCACGCACCATCACCCGCACAAGCCGGAGGACTCCTAGAGCCTGCCAGTCGTCTGGATCAGGGCGGCGGCGCGCTCGTTCACGCCTTCCACACCCCCGCCGCCGCGGCCTCCCGCACGAAGTCGGTGAAGTCGCGCGGCTCACGGCCCAGCACCTGGCGGACGTCGTCCGTGACATGCGCGTTGCGGCCGTCCATGAGGGTCTCGAAGACCTCCATCAGGAGCTCGACCTCCTCGGGCGGAACCCCGAACCCGGCCAGGGCCTCGCCGTACGAACGGGTCGGGACCGGTGTGTATGTGATCGTGCCGCCCGTCGCCGCGGAGATCTCCGCGACCGCCTCCCGCCACGACAGCAGCCGCGGCCCGGTCAGCTCCAGTGTCCGCCCCACATGACGGTCCCCGGACGTCAGCACCGCCGTCACCACGTCCGCGATGTCCCGCACGTCGACGAACGGCTCCTTCACCTCACCCGCGGGGAAGACCAGCTCCCCGTGGACCATCCCCTCCACCAGCGGCCCCTCGCTGAAGTTCTGGGCGAACCACGTGGCCCGTACGACCGTCCAGTCCGCACCGGACGACTTCAGCGCCTCCTCGGTCGGCAGCGCCTGGTCCTCGCCGCGCGCCGAGAGCAGCACCAGCCGCCGCACCCCGAGCCCGACCGCCTCCCTGGCGAGCGCGCCGACGCCCTCGGCCGCCGCCGGTGAGCCGACGTCGGACGGGTACATCAGGTACGCCGCGTCCGCGCCGCGCAGGGTCTGGGCCCACGTCGTCGGGTCCTCCCAGTCGAAGCCCTGCGCCCGCGACGCGGCCCGTACCGTGAGCCCCGCCGCGCGCGCCGCTTCCGCCACCCGGCTCCCGGTACGACCCGAGGCACCGGTCACCACTACCGTCATCGCTCGCGTGTTCGCCGTTTCGGCTGCGTTCTGCGTCATGCCTCCAGTCAACGGCCGCGCGCCCCAACAGCCCATCGCTGAACGGCTCATTCCCATGTGCGGGCGTCTACGCTGGCGACATGGACGCCCTTGCAGGACTGCTGGAGGGTCCACGTGCGCGTGGCGCCTTCATGATCCGCGCGTGTTTCGAGCCGCCGTGGTCCATCCGCGTCGAGGACCGGGCGCCGCTGACGGTCATGGTCATGGTCCGCGGCGAGGCCTGGGTGATCCCGGACCGGGGAGAACGGCTCCGGCTGCGCCCCGGCGACCTCGCCATCGCCCGCGGCCCCGACCCGTACGTCTGCGCGGACGACCCCGGCACGACGCCCCAGGCCCTGATCCTGCCGGGCGCCGAGTGCCGCTACCCCGACGGGCGCTCCCTGAACGGCTCGATGGACCTCGGCGTGCGCACCTGGGGCGACCGGCCCGACGGCTCGGCGGTGATGCTGATCGGCACGTATCTGTGGGAGGGCGAGATCAGCGGGCGGCTGCTGAAGGCGCTGCCGCCGCTGCTGTCCCTCACGGCCGACGTGTGGGACTGCCCGCTCACCCCGTACCTGATGGAGGAGATCGTCCGCGACGAACCCGGCCAGGAGGTCGTCCTGGACCGGCTGCTCGACCTGCTGGTCATCGCCGCGCTGAGGGCCTGGTTCTCCCGCCCGGAGGCGGCGGCGCCGGCCTGGTACGCGGCGCTGGCCGACCCCGTGGTCGGCCGGGTGCTGCGGCTCATCCAGGACGACCCGGCACACCCGTGGACGGTCGCGACGCTGGCCGCCAAGGCGGGGGTGTCGCGGGCCGCGCTGGCTCGCCGGTTCACCGAGCTGGTGGGGGAGCCGCCGATGACGTACCTCACGCAGTGGCGGATGGCGCTCGCGGCGGACGCGCTGCGCGACACCGACGACACGCTCGAGGCGATTTCCCGGCGGGTGGGCTATGGGAGCGCGTTCGCTCTGTCCAGCGCGTTCAAGCGGGTGTACGGGGTGAGTCCGCAGGAACATCGGGGGCGGGCGGTGATGGCGTAGTACCACGGGGCGCCTACGCTGGCGTATGTGTACGAGGAGAGGGCGTCTCGGCTCTCGGGTGCCGTCGTCTGGACGAACACGCCGTCCGATACGAGTGCCGGACGCGTCCTGCCCGACGGGTGCATGGATCTGCTCTGGAACGACGGGCGGCTGCTCGTCGCCGGGCCCGACACACGGGCGTACGTCACCGAGGGCGAGCGCAGCAGCTGGGCGGGCGTCCGGTTCTTTCCCGGGACCGCGCCCGGATTCCTGGGCGTTCCCGCGCACGAGGTGCGGGACCTGCGTGTCGACCTCGCCGATCTGTGGCCGGTCTCGGAGGTACGGCGGCTGTGCGGTCGTATCGAGGCCGCCGACGATCCCGTGAGTGTTCTCGAAGACGTGGCCGTGGAGTGTGCCGTCGGCGCGGAGCCGCCCGATCCGGTGCTACGACAGGTGGTCGCCGCCCTCGACTCGGGGCGCTCCGTCGCCGCCACCGCCGACGAACTCGGGCTCGGCGCCCGTCAGTTGCACCGCCGGTGCCTGACCGCCTTCGGCTACGGTCCCAAGACGCTGGCCCGCATCCTGCGGCTGCAACGCGCGCTCACCCTGGCGCGGGGCGGTGTCGGCTTCGCGGACACGGCTGTGCGTGCCGGGTTCGCCGATCAGGCCCATCTGGCCCGGGACGTCAGGGAGTTGGCGGGACTGCCGCTCGGCGAGCTACTCGGCCGGCGCGGCGGCTAGCGGCGCGAACAGGTCGACGCCGGTTCCGTCCGGGTCGTGCACGGTGGCGTACCGCTGGCCCCAGAAGGCGTCCCATGGCTTGAGTTCACCGTGGTGACCGGCGTCCACCAGCTCCCCGTACACCCTGTCCACCTCGCCCGGATCCGCGCACCGCAGTGCGAGACCGGTCCGGCTGCCGCCCGTGGGCGGTCGCCATCCCGGATGGAAGGACCGCACGGTCTGCTCGGTGTCGAGCAACAGGCGCAGTCCGCCGGGAAGTTCGGCCTCGGCGTGCGGCTCGTTCTCGGCGCCGTCCGGGAAGGCGAAGCCGAGGCGGCGGTAGAAGGCGACGGAGGCGGCCATGTCGGTGACGACGAGGCCGATGGCATCGAATCGTGGAGTCATGGGGCCAACGTAGGCAGCGGGGCGTCTGCCGGTCTTGAAGGAATCGGACACCTAGGGTCTGTCGTCCCGCGACGCCGGCATGATCCAAACGGCAGGCCCTAGTGAAAGGCCACCGGCCCCAGTGGGGTTTCCACCGTGAACGAGATCCCCACCGGGCCCGTCGTGAGGTGGAGGTCCGTGTCGAGTGCCGCCAGCAGGGGGCGGATCTCGTCGGGCTCGGGGGCGCTCGCGGACAGGGACAGCAGGGGTGTGGTGGGCAGGCCGGAGGCGGTGGGGTGGAGCGAGGTGCCCCAGTCGATGAGGAAGGGCACCAGCCCGGAGGGGTGGGCGTCGTCGCCGTCGGTGAGGCGCCACTGGAGCAGGGTGCCGTCCGGCTTGCGGCGGCTCATCGACTGCGCCGGGCCGGGGTCGTAGCCCTGGGCACGGGCGGTCGCGATGGCCGCGTCCAGGTCGGGCGGGCTGATCGCCCAGGTGACCGTGCGCGGGACGGTGAGGCCGTCGACCTCGAAGGGGCGCGGCCGGCCGGGCGCGGACTGCTCGGGATCGGGGCCGATGATCTCCAGATAGCGGGTGCCGCCCAGCGACACCAGGTGGTTACGGGTGCCGAGTCCGACGTGCACGCCGCCCGGGGCCGGGGACACACCGGTGCGCCGGGTGAAGTCGGCGACCGTGGCGGTCAGGTCCGGGGTCGCGAGGACGAGATGATCCAGGTGCGCGGGAATGGCGTTCATCGCAGCCGAGGCTACGCAGGGCGGACCGCGATATGGAACACCTGTGCGTCAGGCCGGTGTCGGGTCACTCGTCGTGGGGTACCTCCGCGCCGCCGGATCCCGCCCGGCTCACCTAGGCTCGCTCGCATGCCCGTACGACTCCTCGTCCACACCCGCACCACCGCCTACCGGCACCAATCCATCCCGGCCGGTGTCGAGGCCGTCCGCACCGTCGGTGACTTCGAGGTGGACCACACCGAGGATCCACGGGCCTTCGAGCAGCCCCTCGACGCCTACTCGGCCGTCGTCTTCCTCTCCACCAGCGGCGAGGTCCTCACCTCCGCCGGTCGCGAGCGTCTCGCCGCGTACGTCGAGTCGGGCGGCGGCTTCGTCGGGGTGCACGCGGCTGCCTGCACCGAGTACGACTGGCCGTACTACGGCGAACTGCTGGGCGCCCGGTTCGACCGGCACCCCGAGTACCAGCCGGGCAGGGCGATCGTCGAGGACCGCGACCACCCGGCCACCCGGCACCTTCCCGCCGTATGGGACTTCGTCGACGAGTGGTACGACTTCCGCACCAACCCCCGTGGCGCGGTACGCGTGTTGGCCCGCGCCGACGAGTCGTCGTACGAAGGGGGCGGCATGGGCGAGGACCATCCGCTGGTGTGGTGCCGAGCGCAGGGAGCCGGTCGTGTCTTCTACACGGCGCTCGGGCATGCCGCCGAGGCGTACGAGGACCCGGACTTCCGTGCCCATCTCCTCGGCGGGATCACCTGGGCGGCGAAGCCGGGACAGCCGTAGGCGAGACCGGGCGGCCCGCGACCGGTCCCTACGCGCCGCGCGGCCTGCGCATCGTGCGGAACTGGGGGCCGTAGGTGCTCCGGGTGCCGGGGATCGCGGTCTCCATCAGCTCCACGGCGGGTCGCTCCAGTCCGCGCATGGTGTGGATGCCCGCGCCCAGGCTGCGTGAGCCGCCCCCGGCCCAGGCCGCGTCGAGGGAGTCCAGCACCGTGCTGTACATGGCGTCGAAGCGGAACAGGAGCCCGCCGACGTGGTCCGACGTGTTGCGCCAGCCGCCGACCGGGACGGGGGCCATGGGGCGCACGTCGGGGAAGGGCACGGGCGGGCCGACGTATCTCCAGCCGTCGTCGGTCTCGCGCAGCTCACGGCCGTGGTAGATCTCGCCGAAGGCGTAGTAGTGCGCCGGACGGTCGTCGGAGAACGAGTCGGTCGGGGAACTGGCGGTGCCCTCGCCCTGCTCCCTGATGATCTCGATGACATGCTCGACGTCGTCGAGGTCGCGCACCGGCCGCAGTTCGTCGGTGTCGATCTGCTGGGTCACCTGACCGCGCGCCGACAGATCCGGCCGCACGGTCCGGAACACCCGCAGCATGCCCTCGTAGAACTCGCCGACGGTGGGGGAGGCCTGCGCGTTGCGGGCGAGCGACTCCTCGGGGGCCTCGATCGCCATCATCACATCACGCACGAAGGGCCTGGTGAGGCCCGACAGATAGACGGTCACCCCGGCACGCACACCGCCCGGCAGCGGTCCCGGGTAGACGGGCGCGGCGGCCTTGATCCGCGGCCTGCCGCCCACGGCCACCAGCAGGTTGCAGACGATGCCCAGGTGGTACATCTCGTCGCTGACGATGCGCCGGATCATCCGCGCGACCTCGGCGCGGTGGTCCCTCACCGACCACCAGCCACACAAGTACGGCGGGATGGTGGCCAGTTCGAGCCCCACGGCGACCTGCAGCGCCGACCTGAGCCAGGCGACCGAGCGACTGTCCTCGGGAACGGCCATCAGACGTGCGACCGACCCGAGTTCGGCCGTGGCGAGCGGCGCGCCGTCCGGCGCCGCTGCTGCCTGCGCGGGGCCGGCCACGGCGGCCGGCGCTCCCGCCGCCACCGCGGCCGACGCCAGAAAACTCCTGCGCCTGAACGGAGCAACCGCCGATTCGTCCGGCTCTTGGCTCATACCCGTCTACCTCGCCTCAGCTCATAGGGACGGCCCCGCCTCGGCTCGACGCACCGCACCCGGGACCCCTCCGACAGCTCGCGAAGCTAGCAGCGATCACCGCCGCCACCAGGGCACACGTGCCGAGCGGCGCATCGACCACCCTGTCGGTCCAACGTGGGCGGACCCGGTGGGGCTCAGCGAGGGAACCCGGCACGCGGTCCGGCCGTGCTCGACCGCTCCACCAACCGCGTCGACAACTCCGTCCGGGTGCTCTCCGGCCGGTCCCCGTCCATCATCCGCAACAGCAGCCGCAGGGCCGTCGCCGCCATCTCCGACAGCGGCTGGCGGACCGTGGTGAGGGCCGGGGAGATCCAGCGGGCCTCCGGCAGATCGTCGAAGCCCACGACGCTGATGTCGTCCGGCACACTCAATTCCCGTTCCGCCAGGGCCTCGTAGACCCCGAGGGCCATCCGGTCCGAGCAGACGAAGACAGCGGTCGGCGGTTCGGGCAGGTCGAGGAGCTCCAGCATCCGGCGGTGGGCGACCCCCTCGTCGAAGCCCGCGTGCCGGACATACTCGGGGCGCAGCCGCACCCCCGCCGAGGCGAGCGCCGAGCGGTACCCGGCCACCCTGGTGGCGCTGCACATCTTGCGCTGATGACCGGCGATCACGGCGATCCGCTCATGGCCAAGTGCCAGCAGATGCTCGGTCGCCGTCACCCCGCCGTGCCAGTTCGCAGCGCCCACCGACACCACACCGGGCGGCGGTTCCAGCACCGGGTCGATCATGACGAACGGGATGCGGTGCTGTTCCAGCCACGAGTACTGCGACGCCGTCAGCTCGGCCAGGTTGAACAACACCCCCGAGGAGCCGCGTGCGATGAGCTTGTCCAGCCAGCCCCGTTCCGGACGGCCGCCGCGGGTGCGGGTCAGCCCGGCGGAGACCACCACCTCCAGGCCCGCGTCGTGGGCCGCCTCCTCCACCCCGTGCAGCACCGCGCCCGACCAGGAGGTGTCCAGCGCATGCACCACGAGGTCGACCAGGCCAGGTGTCTTCGCCGCGTCGAAGCGCGGTCTGCGGACATAGCCGAGCCGGTCCAGCGCCTCGGTGACCCGGCGGCGGGTCTCGGGAGCCACGTCCTCCCGGCCGTTGACCACCTTGGAGGCGGTCGGCACGGACACCCCGGCCTCGCGGGCCACGACCGCGAGGGTAGGCCCGGCAGCCACGCTCACACCGCCCGTACGGACCATCGGGAACCACCTCTCCGGCCCGCCCGAGGGCCCTGAAAAGTTTCGACCAGCGCGAAAGCAGTAAGCGCTTCCTACCCTAGGTTCGCCGCGATGAGTCCGGAAGAGGCGGGATCGCGCCGGAGCTCAGGGGCAGCTGATGTACGCCAGGTGACCAGGTACGCCGAACAGCCCTCTCACTCGCTCGCGCACCGGAATATCGGGCCACAATGAGTTGCTCTGATCTTCACGGTGCATGAGCGCGGTGAGGAGGCTGGTGGACGTATGACGGCAGTCCAGGCAGACCCCGTTGTGAGCACGCCCTACGGTTCGGTACGGGGCCGGTACGAGCACGGCGTCGCGGTGTTCCGGGGCATTCCCTACGCGGCGCCCCCCTTCGGCCCGCTCCGGTTCCGGCCGCCCGTGCCGCCCGAACCCTGGGACGGGGTGCGCGATGCCGGGGCCTTCGGGCCGACCCCGCCGAAACCGCCGTACTCCGAGGCGTTCGCGCAGTATCTGTCCGACCCGGTCGTGCCCGGCGACGACTGTCTCAACCTCAATGTCTGGACCCCGGAGCCCGGTTCCGGCGCCCGGCTGCCGGTCATGGTGTGGCTGCACGGCGGCGCCCTGACCCGCGGCTCCTCCGGAGTGCCCGTGTACGACGGACGGACCTTCGCCCGCGACGGGGTCGTCCTCGTCTCGGTCAACTACCGGCTGGGCGTCGAGGGTTACGGCTACTTTCCGGACGCCCCCGCGAACGCCGGTCTGCGCGACCAGCTCGCCGCCCTGAAGTGGGTGCACGAGTCCATCGCGGCGTTCGGTGGCGACCCCGACGACATCACCCTGTTCGGCCAGTCCGCCGGCGCGATCAGCATCGGCGCGCTGCTCGCCGCCCCGCAGGCGCAGGGCCTGGTCAGGCGGGCGATCCTGCAGAGCGGGCCGCCCGAGGCCGCAGAGCGGGACAAGGTACGGCGGATGGTGCGCCGGATGGCGACCCGGCTGAAGATCCCCGCCACCGCCGCGGCCTTCGCCGAGATCGACCGTGAGCTGCTCCTGCGCACCCAGGCCGAGGTGGGCCGGCTCAGCAGCCCCGTGGTGGGCGGCCCCGCGTTCGGCATCGTCGTGGACGGCGACATCGTGCCCCGCGATCCCCTCCAGGCGCTGACCGAGGGTGACGTCGCGGCCGGCGTGGACCTGATGCTGGGCTGGACGCGCGACGAGTACCGGCTGTGGCTGGTGCCGGGCGGGCTGCTGGAACGCGTCGACCGGCTCGGCGCGGTCGCCCTGGCCGGCGCCATGGCCCGCTGCCACGTCGGCGCCGACGTGCCCCGCGGCTACCGCACCCTGCACCCGGAGGCCGGCACCGCCGAGATCGTCGGCCAGATGGTCACCGACCACCTGCTGCGCATCCCGCTGCACCGCCTCGCCGACGCCCACCCCGGCCCGTCGTACGTGTACGAGTTCGCCTGGCCCTCCGGCCTCCCCGACCTCGGCGCCTGCCACGCGCTGGAGCTCGGCTTCGTCTTCGACACCGGAGACGTCCCAGAGTCCCGCAAGCTGGCCGGCGAGGGCGCCCCGCAGGAGCTGGCGCAGGAGATGCACCGGGCCTGGGTGCGGTTCGCGCAGGAGGGCGACCCGGGGTGGCGGGCATGGGACGACTCGCATCCGGTACGGATCTTCGGCGACGGCGCCACCCGCACCGCGCACGGCCCGCGCGACGCCGAGCTCGCCCTGTGGACGGCTGCCGCCACCCGGCCGGAGTCCACCCCGGCCCTCGTCGACGGTGCGCCCGCCCGTGGTACCGAGCTGCGGTCGGTCGTACGGCGACTGCGGCTGCCCGGCACGGTGCGCCGGCAGTGACCGTCAGCCACCACATGGATGCCCGGCGGCCGCTACCGCAATGTCCGCGCGATGGACCCGATGCCGTCCGGACCCACCCGGCAGCACCCCCCGATCAGCCGCGCCCCCGACGCCCGCCAGCCCTGGACCTGCTCGGGAGTGAAGGTGGAGCTGCCGACCCAAGCACGCGCCTCGGCGTTCCAGGACTCGCCGCTGTTGGGGTAGACGACGACCGGTTTGCCGGTGACACGGGCGGCGATCTCCACGGCGCCCTCGACGTCCTGCGGCGCGCAGCAGTTCACGCCGACCGCGATCACCTCGTCGGCGTCGGCAGCCAGGGCGAACGCCTCCTCCAGCGGCTGCCCGGCGCGGGTGCGCTCCCCGGCGACGGTGTACGACAGCCAGGCCGGCACCCCGAGCCCGCGCACCGCCCGCAGCAGCGCCTCGGCCTCGTCGGCGTCCGGGACCGTCTCCAGCGCCAGCACGTCGGGACGGGCGCCGGCCAGCACCTCCAGACGGGGCCGGTGGAAGCGCTCCAGCTCGTCGACGCTCAGCCCGTACCGCCCCCGGTACTCGGACCCGTCCGCCGACATCGCCCCGTACGGTCCGACCGACGCGGCCACCCACAGCGGCCGGGTGACGCCCTCGGCCTGTGCCCGCCGTACCGCATCGCGCGCCAACTCCACGCTCAGGGCGAGGAGTTCGGCCGCCCGCTCGCGTCCGATGCCGCGCTTGGCGAAGCCCTCGAAGGTGGCCTGGTAGCTGGACGTGATCGCCACGTCCGCGCCCGCCTCGAAGTACCCGAGATGTGCCTCGGTGATCGCCTCCGGCCCCTCCGTGAGCAGCCGCGCCGACCACAGCTCGTCGCTCAGGTCGTGCCCGGCGGACTCGAGCTGGTTGGACATGCCGCCGTCGAGCACGACGGTCCCGGTGGCGAGGGCTTCCGCGAGGGTGGTGGTGCCGGTCATGGTGACGACGGTAGTCGAGGCGGGAGCCACCCGCCGGGGCGGCTCGGGCCTACCCCGCGTGCCGCCCGCCCCGCCCTCGCCCTCGCGAACGCCCCCGCTTCGTGGCCGGCACCACGAGCCCCAGGAGCAGCCCGGCGGCCAGGACGTACGGCCACCAGCCGAGCCCGTTGCTCGCGGCGCCGGCGGAGCGGGCGCCGGGGGAGGCCATCGGGTCGGCTGCCGTGCGAGGGGAGCCGGGGGAGGGGCTCGTGGTGACGGCGGTCAGGACCACGTCGTTGCCGTCGCCGCCCCGGTAGGAGATGCGGTAGGTGGTGTCGTCGAGCTGGAGCTTCCTGCCCTCGGTGAGGCCGGTGAAGGTGCCCGTCGTCCTCGCCCGGCCCCGGTGGTCGAGGACCGTGATCCTCCGGGCGGGTGCCCTCGCCTCGGCGCTGGACGCGAGGTCCAGGTCGCCGGCCAGACGGACCGCGCCCGTCACCTTCAACGGGCCGTCGCGCAGGACCAGTTCGCCCTTCGCCGACTGCGTGTAGTCGCCGGAGACGGTCAGGCCGCCCGCGACCACGCCGTCGTTCGTCACCGCGCCCTTCACGGTGCCCTTGCCGGACAGGGTCGTCGCCACGCGCAGTCCCGAAGTGCCCGCGTCCAGGCGGGAGTCGGTGGAGCCGAGCGTGATGGCCCGGCTGCGGGCAAGTGTGGCGCCGCCGCGCAGGGCCAGTGTGCCGCGCTTGATCGTCGTCCTGCCGGTGTACGTCACCGCCCTGCCGGTCAGCGTCGTCGTCGCGGACCCCGTCTGCGTGAGCGACCCGCTGCCGCCGATCCGGGACAGGACCAGCGGCCTGCGGACGTTGTTCAGCACCAACGAGCCGTTGTTCACGACCTCGCAGAGCGCGCCCCGCGTGTACAGCCCGCCGTCGCCGCCCGGCCTGCCGCTGCCCAGCCGCAGCACCGCGCCCTTGTCGACCGTCGTCGAGCCGTCGTAGTACTGCACGGCGGCGAAGGTGACGTCGTTGCCCCGCGTGCCCTTGATGACGATGTCGCCGGCGCCGGGAGCGGCGAGCGTGTCGTGGAACCTGCCGCCGCCGATGGGCGCGCCCAGCGTCACGGGACCGTTGTAGTCGAAGGTGAGCAGCGAACGGGAGCGTGCCGCCAGCAGGTTGATGTAGACGGTCTCGGCGGTCCCGGGCATGAAGATCTCGTTCGTCGTGCCGTCGCCCCACTGGACGTTCGCGCCCTTGACGTTGGTGCCGCGCTTGTTGACGTTCTTCCGCGCGGGCGTCCAGTTCAGGGCGGGGTCGCTGAGCGAGGGATCGGTGTCGCCGCCCTGGTCGGACCAGCTGTACTGGCCGGTGAGCACGACCTTGCTGCCGGGCCGGGACTGCACGTTGATGTCGCTGCCGTACTCGCGCTGGTAGAAGTCCATACCCATGGTGACGGTCCGCCCGAGCGGGGTGTCCACGGTCCATGTGCCCTGGTTGAGGACCTTGCGCGCGTTCGGCAGCGAGGTCGCGAACTCCGGCCGCCCGGCGTTCGCCTGGGTGCCGTTGTCGATCACCCCGGAGAAGGGGCCGGACGTGAGATCCCAGGTGCCCCACAGGAACCGCGGCTGGGTGATCAGCCCGGAGCCGCTGATCGTGCCCAGGTTGTAAGCGCTTTTCAGCGACAGCCGCAGGGTGCCGTCGACCCGGATGTTGTCCTGGTTGAGCCGGAACGCCGGGGTGTTGTACGGGAAGTGGCCGATCAGCCCGGTCGTACCGCCGTCGCCGTACTGCAGGGTCGCCCCGCGCTCGACCGTGATCGCGGGCGGGTCGGGGTCGGTCGTGGTGACGTACGGGTGGTTGCCGCCGAGGACGTTCACCTTCTGCCGCTGCCGGGACCTGGGCAGCGTGAAGTCGCTGTCCCTGGTCAGGATCAGGGTCCCGGTGCCGCGCACGGTGAGCGTGCCCTCGCCGCGCAGGACGCCGTCGTACCTCGTCGTCCCGCTCGGCACGGACACCACCGTGTCGCCGCCGAGCGTCACGTCCCGGCCCGCGAGAACGTCGGCGGTGACGTCTCGCGGGCCGGCGGCCACGGCGGGGGGAGCGGTGACGGTGAGGGCGGCGACCGCCGTGAGGGCGGCGAGGGCCGCTGCTGTCTGGTGGGTGAGGCTGCGCACGTTATGGGAGACCGCGCGGGAGGGGGGTCGATAACAAAAAATCGCGCATCGAGGGAAAGCGCTCTCTCGCGTCCCGTCGAACCCGTTGACCTCCCGGTGGCACACCCTTACCTTTTCGGCGTTCGTAATGACAGATCACGTCCGTCATTTCGAACGCTTCCCCCATGAGAACCCGAGAGGCAGTCCGTATGAGCCGCGAAGACGACCTGCCCGAAGCCCCCAGCCGCAGACTGCTGTTGAAGAGCGCCGCGGCCGCCGGCGCCCTGACCGCCGCCTCGGCCGTCCCCGGCCTCGCCCACGCCGCACCCCCGAGGACGGCCACCTTCGTGAACCCCCTGGTCCAGCAGCGCGCCGACCCCCACATCCACCGCCACACCGACGGCCGCTACTACTTCACGGCCACCGCCCCCGAGTACGACCGCATCGTCCTGCGCCGCTCCCGCACCCTCAACGGCCTGTCCACGGCGGCCGAGTCGGTCATCTGGCGGGCCCATCCCACCGGCGACATGGGTGCGCACATCTGGGCGCCGGAGCTCCACCGCATCGGCGGCAAGTGGTACGTCTACTTCGCGGCCGCGCCCACCGAGGACGTCTGGCGCATCCGCATCTGGGTCCTGGAGAACGCCCACCCCGACCCGTTCAAGGGCACCTGGGTGGAGAAGGGCCGGATCAGGACCGCCTGGGAGACCTTCTCCCTCGACGCCACCACCTTCAGCCACCGGGGCACCCGCTACCTCTGCTGGGCGCAGCACGAACCCGGGATGGACAACAACACCGGCCTGTTCCTGTCCGAGATGGCGAACCCATGGACCTTGACGGGGGATCAGATCCGGCTGTCCACACCGGAGTACGACTGGGAGTGCGTCGGATACAAGGTCAACGAGGGCCCCTACGCCCTCAAGCGCAACGGCCGGATCTTCCTCACCTACTCGGCCTCCGCCACCGACCACCACTACTGCGTGGGCATGCTCACCGCCGACGCCGACAGCGATCTCATGGACCCGGCCGCCTGGTCCAAATCGCCGAACCCGGTGTTCACGAGCAACGACACCACCCAGCAGTACGGCCCCGGCCACAACTGCTTCACCGTCGCCGAGGACGGCCGCACCGACGTTCTCGTCTACCACGCCCGCCAGTACAAGGAGATCACCGGCGACCCCCTGAACGACCCCAACCGTCACACGCGCGTCCAGCGGTTCGGCTGGAACCCGGACGGCACCCCGGACTTCGGCACACCCGTGGCAGACACGGCGGCGGACACGACCGCCGTGACCGTGAAGGAGAGTTCGTGAGATGAGACGTGTGTACGCGGCTCTGTTCGCCCTCTGTCTGGCCCTGGCGGGCGCCCTGGCCACCGCGGGACCCGCGCAGGCGGCCCCGGGGACCATCACCACCGGCACCCAGTTCACCGACACCTCGGGCAACCCCGTGCACGCCCACGGCGGCGGTGTCCTCAAGGTCGGCTCGTACTACTACTGGTTCGGCGAGCACCGCAACGCCGACAACACCTTCCGGTACGTGGACGCCTACCGCTCCACCGACCTGAAGAACTGGGAGTTCAGGAACCACGTCCTGACCCAGGCCGGCGCCGCCGAGCTGGCCACCGCCAACATCGAGCGCCCGAAGGTCATGTACAACGCCGCCACCGGCAAGTTCGTGATGTGGATGCACAAGGAGAACGGCACCGACTACAGCGAGGCCCGAGCCGCCGTCGCCGTCTCCGACACCGTGGACGGCAACTACACCTGGCAGGGCAGCTTCCGCCCGCTCGGCGCGCACATGTCCCGCGACATCACGGTCTTCGTCGACACCGACGGCACCGGCTACATGATCTCCGCCGCCCGCGAGAACTACGACCTGCAGATCTACCGCCTGACCAGCGACTACACGGGCATCGCCGCCCTGGTCGCGGACCCCTGGCACGGCGGCCACCGCGAGGCGCCCGCCCTGTTCAAGCGGAACGGCGTCTACTTCATGCTGACCTCGGGCGCCACCGGCTGGAGCCCCAACCAGCAGCAGTACGCCACCGCCACGAACATCGCCGGCCCCTGGACCGCGATGACGAACATCGGCGACTCCACGACCTACGGCTCACAGACCGCGTACGTCCTTCCCGTGCAGGGCACTTCGACCACGTCGTACCTCTACCTGGGCGACCGCTGGGGCAACTCCTTCGGCGGCACCGTCAACGACTCCCGCTACGTCTGGCTGCCGCTGGCCTTCCCGTCGTCGACCTCGATGTCGATGACCTGGTCCCCGGAGGTCACCATCGACACCGCCACCGGCTCGATCAGCGGCACCAGCGCCACGTACAACACGCTCGTCGCGCGGCACAGCGGGAGGTGCGCCGATGTCACCAGCCAGTCGCAGTGGCCGGCCGCCCAGCTCAAGCAGTACGACTGCAACGGCGGCACCAACCAGAAGTACTGGTTCAAGTCCGTCGGCGGCGGCTACTACCAGCTGATGACCCGGCACAGCTCCCTGTGCGTCCAGGAGAACGCGAACACGGTGACGCAGCAGAACTGCGACTCCTCAGCCGCCGGCCAGCAGTGGTCGCTCACCACCAGCGGCTCCTACGTCAACGTCGTCTCCCGCGCGACCGGCGAGTGCCTGGACGTGAACGGCGCGTCCACCGCCAACTCCGCCGCGATCATCACCTACACCTGCAACGGCGGAACCAACCAGCAGTGGACACGCGGGACATGAGATGCCGTCAGACGAGCAGGTCGATCGCGTCGATCGCCGTGCCCGCGCTGAGATAGCCGGTCGTCCCCGAACCGCTCACCACGTCGATCCTCAGCACGTTGTACTGGCCGGTGTCCGTCTTCCAGGCGGACGCCGGCACGCTGTAGGTGAACGTGTGGTTGTTGCCCCGGTAGGAGCCGTTGGTCAGCGACCGGGTGCCCGGCTGGGCCGGCGGGGAGGGGATGGCCGACGTCCAGGTGTCGTTGACGGTCACCTGGGGGCGACCGTTGGCGTACGCCGTCGTCACCCCGATCCGCAGGGTGTGCGCGGCCGCCGCCTGGGCCGCGGTCAGCCGGAAGTACACCAGGATCCCGCTGTTGACGTCCTTCCAGAGGTAGCAGGGGAAGGACGCCGTCTCGTTGTTGCCGATGACCACGTTGCCCGTCCAGGCGGCGGCGCGGACGTCGGAGGGGTGGGCGTACGTCATCAGGTCGGCGTTCTTGAAGCCGCCCGGTGTGCCGTTCCAGTCGCCGATCCGCCAGATCGCGCTCGCGTTGCCCGGGTCGTTCGAGGACGGTACGGCGATCGTGTTGAGCGTGGTCGTGCCACCGGCCGTGACCGTCACCGACTGCGTGTACACGGCGAGTTCGCCCTTGAAGACGGTCAGGGTGTACGTCCCCGGCAGCACACCCCCGATCGAGAAGTAGCCGTCCGAGGACCGTGCCGAACCCCAGTACTGCGCCGCCGAGTTGGCGAGGCCGACCGTGTACGGGTATGCCGTGTTCCGCCCGGAGATCCCGACCCCGGCCACCTTGCCGCGCCCGCTCGCGCCGACGTACCCGGAGATGCCGAGCGAGTCCGCCCACGAGGTGGTGAGGGTGCCCGGGAACAGCGAGGAGGAGGGCGCCGCGCCGTCCGTGAGGGCGATGACGTACGGGCCCTGGAGGCCGAAGCGCTGGGCCTCGGTCTGGTTCTGGCCGTAGTACAGGATCTCGTACAGGCCACCGCCGTCCGCGCTCTGGTGACGCAGCAGCGAGCGGTAGAACGGGCCGCCGGACGCCTTCTCGTGGTTGCTGCGCACGACCCACAGCCCGACGCCGCCGCCGCTCCAGCCGATGTAGTCGTAGTCCATCACCCGGAGCCTGGAGTAGTGCTTCGAGCGGGTCTGCCCGTCGGACTTCGCGAAGACGTCCGAGGCCTCGACGGTGCTGGTCGTGTACGTGTAGGAGTCGGGCTGGTCGTTGAGGAACAGGCCCTTTCGCACGCGCAGGATGTAGCGGGTCGCGGAGACGGACGTGTCGGCCTTGTTGGTCCACAGGTAGATGTTGTTCTCGCCGCTGCGGGCCGCGTAGTAGTGCCGCAGCGTGCCGTACGCCACCGAGATCAGGATCGTCGAACCCGACTGCCTGATGGACACGGTGGAGCTGCCGAGGCCGGACTCGATGTGCGAGTTCATACCGCCGTAGCCCTGGTACTCCGTGCCGCGGTAGACCAGCGAGGTCAGATCGCCGTTGGCCTTGCTGACCTTGAAGACGAGGCCGGCGCCGGTGTCGACGACATGGTTCGAGCCGTCGTCGCTCCAGCCGAAGGCCGCGGCGCGCGCCGTGCCGGCGAGGGCCGCGGTGCCGGCGGCGGCCGTGGCGCCGAGGACGAAGGTGCGGCGGCGAACGGATCTGCCGTGGGATCCGGACATGGGGGTGCCTCCTTCGGAGTGGGGGTGCGGGTGTGGTGCAGGGTGACAGTTGAATCGATTTCGCGAAAGGGCTTACGCGGGCTTGGGCTGCGTAGTTCACGAAACTGGTCCGACTATCTAGAAAGCGCTTGTCGAAACGGGTACGGTCCAGGCGCACGCCGGGTCCAGCCGAGCGAGGAGTCGCGTATGAGACGTTTCAGCATCGCCGTACTGATGGCGGCCACCCTGGGCACCGCGCTGACAGCGGTACCGGCCCAGGCCCGGGCGCACGGCAACTGCACCTCCACCGGCTGCCACTTCGACGTCCCGCCCGGCACCTACGACGTCAAGGTCCTCCTGGGCGGCGAGGCGGCGTCGCGCACCGGCGTCACCGGCGAGACCCGCCGCGCCCTGCTCCCCGAGACGCCCGTCCCGGCCGGTGAGCGCGTCGCCCGTAGCTTCACGGTGGACGTCCGCACTCCGGAGGGCGAGCCGACGGGCGCCGCGGGCTCCCCGGGCCTGGACCTGCAACTCGGGGGCGCCGCCCCCGCCTTGGCCGATATCAAGGTCACCCCGGCCCCGCACACCCGCCAGATCTTCCTCGTCGGCGACTCCACGGTCTGCGACCAGCCCGGCGACCCGTACTCCGGCTGGGGCCAGCAGCTGCCGCAATACCTCCGCAAGGGCCTGTCCGTCGCCAACTACGCCGACTCCGGCGAGAGTACGGTGACGTATCTGGGCAACCCGCAGCTCTGGGCCACCGTCGCGCCACGGATCCGCCCCGGCGACCTGGTCCTGATCCAGCTCGCCCACAACGACAAGACAACCGACGAGGCGACCTACCGGGCGAACCTGGAGACACTGGTGGCGGGCGTCCGCGAGAAAGGCGGTGAGCCGGTGCTGGTCACCCCGATCGTGCGCCGCTGGTTCAACGCCGACGGCACGCTCGACAACAACACCGCCCTGCTCGTGAACGGCCTGGGCGTGGACCACCCCGCGGTCGTCCGCTCGGTCGCCGCCGCCCAGGGCGTCCCCCTGATCGACCTGACGGCGAAGACCAAGGCCCTGGTGGAGTCGCTCGGCGTCGAGGCCTCCAAGGCGCTGTACCTCTACAACGAGAAGCGGGACAACACCCACACCTCGGTGCACGGCGCCACGGTGTACGCGACCCTGGTCCGCGACGAACTCGTCGCCCGGCATCTGGTGCCACAGGGCCTGGTGCGGGTGGGATGAACCCCTGGGGCGTCTCGACCGGAACCGGGGCGCCCCAGGTCTGAACCGAGCCGGCAAGAGAGAGACCCGATGGACCTGCCCCCGGACGACCGCACCCTCAGCCCCCGCACCGGCTACACCCGCGCCCACTGGGAGGCCGCGGCCGACGCCCTGCTCGCCGCCGTGGAGCCGTACGCCACCGAGGACCGCGCCCTCTACCACTTCCCCGGCGACCATGAGAGCTGGTCGGGCCGCCTCTCCGACGGCCTGGAGGGCTACGCCCGTACGCTCCTGCTGGCGGCGTTCCGCCGGGACGAGACGGCGCTGGAGCGCTACGCCGACGGACTCGCGGCGGGCCCGTACGGTGTCTGGCCCCGTATCGAGGATCGCGGCCAGCCGCTGGTCGAGGCCGCGTCGATCGCGCTCGCGCTGCGACTGACCCGGCCGCTGCTGTGGGACCGGCTGGACGACGCGGTACGGCAGCGGACGGCGGCGTGGCTCGGGGACGCGCTGACCGCCGAAGCCTGGCCCTGCAACTGGGAGTTGTTCCCGGTGACGGTGGGCGGCTTCCTCCAGGAGATCGGTTACGAGGCCGAGGAGTCCCGCAAGGCGATCGACCGGGGCCTGGAGCGCATCGAGGACTGGTACGTCGGCGACGGCTGGTACACCGACGGCGACGGCCGGAAGTACGACTACTACAACGGCTGGGCGATGCACCTGTACCCGGTGCTGCACGCCTGGCTGGCGCGGGACGAACGGCTCCTGGACCTGTACGGCGGCAGGCTCTCCCGCCATCTGGAGGACTACTCCCGGCTGTTCGGCGGCGACGGCGCCCCGATGCGCCAGGGCCGGTCACTGACGTACCGCTTCGCGACGACGGCCCCGCTGTGGCTGGGCGCGCTGACCGGGCGTACGCCCCTGTCGCCCGGCGAGACCAGGCGGCTGGCCTCCGGCGCGCTGAAGTACTTCCTGGAGCGCGGCGCCGTGGCTGCGAACGGCCTGCTCACCCTCGGCTGGCACGGCCCCGACGAGACGGTCCTGCAAGGCTATTCGGGCCCGGCGTCCCCGTACTGGGCGAGCAAGGCCTTCCTCGCCCTGCTCCTCCCGGCCGAACACGAGGTCTGGACGGCCGCCGAGGAGCCCGCCCCGGCCGAGCGAGGGGACGCGGTGACCGCCGTCGCGCCCCCCAACTGGCTGCTGCAGTCCACGAGTTCGGACGGTCTGGTCCGCCTGCACAACCACGGCAGCGAGGACGTCCGCTACGACCCGTACTACACACGCCTCGCCTACTCGACCGCGACGGCGCCCTCACCGTCGTACGACAACAGTGTGATCGTCGGCGACGATCCGGGCCGTACGGACATCGTGCCGCTGGGCGTGGGGGAGGGCTGGGCGGCCTCGCGGCACTCCGTCGGTGCCGGGGTCCGGGTCACCAGTGTGGTGCTCGCGCGCGGGGCCGTGGAGGTGCGGGCCCATCTGGTATCGGGGGCGGAGCCGGGGACGCCGGTGCGGATCACCGGGTGGGCCTGCCGGGACGGGGTGCGTGCCGAGCTGCGACCCGTCGTCGGCCTGAACCGCGAACTCTCCGGCGCCACCGGCGACGGAGCCACCCTCTTCGTCGCCCTCGCCCGCCTCACGGCCAACCCGGACCCCGCCCCGCTGGACGAGCTGGTGTCCGTACGCGTCGACGACGAGGGCGGGATCCGCGTCCGCTGGAGCGACGGGCATGAGGTCCGGGCGCGGTTGGCCGACGGGGAGGGCGTCAGCGTAGGAGCCTGAACAGCCGCGGGAGCCTGCTGCCGGCCGGCGCCGCGCCCGCGGTGGCGTACCAGGCGCCGGTCGCCGCCCCGGGATGGGAAGGTCGCCAACGACTGAGGAGCGGGCGCCGGATCACTTCGGCCGGGACCGAAGCGATCCGGGCCCAGCATTCCTGGTGGGACGGGGACCGTCCGGAAGACCGCCGCCGACGCCGTAGGAGACCACCGTGACCACCACCTTCGCCGAACTCCACCACGACGACGAGCTTCTCCTCCTGCCCAACGCCTGGGACCACGCCTCCGCGCGGGCCCTCGCCGCCGAGGGCTTCCCCGCGATCGGCACGACCAGCCTCGGTGTCGCGGCGGCCGCCGGGCTGCCCGACGGGGCCTCGGAAACCCGCGACGAGACCCTCCGCCTCGCCCTGGCCCTCGGCTCGGGACCGTACCTCCTCTCCGTCGACGCGGAGGACGGCTACAGCGACGACCCCGACGAGGTGGCGGAGTTCGCCCGGCAGCTCGTGGCCGTCGGAGCCGTCGGCGTCAACCTGGAGGACCGGCTCGGCCCACCCGCGCTGCACGCCGAGAAGATCGCCGCCGTCAAGGCCGCCGCACCGGGCCTCTTCGTCAACGCCCGCACCGACACATACTGGCTGGGCGGCGGGGAGTCGGACACCCGGGACCGGCTCGACGCCTACCAACGGGCGGGTGCCGACGGTGTGTTCGTGCCCGGGCTCACCGAACCCCGGGACATCGCCGCCCTGGTGAAGCAGCTCGACGTCCCCCTCAACGTCCTCTACACGCCGGCGGGCCCCACCGTCCCCCATCTCGCCGACCTCGGGGTCCGCCGCGTCAGCCTCGGCTCGCTGCTCTACCGGCGGGCGCTCGGCGCGGCGCTGGAGACGGTCGTGGCGATCCGGGAGGGACGGACGCCGGGCGGGGCCGCCCCGTCGTACGGGGACGTGGACGCGCTCAGCCGGGGGAGCGACGTGACTCACAGCGACGAGCCGTAGGTTCCTGTTAGCCTTGACTCTTTCCCGGGTATCAGACCCTTTGGACTCATCACCGGCGAGGGACCGAGGAACCATGGCCATGGACATCCCCGGCGACAGGCGACTGGCGGCCGCCGTCGTGATGGACGACAGTCAGCGGGTGCTTCTGGTGCGCCGCAGCGACAAGGAGCGGTTCCTGCCCCGGGTGTGGGGCGTTCCCTGCGGGAAGCTGGAGCCCGGTGAGAGTCCCGAGGACGGTGCGCTGCGCGAGCTGAAGGAAGAGACCGGCCTGCTCGGCGAGATCGTCCGCAAGGTCGGCGAGTCGTCCTTCCTCAGCGACTACCGCGGGCACGAGATCAAGAACTGGCAGGAGAACTTCCTGGTCAGGCCGTTGACCAGGGCGATCACCCTGCCCGAGCCCGATCAGGACTCCGCCTGGCTCGCGCGGGCCGAGCTGACCACCGTCGACATCGACGGGTACAACCTCGACATCGTCCAGCAGGCCTTCACAGAGTTCTGAGCCGCTCCGCCAGCGCCCGCAGCGCCTGAAGGTACTCCTCCACCGTCAGCGGCACCTTCGCCACCGCGCCCGGATGCGGGCCCGCCGCCGTGAACACATCGGTGTGGCGCCGCCGTTCGGCACCCGTCTCCAGGAACAGCGTCACCGTCGGCTCATCCGTGTCGCACCAGGCCCGGTGCAGGGTGTGCGCGGGCAGGGCGTACGAGCTGCCCGCCGCGTACTGCCCCACATGCGTCAGCCGCAGCCGCGCGGGACCGGCCGGTTTCAGCGTCCAGTCGGCCGAACGCTCGGCCAGCGACTCGGCGTAGCGCGCCGCCGCGATACCGTCGCCGCCCGCGTTGTCGACCTCGTACAGCTCCATGGCCAGCCGGCCCCGCACGACATGGGAGGCCAGCGGCGAACGGTGGTTGTGGATGTCCTCCTCGCCGATCGGACTCGCGCCCGGATGCCACACATGCGCGCGCAGCATCCGGCGCGGTCCGCCGTCGATCAGCAGCAGCTTGTCGAAGCCGAGGACATGCCGGTACGACAGCCGCGCGCACGCCTGTGGATCGCCCTCGCCGCAGGCGAGTTCGGTGACCAGCTCCAACAGCCGCTCGGGTGTGCCCAGTTCGGAGACCACTGAGCGCGCCGCGGCCACCAGCTCGTGCTCGGGCGGCTCACCGTCCAGCGATCCGGCCAGCAGCCGCCGTGCCGCCAGGACCTGCCGACCGCCCATGCACTCATCCTCCAACGCCCGCTCGTCACACCCGGCTTCAGCCATCCGGCTGGTACATCCATACGGCATGCGCGCGCAGCGCCGAAAGACCTTGATAGGTCATCCACATGGGCCGCCGCAGCTCGGTGCTCTCGCCCCGCCCCCACAGCCAGATGCCGTCCGTCTGCCCCGCCCACACCGCGGCGACTGCCCCCTCCAGCCGTACCCGCAGCTCGTCCTCCAGCCCCTCCGCGCGGGCGATCTCCAGGGCACCCGGGGAGAGCAGGGCGCGGGCCAGCCAGGAGGCGGTGAAGTGCCGTACGTTCAGCACCTCGTGGCGGGTCGGGTCGTCCGTACGCGGGCGGCGCACCTCCTCGTGCAGGTTCACCAGGTCCGGGCAGGTGTCGTGCGGTGCGTCCGGGCAGGACAGCAGCCAGCGGATGCCGTCCTCGCGGGCGGCACGGGCGCGTGCGGCGCGCGCGTCGCCCTCCTCGCCAAGGACCCGGGCGGCCCGGTCCAGGGCGACGACCGCCTGCGCGGTGTGCAGCGGGGACGGCCTGCCGTACGGCGGCTGGAGGCGGTAGCCCCAGCAGCGCACATGGTCGCGGCGCGGGTCGCTGATCGCGCCGTCCGCGAGGGCCTCACGCAGCACGGGCAGGATCTCGGAGCGGGGCGCGGCACGCAGCAGCCCGCGCAGCACCGTCGTCACGACATGGGTGGACTCCCGCCCGGCGCGGTCGAGTTGACGTGTGAAACCGCCGGTGCACCGGTCCACCTCGGCCGCCAGGCGCTCGGCGGACGCGCCCGCCCGGGCCAGCGCCCCGAGCACCAGCGCGGTGACCTCGGGACGGGCCTCGGAGCCCTGCGACCGCGCCGACCAGCCGCCGTCCGGCAGCCGCAGCCGCCACAGCGTGTCGACCAGGTCGCCGGTGCTCAGCCGTCCCTCGGGCACCCCGAGGTCGAGCATGATGTGCAGGCCGTACGCGGTGCCGACGGGAGTGGGCCGCGACGGAGTGTCCTCGCCGAGGGAGTGCGGCCAGCCGGTGAGCCGCCCGCGCTCCGGGTCGGCGACGACGGACACCTGGTCGACGAGGGTGTCGTAGGCGGAGGCGAAGACGGCGGGGAGCGGTCCGGGTGCGCCCGGCGCGATGGCGGCCGGCCCGACGGCGGTGCCCCGACCATGGCCGGCGCCCGCCGCGGTCCGGGCCCGCAGCAGTGCCGCCGCGAGCCAGGCCGCGACGAAGGTGCCGAGCCCGGTGACGCCGGAGATCAGATACCGGGCGGCGGAACCGTCGAGGGAGTCGGGCAGCACACTGAACAGGAACTGGAACACGCCGTACCCGGCGGCCGCGGCGCCCAGGCCGCCGAGCCAGCCGACGAAACGCGCCGGGGGCGAGGTGTCCGGGGGTTCCTCGTCGGGAGCGGGAGGTGTGGGACCGGGCCGACGGGACCTCAAGGGGCCGCGTCCGAGCTGCTGTTGGGACAAGACCGCGCTCCCTCCCCCGTGGCGGCGGCGTGTGACTCCGCGAAGTTTCCAGTCTAAGTGGTCAGGGTGACAACTGGGGCGGGCGCCGGTCGTGCTCCTTGCGTGGCCAGTTGGCGAGGGCGACGTGCAGGGCGTCGACAGCGCGCTCCCAGGACTCGCGCACGTCACGGGGGGCGCCGAAGGCACCGGTGGACTCCAGGGCGCAGTAACCGTGGAAGGTGCTGCGCAGCAGGCGGACGGCATCCGTGAGGTCGGGCTCGTCGAGGCCGTAGGCCCGCAGCATGCCGTAGGTGATCTCGGCGGTGCGGCGCATGGCGGGGGAGTCGGCGACCAGGGCCTGGTCGATCTGGATCTGGGTCGCCGCGTACCGGCCCGGGTGCCGCAGGGCGTACTCCCGGTAGGCGTCCGCGAAGGCGGCGAGCGCGTCCTTGCCGGCGCGCCCCGCCACGGCCGCGGCGATCCGGTCGATCATCTCGCCACCGGCCAGCAGAGCGACCCTCGTCCGCAGGTCCTGAAGGTTCCTCACATGCGAGTACAGGCTCGCGTCCTTCACCCCGAACCGCCGCGCCAGCGCCGACAGGCTGACGTTCTCGAACCCCACCTCGTCGGCGAGCTCGGCGGCGGCAGCGGCGAGCCGGTCGGCGGTGAGTCCTGCGCGGGCCATGGCGGTGTGTCCTCCGACTACGGAAACCTAGGATGCCTAGGCACGATGCTAGTGCCCATCCGCCGGGCCCGGCCGCCTGGGAGCCGCCGGCTCACGCCGCGCTGCGGCGACTCACCGGCGCGATCCGGCAGGAGGCGCCGGCACAAAGTTGATGCGGGTCAGTCTCAGCTCGACCGACGGCCGCTGCCGCCCGTGCTCCAGTCGCCAGCCGAAGTCCTCCGCACGCCGGGCCACCCAGCCGGCGCCCAGGGCGCGGTACGTGCGCAAGGGGATCTCCGTGTGCGGGTACTTCCAGTCGTCCGACCACTTGGCGAGCTTTGCCTCGACGCGCGCTTGGTAGAAGGCGGCGTCCCCTTCGTGCCGGAGCTCGGGCAGCGAGACGAACCAGCGCGGCCACCACGGGAAGACCTTGTACAGCGCGTCGAACAGCTTGCGGTACCCGGCCTCCACGCCGGGTATCCAGCCGATCAGTTCCAGCGGCACGGAGAGGGCCAGGAGCGCCAGCGAGAGGGTGGTGCACAGCAGCCAGTGCACCGGCGCGTACACCGTGGTGAGCAGGAACTGGCACGTCAGCCGAGGGGTGCCGCGAACGGGCAGGGGATCCCAGGAGGGGTCGGTGTGCATGGGGCTCTCTTGGTGGGGGGGAGGAGGTCAGGGGGCAGGCGCCAATTGGATCATGGCGGTGCGTCACCCCGCGCAGTGCCGGCCGTCCGCCACCACGAGCGCCACGTCCTCGGCCCGTACCCGCAAGGCGTGGCGGGTGCTGTCCTTGCCCCGGGACGGGGACGGGTCCCAGAGCCACACCGTGTCGCCGCTCGCCTGGAAGGTGAGGACCGGATGCCGGGTGGGGACCGGGCCGTTGAGGACGGGTGTCCTGTCGGCCAGGGGCTCGACGCAGACCAGTTCGGCTCGGATGCCGTAGTAGTCGGGGGGATGCCGGCCCGCCGCGGCCGCCTCCACCGTACGGTCGGCGGCCACCTCCACGTCGTCCAGCGTCATCTGCACCACGGTCAGGACGGCGACCAGTCCCGCCAGGACCAGCATCAGCCGGAAGAACGCGCTGACGGGAGCCTGCACATTGAAGTGCCGGGCCCAGCCGCCCACCGCGATGAGCGCCAGGACGAACACCACGGCCACGGTGAGCGGCCGTGCCGCCGCGACGTACTGCCAGTAGAAGGCCACATGCACCGAGTCGACCGGGATCCCGAACCAGTCCTCCAGGTAGACGGCGTGCAGGAACGCCCCGACCCACGGCATGACGAACGGCAGCGGTGCCGCGAGGACCGGCAGGAACCACTGCACGTTGCGGCTGAACCAGGAGGCGCTGAGTGCGTACCACAGGCCGAAGGCCATCAGGCCGAGGCCCAGGACCATGCCCAACCCGGCGAGCAGCCCCGACATCCCCGTGTCCTCGGAGCGTCCCCAGATCCACCCGGCGAAGGTCGCGCTGCCCGTCAGCAGCACACCGCAGCCCAGCCGGACGAGTTTGGGAGGCGGCGCGTTCGAGGTCATCCACGCGCCCACCGGCCAGCTTATGGCGGCGGGCGCCAGCAGTGCCGTGAACCGCCAGGCAGAGCCGAGCGCCCCGAGGGTGACGCCGCTCGCGACGCAGACGAGCACGATCGCGCAGACCGCCGCGACCAGGCCCGCGTCGCGACGCCGCTCGGTCGCCCCGCCGGCACCGGTCCGGGGCCCCATCGCCCGCCGTATGTCGTGCGCGTCGGGATCGAACGGCGGACCGCCGAGGTTGCGGGCCGCCAACTCCCCGAGCGCCCGGTCCCGTTGCTCCTCGGAGTACTCGCCCCGCAGATGCAGTGTGTGCCGTACGTCCAACCCGCCGACGGCGATCCAGTGCTCGGCCAGCCACCGCAGCGCCGGGCTCGCGTCGCCCGGCAGCTTGCGGTGCACGTGGTAAGTGGTGTGCGTCTCGGCGGACTTGGGCGGGATGAGCTTGCTCTCGCGCACCCACAGATCGAGCTTGCGCCGCTTGGCGAGCGACGTGAGCTGCTCGACCGCCGTCGCCCTCGCGGTCCAGCGGGAGCCATGGACGGGGATCTCGACGATCAGCCCTGCGTACCCCTCGTCGACGGTGACCGAGTCGCCGTCCCGTGCGGGCCGCACTCCCCATCCCTGAGCGCCGAACACCCCGCTCGCCAGCTCCAGTTCGTCCTGGTCGTCGCGGACCTCGACGACCAGGCGAACCCTGCGGTTGTACGGTCCGAGCGCCTCCGGTGTCACCGGGGCAGTCTCGCACCGTCAGCCGATCGGCGCGTACAGCACCCCCAGCTTGTCGATCTCGTTGTCGGAGCGCCCCGTGAACCCGACGATCTGCCACCCGGACGGTGCCGTGAAGGTCTTCGTGTCGGACGTGGCCGTACCGACGGACAGCGTGCGGCCCTTGTCCGTCGTGAACGCCGCCGAGAAGATCCGTGTGCGGCCGTCCTTCTGAGCCTGCGTCAGCTTCGCGCTGGTGAGGTGCTCGCCGGAGGCGAGGGTCAGGGAGGTCGCCGTGCCGCCCGTGCCGCCGTGGGTGAGGGCCGTGCCGCCGTCGTGGGTCAGGGACACCGCGTCCAGGCGGGAGGCGCCGCGCAGGGTCAGGGTGCGGGGCGACGGCGTGGCCGGGAGGTTGTCGGCGTCGTTGAAGGCAGTGCCGTGCGGGCCGCCGAAGAAGTCGCTCGCCTTCAGGGACGAGTTGAGGGTGTAGGAGAAGTCGACCGTGTGCGGGAAGTGGTCGGAGAGGTGCTTGCCGTCCCCGCGGAGGAACTTCGCCCAGTCGTCGTTGTAGCGGGTGGCGTTCAGGGTCAGCAGGTCGCTGCCGCGGTAGAGGACCTTGTCCACGACCTCGCAGTCGTTCGCCGGAGCCGTCGAGTCGCACAGCAGCGGGTCGCTGCCCGCCGCCGGGGGCGTGCCGCCCTTGGCCAGCCGCACCCAGGCGTCGGTGAGGCCGTTCTCGCTGACCAGTGTGCGGATGTTGTCGCCGGTGCGCGTGTAACGGGTGTTGGTGTCGCCCATCACGATCACCGCGTTGCCGGACGAGTTGGCCTGGATGAAGTCCGACAGCTGCTCGACATTGGCGCGGCGGGCGGCGAGCGCCGCGTCGTCGGAGTCGGCGTTGGTGTGGACGTTGTAGAGGTCCACGAACACGCCCTCGGCGAGCCGGACCCGGGCCAGCGTGAAGCCCTTCGGGGTCAGGCAGTTGGTGCCGGTGCAGGCGTTCCACTTCACCCGCTGAAAGTCCTCGAAGGAGTAGTCCGAGAGGGTGTTGAGGCCGTCACCGAAGGCCGCGCCGCCGCTGGTCGCCGTGCGGTGGGGGTGGGTGTCGTTGGCGTACAGCGAGGCGTGATAGTTGAAGTCCTCCTGGACGTTGACGATGTCGTACGGGGCCAGCCGCTGCCCGATGAGCGGGGTGTTGGTCTCGGGGTCGCTGTCGCCGAGGCCGAGGGGAAGGCCCGCGATGTTGTACGTCAGGACGTTGAAGGTGCCGGAGGTGGCGGCTGTCGCGGGCGTCGCCGCGGTGGCGGTGAGGCCGGTCAGGGCGAGCGCGGCGGCCGCGAGTGTGCCGATCAGTCTTCTCATGGTGGGGGTGTCTCCGGTGGGTGACAAAGAAGGTGAGCGCTGCTCAGGTTCGGTGTCAACCAGGGTGACGTACAAGGGTCGTTGAGGAAACAGTGAGGGACGGGGCGTTCCGCCGCGTCGGTGGCACTCGGCGGCCATGCATCGCTTGTTCAATGTTCATGTTTCGCCTTGATCCTCCACAGGCGGCGCAACAGCGCCGCAGAAGGCAGCCGCCGGCAGTCAGCGGCATCCCAGGAGGCGTTCATGGGGCACGGGCACGCGCACGGCCATCACCATCACCACGGACACGACCACGACCACTCCCACGACACGGCGGCATCCCCGCTGCCCGCCGCCTTCGACCCCGCCGTGCCCGACGAGGCCCTGACCCCCGAGCAGCAGTCGCGCCGCACGCTGCTGCGCCGGGCGGGCCTGCTGGGCGCCGGGCTGGCCGCCGCGAGCGTCGTCGCCCCGACCGCTGCCGCCGCCGCCACGCCGGCCGCGTCCACCGCCTCCTCGGCCCCGGCCTCCGGCGGCCGTCGCACCAACGGCTTCCTGTGGCTGTCCGGTGACCACCACATCCACACCCAGTACAGCAGCGACGGCAAGTACCGCGTCGTCGACCAGGTCCGCCAGGGCGCCAGGCACGGCATGGACTGGCTGGTCATCACCGACCACGGCAGCACGACCCACGCCAAGATCGGTGTCGACAAGGTCAACCCGGACATCAAGGCGGCCCGCGCGGCCTACGAGGACACCCTCGTCTTCCAGGGCCTGGAGTGGAACATCCCGGGCGCCGAGCACGGCACCGTCTTCGTGCACCCCGGCAGCAACGAGGTCTCCGTCCTCAAGCAGTTCGAGACCGACTACGACGGCAGCGTCAAGGGCGCCTCCGACTCGACGCCCGCCAACGAGGCCCTCGCCGTCGCCGGCCTGAACTTCCTCGCCGAGCAGGTCCAGCGCCGCAAGGTCAAGGACGCGCTGATGCTCGCCAACCACCCGGCGCGGCGCGGTGTCGACTCCCCGCACGAGATACGCGCCTGGCGTGACGCGGGCCGTACGCGCCAGATCGCCGTCGGCTTCGAGGGCGCCCCGGGCCACCAGGCCGCGGGCCTGCCCGCGCCCCTCGGCATGGGGCGCGCCCGCGGCATCTACGACAACAACCCGAGCGCCAACTCCTTCGCCGGCTACCCGCTGGAGAGCTACCGCACCTGGGGTGGCTTCGACTGGATGACGGCGACCGTCGGCGGCCTGTGGGACAGCCTCCTCGCCGAGGGCAAGCCGTGGTGGATCACCGCCAACTCCGACTCCCACCAGGTCTACGCCGACACGGCGACGCGCGGCACCGGCGGCAACTTCGAGACCGACGGCCGCTACCCGGACCCCGTCTACGGCGGCAAGATCGACATCACCCAGGGCGACTACTGGCCCGGCCAGTACAGCCGTACCCACGTCGGTGCCGACGGCTTCTCCTACGCCGCCGTCATGGAGGGCATCCGCGCCGGCCGCATCTGGGTAGACCACGGTCAGCTCCTCAGCGCCCTCGACGTCCGCGTGACCGGCGGTTACCGCTGGGCCACGCTCGGCGGCGCGCTGCACGTCCGCAAGGGCACCAACGTCACGCTGACGGTCGACGTGGCGATGGCGGGCGGCCCCAACTGGGCCGGATTCGTACCGCAGTTGGCCCGCGTGGACGTCATCCAGGGCGATGTGACCGGCCCGGTCGCGGACAAGGACACCTTCACCGCACCGACGGCCAAGGTGGTCAAGTCGTACGAGGTGAACAAGTCGTCCGGCACGGTCCGCCTCACGTACGACCTCGGCAAGGTCGACCACCCCGTCTACGTCCGGCTGCGCGGCACCGACGGCAACCGCAACGCCGTCGGCCCGATGGGCGCCGCCGTCGACCCGGCCGGCCCCGCCATCGACATCGTCGGCGACGCCGACCCGTGGCGCGACCTGTGGTTCTACTCCAACCCGGTGTGGGTCCTGCCCTCGTGACGCCGTACGTCCTGACCGTGGACGCGGGTGTCAGGGACCTCCGCGCCGCCGACCATCTGATCCACTCCCTGGCGGCCGAACTCGCCCTCCCCGAGGGCGCGTTCGGCTGCACCCACCTGGTGCGGGGAGAGCGTCCGCGCGTGGCGCTCTCCCTCACCCTCCCGTCCGAGCCGCTCCTGCGTACCGCCCAGGAGCGGCTCGCGGCCGGAGGGTACGAGGTGTCACCGGGGATGCCGGACGCGGTCGGGCGGGCGGTCCTCTACCCGGGCGTCTCGACGCTGACCGGCACAGTGACGATCGCCGACGTCCTGTCCCGCTCGGCGATCACCCGTGTGACGGTCCTGGGCTCTGCCGGCCAACCGGCCCCGGACACCCCGCTGCTGACGGGCGATCATGTCCGCCCGGTCTGGCAGGACGACGAACTCGTCCTGACCGCCATGCCGGCGGTGGGCGGGACCCTCGTCCCGTTCGAGGTGCCGGATCCGACGCCGTGCTGCGCTGATCACTGAGGGCACTGTTCCTCGGTGGCCGCCGCCCCCCATAGGGTTGCCGGAGGTTCGACTCACGACCGGGGTCTCGAATCGACGGGGGGCGGATGACGTACGAGGCAGAGCGCGAGAGGGAAGCCGACGACCCACGCATCCCTCCCGCGCCCCCGACGGACGACTCCGCACGCCCCCTGTGGCGACAACGGGACTTCGGGATCTTCTGGATCGCGCAGACCCTCTCCGTCCTCGGTGACTCCTTCGCGCTGATCGCCCTGCCCCTGCTGGTGCTCCAGGCGACGGGCTCGCTCGCCCGTATGGGGCTGCTCACGGCGGTCGGCGGGGCGGCGGCGGTCGTCGCCGCGGTGTTCGCCGGGGCCGTCGTGGACCGGGTCGACCGGCGCAGGCTGCTCATCGTCTGCGATCTGGTGCGCATGGTGCTGTACGGACTCGTCCCGCTGGTCTGGCTGTTCGGGCCGCAGATCTGGCTGCTCTATGTGGTCCTGCCGCTGTGCGAGGCCGTCGGCATGCTGTTCGCCGTCGGCTACGTCACCGTGGTGCGCGCTCTGGTCGGTACCCGGCAGCTCACCGAGGCCAACGGCCGGCTGAACGCCACCGCCGCCGCGGCCGGCGTGCTCGGGCCGCTGTGCGCCGGACTGGTCGCCGCCTGGTCCGGCCCGGCCACGGCCGTCGGCGTGGACGCGGCGAGCTTCGGTGTCTCCGCCGTCTGCCTGGCCTTCGTACGACTGTGCGGACGGCCGGGGAAGCCCACCGAGCGGTCGGGACTGTGGCGGGATCTGCGCACCGGAATCGACTTCCTCCGCGGCCACCCCGTGCTGCGCGCCCTGACGGCCCTGCTGTTCGTCTTCAGCTTCCTCACCCTCGGCCTGAACGACCTGGTCATCTACCACCTCAAGCACGACCTCGGCCATGACGACGGCACGGTCGGCACCGTCATGGCCGTCGGCGCGCTCGGCACCATCACCGGCGCCCTGCTGGTGGCCCGGGTCCGCCGCGGGCTCGGCTTCGGAGCGACCTGGACCGGCTCGGTCGCGGTGTGCGGGCTCTCCTTCGCCGGGCTCGGCTGGGCGCGGGACGTCCCCGTCGTCGCGGCCCTGACCGCGGCCTTCCTGGCCTGTGTCGGCATGGCCGGCACCTGCTCCATGTCGCTGCGCCAGGAGGTCACTCCGGAACCGCTCCTCGGCCGGGTCACCTCCGCCTTCTGGACCCTCCAGTACTCGGCGGCCCCGATCGGCGCGGCCGTCCTCACCTGGGCCGCGGAACGCCAGGGCACGGCCCCGGTCGCGCTGGTCGCGGGCGCGTGCTGCGTACTGATCGCCGGCGCCGCGCTCTTCACGCCGATACGGCGCTCCGGGCAGCGGACCTGACCGGCTCACCTCATGCTTCATATCGTCGGAACGGTCACCCCGCACGGGGGAACTCTGGGGCCCAGTAAGCCGATTCACTGGCCAGCCGCCCCCGGGCGCCGTCTCCGTGTCCGGACTCTGGCGCCATGTCCATCATTGATCCCCCAAGGGGAGCCTCCCGTG
The DNA here is from genome assembly GCF_055634335.1 of Streptomyces sp. NPDC111802. Lineage (NCBI taxonomy): Bacteria > Bacillati > Actinomycetota > Actinomycetes > Kitasatosporales > Streptomycetaceae > Streptomyces > Streptomyces sp. NPDC111802. The sequence continues at coordinate 64,717 of NZ_JBVKCZ010000015.1, read as the reverse complement.
CCCTGGCCGCCGTGGCCATGGCATTGGCGTTCGTCGTCGCCGTACCGCATGGCGCGTTCGCCGCACCCGGTGACCTGGACACCACGTTCGGCACCGGGGGCCGGGTCAGCATCACCACCGCCACCTACGCCGAGGGCGAGGACGTGGCCGTCCAGCCCGACGGCAGGATCGTCTCGGTCGGCTCGGAGCAGGGCCCGGGCGCCACCGACTTCGCCCTGACGCGGCACAACCCCGACGGCAGCGTCGACACCTCCTTCGGCGGCGGCGACGGCGAGGTGCTGACCGACTTCGAGAACGGCGACGACGCGGCCCAGGGAGTGGCGGTCCAGCCCGACGGGAAGATCGTCGTGGTCGGCCGCCACCAGGAGACCGACGACGAGTTCGCGGGCTGCTGCTGGTTCACGGTGGCCCGCTACAACTCCGACGGCAGCCTCGACACCTCCTTCGGGGGCGGCGACGGCTGGGTCAGCCCCGGTCTGGCCGGCGGGGCCGAGGACGCGGCCGGAGTCGCGGTGCGGCCCGACGGGAAGATCGTCGTCGGAGCCTTCGCCGGCGGCTGGTTCGCGGTGCTGCGGTACCTGCCCGACGGGAGCCCGGACGGCACCTTCGGCGGCGGTGACGGTGTGACCATGACCGCGTTCTCCGAGACGGGTGGCGGCGGCGCGTTCGCACGGGACCTGGCGCTCCAGCCCGACGGGAAGATCGTCATGGCCGGCTACGCGGGTGAGACCGCCTTCGACTTCGCCGTGGCGCGCTACAACGCCGACGGAAGCCCGGACACCACCTTCAGCGGCGACGGCAGGGTCACCACGGACCTGGGCGGCTACAACTGGGGCGAGAGCGTGGTCGTGCAGTCGACCGGCAAGATCGTCGTCGGCGGACAGAGCGCGGAACGCTTCGCGCTCGTGCGCTACAACGTCGACGGCAGCCGCGACAGCAGCTTCGGCACCGGCGGTGTCGCGACCACGGACTTCGGCGGCACAGCCGCTGTGAACGACCTCGTGCTCCAGCCCGACGACCGGATCGTCGCCGGCGGCAGCGGAGCGGTCGGCGACTTCCTGCTCGCCCGCTTCAACGCCGACGGCACCCTCGACACCGGATTCGGCACGGGCGGCCGCACCACCACCGACTTCGGCTCCGTCGACCGGCTGAACGCCCTCGCCCTCCAGTCCGACGGCAAGGTCGTCGCCTTCGGCAACAGCGGCGACGGCCTGCGCGTCATGGCCCGCTACCTCGGCGGCGCCGGCACCCCGCCGCCCCCGCCTCCGCCGCCCGCCGGAGTCGATCTGTCGGTCACCAAGACCGGCACCGGCGCGGTCAGCATCGGCGACCGAGCCACCTTCACCGTGACGGTCGCCAACAACAGCACCACCACGTCGGCGACCAGCGTCAGCCTCACCGACACGGTCACCGGCCCCGCCGCCACCGTCATCTCGGCCACCCCGGGCCAGGGCACCTGCACCACCTCCGCCACCGGCGCGACCTGCGCCCTCGGCACCCTCGCCGCCGGTGCCCGCACCACCGTGACGGTCGTCGTCGAACCCAGGGCCACGGGAACCCTCACCGACCGGGCCACCGTGAGCGCGGCGCAGTCCGACCCGGACACCGCCAACAACACCGCCACCGCCCCCACCACGGTCAACAACTCCCGCGGCTGCACCCGCGTCGGCACCAGCGGCAACGACACCATGACCGGCACCAGCGGCACCGACGTCATGTGCGGCCTCGGCGGCGACGACACGATCAACGCCGGCTCCGGCACCGACACGGTGTACGGCGACTTCGGCAACGACCGCGCCGACGGCGGCCTGAACAACGACACCCTCACCGGCGGCCCGGGCAACGACACCCTGCTCGGCAACTCCGGCAACGACCGCCTCGACACCATCGACAACGTCCCCGCCAACGACACCGCCAACGGCGGCCTGGGCCTGGACACCTGCACGACGGACACCGGGGACGCGCGCATCAGCTGCCCGTAGGCACCCCGCACCGGCCGGCACCCCTCGGGCTGCCGGCCGGCCCCGTTATCCGTTCACCCCCGTGTAGTGCCCCAACGCCCATCGCCACAGCCCCCGCGCCCCCAGATACGCCACCAGCCCCAGCAGCGGTGATGACGCCGCCAGCCAGTACGGAACGGCCGTGTCGTGGCCCGTGAGGACCGCCGCCGGGAAGTACGCGACGAACGCGAGGGGAAGGGCGAAGGTGAGGAAGCCGCCCACCGCCTTCGGGAGGACGTTCAGGGGGTAGCTGCCGAAGGTACCGAGGAGTTCCTCCAGCCAGCGGCCCCAGTAGTCGGCGGCCGGGTAGCGCAGACACGCGGAGGCCACGGCCGTGAACAGGGCCGCCTCCAGGAGCATGCCGCCGACGATCGCGGCGATCAGATACGAGACACGGCCCGCCGACCAGTCCAGTGTGCTGCGACTGAGCGCCCCCACCATCAGGCCCCCCGCGACCGTCAGATCGCCGATCGCGTTGGTGGGGAAGTAGTCGAGCTGGACCTGGCGGTGCACCGGCATCGGGCGCAGCAGATAGATGTCGATCCGCCCTTCCTGGACCTGCCGGCCGATGAAGTGCGTTCGGCCCAGGAACAGTACGAACAGACCATGAGCGAGCATCCGGATCGCCGGGATCAGCAGTACGTCCGAGCTGTCCCAGCCGCCCATCCCGGTGAACCTGGCCAGCAGCACCGTCGCGAACACGATCACCGACATCTGCCAGATCGCGCCGATCGCGATGTTCAGCAGGAACTCGGTGCGGTACTCCATCGCGGCACGGATGTTGAGCAGCGAGATACGCCACACGATGCGCACGGACTTCACGGCCTTCAAAGGCATCTCAGCCTCCCTGCGAGATCACGCGCCGCGCGGCCCGCCGCCACACCCACCGGGTGAACAGCGCCAGCACCACCACCCAGGCCGCCTGGACGGCCAACTGGGCTCCCGCGTCGGCCAGTTCGATCCGGCCGACATAGATCGACAGCGGCACGCTCAGCGTCGCCTGGAAGGGGAGGAAGCCGCTCACCGTGATGAACCAGTCCGGGAAGAACCACAGCGGCGCGTACACCCCGGACAGCAGGTTCTGCGCGAAGATCAGGATCAGCATCGCGGAGTTGTTGCGGATGGTGAAGAAGCACAGCTGGTCGAGCAGGAGCATGACGTAGTGCAGGACCCATTGGCCCAGCAGCATGCTCACCGCGAACACCCCGGCCACGGCCGCCGACCCGGGCGGCTCCACCACCCCCGCGGCCAGGCAGACCACATATCCGAACAGCGCCCACGCCAGGCCGTACAGCTGCTCGCCCAGCGCGCGCAGAGCGTAGTAGCGCTGCGGTGGCAGCGGACGAAGGTACCAGTAGACGATCGTGCCGAAGTGCATGTGCTGCAGCACGGTGTCCCGGCCCGCGCTCTGGTCCAACTCCCGCAGCCGGGAGGCGAGTACGGCCAGGACGGCGTAGGTGACCGCCTGGTCGCGGGTCAGTCCGGCGGTCGTACCGGTGTGCGCGTACAGACCGCGCCACAGCGACGCCACCAGGACCACCTGCACGGTCAGCCGGAGCAGGACGGCGGTCATCCTGGGCGGCGTGTGCAGCTCGCCGAGCGGGGTGACGCGGGCGGCGCGCCAGCCGTGCGGTAGGGCGGCCATCTCAGGCTCCCTCCGCCACGGGCCCGGCGTGGACGTACGCGGCCCGCATCACGTCCTCCAGGTCCGCCTCGTGCAGGGCGAGATCGGTCACCTCGTACCGTTCGATGACCTGTTTCAGCGCCTGGTGCACGGTCGGCGCGTCGGGACCGTCCGGGCCGAAGACGGCCTGCGGGCCCTGGTGCCGCAGCAGCGCGATCCCCGGCAGCGGGCCGACCTCGGTGTGCGGGTCGGCCAGCGTCACCCGCACCTGCCAGGTCGAGCCGAACCTGCGGCGGATCTCGTCGAGCGTGCCGTCCAGGACGAGCCGCCCGTGGTTGATCAGCACCACCCGCTCGGCGAGCCGCTCGACCTCCGTCATGTCATGGGTGGTGAGCAGGACCGTACGGCCGCGCTCCTCCACCTGGTGCCGCAGGAACTCCCGCACCTGCTCCTTCACCACCACATCCATGCCGATGGTCGGCTCGTCGAGGAAGACGACCGGCGGGTCGTGCAGCAGGGCGGCGGCCAGGTCGGAGCGAACCCGCTGGCCCAGGGAGAGGTGGCGGACCCGGGTGTCCCAGAAGGAGGAGAGGTCCAGGAGGTCGTCGAACTCCGCCAGCCGCAGCGCGTGTTCGGCCTTCGGCACCTCGTAGATGTCACGCAGGATCGCGAACGACTCCCGCACCGGAAGATCCCACCACAGCTGCGTGCGCTGCCCGAACACCGTGCCGATGTTGCGGGCGTTGCGCTCGCGTTCCTCGTACGGCACCAGGCCCGCGACCCGGGCCTCGCCGGCGGTGGGGGTGAGGATGCCGGTGAGCATCTTGATGGTGGTGGACTTGCCGGCGCCGTTCGGGCCGAGCAGGGCGAGAAGTTCGCCCGGGGCGACGGAGAAGGTCACATCGCACACGGCGTGTCGGGCGACCCTCTCCGGGTTGACGAGAGAGCGCAGCGCGCCGGCGAAGCCGGGGCGCCGGACGGTGGTGTGGAAGGTTCGGGACAGGCCGCGAACCTCGATGCTGTCATTCAAGGGGCATCAACTCCTCTGTAGTGAACGCAAGTTGCGGCCGGGCGGCAGGAACGCCGACCGGCCGCGGGCGGACGTCCGTCACCCGGTGATCGAGAACACGAACGAGAACTTGGTCGGCTCCGCCTTCAGGAAGTACTGCGGCAGCGGACCCGGCCCACACGACTGCGAGCCGATGCCGTGCTGACCGTGGTCGAGGTTGACCCACACCGTGTCGCCCGGCGTGAGGTCGGTCAGGTGCCGCGCGGCGTCCAGCTGCTCGTTGGTCCAGCGGCGGGCGCTGAACCAGAACTCCGGGTCGCCGTCGACCCGGAGGCCGCCGAGCTCCACCCAGCGGACGTCGGACCGGGCACCGTTCTCCTGCGGGCGGACGTACGGCGTTTGGAGGTCGTCGACGCTCGCGTCCCACTGGAGGAGCTTCGCGGCGGCCTTGGTGTCCGGGTACGCCTCACCGGCACTGCCGAACCACACCGCGGAGTCCGTCGTCGCCGCCGGCAGCCCGAACCGTACGCCGAGCCGGGGCAGCGGCACCTTCCAGTCGCCCTCGGGAGCCACCGAGACGGTGAGGCGCAGTCGGGTTCCGTCGGACGTCCACCGGTACTCCGTGCGCAGGCCCAGCTCCCGGGCGGCGGGCGCCACCCGGGTCCGCACGGTCAAGGCGTCGGCACCCGCCTCCACGCCGTCCAGCCGGTGCCGCATCCGGTGCAGGCCGAGCTTGCGCCACAGCAGGCCGTACCGGGTGTCGCCCTGCCAGGCGGCACCCTCGTCGTTGTCGGTGGGCGCGCGCCACACGTCGAGGCGCAGCCCGGTGACATCCACCCCGCCGATGGACCGCAGGGCGCCGGTGCGGGCGTCGAAGGTGGCCGGGCCGAGCTCGATCCGGTCGCCTTCGGCCGCGGGACCCGCACCGGTGGCCGCCGGGAGGGGAGCACGCGGCGCGACGGTCCGCTGCGCCCACGCCACCTCATGGCCCTTGGGCCCCCAGGCGGTGTCCTCCGCGAGCAGCGCGCGGACCGTCCACTGGACCTCGTCGCCCTTGCCGTCGGGCGCGGGCGCGGGCAGCTTGACCTCCGCCGACTCACCCGGTTCGAGCGGCGGCACGGCGAGCGTGTGCGCACCCGTGGGGAATCCGTCCACCTGGTACGAGAACTCGAACTCCAGGTGGGAGAGATCGGCGAAGTCGTACGCGTTCGTCACCCGCACCGTGCCCTCCGGCCCGGCATCCTCGATACGGACCGGCTCGATCACCTTCTTGTACTCGACCAGCCCCGGCGACGGGGTCCGGTCGGGGAAGATCAGCCCGTCGCAGACGAAGTTGCCGTCGTGCAGCTCCTCGCCGAAGTCGCCGCCGTAGGCGTAGCCCAGCTCGGGGTGCTTGACGCCGTGGTCGATCCACTCCCAGACGAAGCCGCCCTGGATGCGGTCGTGCGCCTCGAACAGCCGCTGGTAGTCGGCGAGTCCGCCGGGGCCGTTGCCCATGGCGTGGCCGTACTCGCACTGGATGAAGGGGAGTTCACGGCGCCTGCCGGTGCCGCCGTCGAGGTGCCGCCCGATCCTGTCGACCTCCGCGTGGGGGACGTACATCCGCGAGTACACGTCCGTGTCCCGGCAGTTCCAGTCGCCCTCGTAGTGCACGAGCCGGGAGGAGTCCCGGCCGTGGATCCACTCGGCCATCGCGGTCAGCCCGCGACCGGTGCCGGCCTCGTTGCCCAGCGACCAGAAGACGATCGACGGGTGGTTCTTGTCGCGCTCGACCATGCGGGCCGCGCGGTCCAGCAGGGCCGGGGTCCAGCGGTCGTCGTCGACGGGGTTGTCGCGCCAGCCCTGCTCGGTGAAGCCGTGGGTCTCCAGGTCGCACTCGTCGATGACCCACAGGCCGTACTCGTCGCACAGGTCCAGGAAGGCCGGGTGCGGCGGGTAGTGCGAGGTGCGCACCGCGTTGAGGTTGTGCCGCTTCATCAGCAGCACGTCCTCGCGCATGGTCGCAAGGTCCAGGGCGCGGCCCTTCTCGGGGTGCCACTCGTGCCGGTTGACGCCCTTGAAGAGGATCGGCTTGCCGTTGACCTTGATCAGGCCGTCCTCCAGCACGACCGTGCGGAAGCCGATGCGCAGCGGCACGCGCTCGCCGGGCGTGATCAGCTCGCCGTCGTACAGCTTCGGCGTCTCGGCCGACCAGGGCTCGACCTGAACCGTCACCGATTCCCCGGTCGCGACATCGATGTCGAGGGCGGGTACGGCCACCCGCCCGTCGACGTCGGAGTCGACCCGCAGGGTGCCCTCGCCCGTGGTGTGGTCGTAGGAGGCGTGTACGAAGAAGTCGCCCGCGGCGTCCGCCGGGCGGTGCAGCAGGGTGACGTCACGGAAGATGCCGGGCAGCCACCACTGGTCCTGGTCCTCCAGGTAGGAGCCCGCCGACCACTGGTGCACCCGCACGGCGAGCACATTGCCGGACGGCTTCAGCAGCTGCCCGACCGCGAACTCGTGCGGCAGGCGCGAGCCCTTGAACTCACCGAGCTCCGTGCCGTTCAACCAGACACGGGCACAGGACTCGACGCCGTCGAAGCGCAGGACGGCGCCGCCGTCGTCCAGGGCCGGCCAGTCGGTCGGCAGGTCGAAGACCCGCAGGTGGTCGCCGGTCGGATTCTCCGTCGGGACATGCGGCGGGTCCACCGGGAAGGGGTAGAGGTGGTTGGTGTAGATGGGTGAGCCGAACGCGCCGTCGCCCTGGAGGACCCAGTGACCGGGGACCGTGACCTCGGCCCAGTCCCCGGCGTCGTACCCCTGAGCGGCGAACGAGTCGTCCTCGGCATCGGCGCTCGCCGACAGACGGAAGCGCCAGTCACCGTTCAGCGACAGGGACTTCGCGTCCGAGGCGGCGTACCAGGCGCGGGGCGGGAGGGCGCCGGTGCCGGGTGAGACGTCCTCGACGTAGGCGACGTGATCGACGTGATCGACGGAGCGGGTGGTGCGGAAAGACATCGGTCTCCTTGCTCAGCCCTTGATGCCGGTCTGTGCGATCCCCTGTACCAGCCAGCGCTGAAGGAACAGGAACACGAACAACAAGGGCAGGATAGAAATCGCGGTCGCCATGAAGATCTGGTGGAACACGACGGTCTGGCCGGTCGTGTACGAGGAGAGCGCGACCTGGACGGTCCACGCACCGGGGTCCTGGCCGATGACCAGCGGCCACAGGAACGAGTTCCAGCCGTTGATGAAGGTGATGGTGGCGATGGCCGCGAAGAAGTTCAGCGAGTTCGGCACCACGACACGCCAGTACGCGCCCCAGTAACCGAGCCCGTCCACGCGCGCCGCCTCCTCCAGCTCCTTGGGGAACCCCAGGAAGTACTGCCGGAAGAGGAAGCAGGTGAAACCACTGAAGAGGCCCGGGATGATGAGACCTCGGTAACTGTCGACCCAGCCGAGCGACGACACCAGCACGAAGCTGGGGACGAAGGTGACGGCGGTCGGGACCATGAGGGTGCCCAGCACGACGTAGAAGACCTTGTTGGCGTGCTTGTACGGGATGCGGGCCAGGCCGTAGCCGGCCAGGGAGCACACCAGCAGGACGCCGGCGGTGTGCAGGACGGCGACGACCGTGGAGTTCCACATCGACCGGGCGAAGGGGACCGAGGAGTCGTCGAACGGGGAGGTGATGTTGCCCCACTGGATGTCCGTGGGGAAGAGCGTCCAGTTCTCTCCGGTGATCTGCGCGTCCGTGGACAGCGCGTTGCGGACGAGGATGTAGAAGGGCACCAGGAAGAGCAGGGCGGCGATTGCGGTGGCGATGTACAGACCGGTGCTGCCCATCACTCCGCCCCCGCGCCGGGCGCGGTGGGTCCTGCTTGTCGGGGTGGTCTTGTGGATGTCGGGCGTGGTGGTGGTCACTTGGACTCCTCCCCCCTTCCGAAGCCCATGAGCTTGCCCTGGAACAGGGTCACGACACAGATCAGCACGGTCAGGATCACGGCACCCGCGCTGCCGGCGCCGTAGTCCTGGTTCTCGCCCAGGGCCTTGAGGTACAGCTCGACCAGGGGCGGGCGGCCCCAGGTCGTCTTGTCCAGCAGGTTGTAGAACTCGTCGAAGGCCTGGTAGGCGGCGACGAGCAGCAGCAGGATCACCGCGGTCGAGGTGGCCCGCAGCTGCGGCAGCGTGATGTACCGGAAGGTCTGCCAGCCCGACTTGGCGCCGTCGATGGCGGCGGCCTCGTACAGCTCCTGCGGGATGTTCTGCAGCGCCGCAAGGAACAGGATCATGTAGAAGCCGGACTGGAGCCACAGGCGGGCGGTGACGATGACAAGCCAGTACCAGGGCGGGTTGGGGTCGGCCAGCCAGGCGATGTTCTCGATCCCGAACCAGCCGAGGACCGTGTTCATCAGGCCGAAGCGGACGCCGCTGAAGATGGACATCTTCCAGATCAGCGCCGCGGCGACATAGCTGACCGCGGTCGGCAGGAAGAAGACCGAGCGGAAGAACCCCCGCAGGAACCTGAGCCGGTTCACCAGCAGGGCGAGGCCCAGCGACAGCGCCCAGGTGGTGGGCACGATGAACGCGGCGAAGACGGTGAAGGTGCCGAGCGAGCCGACGAAGTCGTCGTTCGTCAGCATGTGCGCGTAGTTGTCGAAGCCGATGAACTTCTCGGGCGTGACCGTGAACCGCGCCTCGAAGAAGCTGAGGTAGACGCTCCAGCCGATCGGGACGTAGATGAAGATCGCCAGCCCGACGAGGAAGGGGCCGGTGAAGAGCCAGAAGTTGAAGGTGCTGCTGCCCCGCAGTCCCCGCCGAGGCTTGGCCGGTGAGGCCTTCGCCGGGGCGGGGCTCGCGAGGTCGAGCTTGGTGGTCGTCGACATGTCGTGGTCCGTCCGCCGGCCTATCCGAAGAGCTTCTTGAGCTCGCGGTTCACCGCCGCGTCCGCCTTGTCGAGCGCCGCCTCCGGGTCACCGCCCTTGCGGACGGAGTTGGCGAAGACATCCTCCAGCGCGGTGATCATGGCCTGAGTCCAGCCGATGTTGTCGAAGTGGCCGAACTCGTTGAAGAGCTTGACGCCCTCGGCCGGCAGGCCCGACTTGAGCTTGTCGGCGCTCTCGGCGATCGAGGTGCGCGGCGGGATGTGGAAGCCGTAGGACGTGGCCCAGTCCTCCTGGTACTGCTTCTGGTCGATCCACAGCCACTTCACGTACTCCTTGGCCGCGTCGACGTTCTTGCCCTTGGCGTTGACGAACATCGACCAGCCGCCGTTGTAGACGGAGGGCTTGCCGTCGTCCGTGACCTTCGGGAACGGGAAGACGCCGATGTCGTCGCCGAGGGTCTGCTGGAACTGCGGCATCGCCCACATGCCGCAGAACTGCATGGCGCACAGGCCCTGGTTGAGCGCGGAGGGGTCCCAGTAGTCGGTCGGTGCGCCGAGGAGCAGGTCGCCGCTCGTGAACAGCGTGCGCATCTTCTTCAGGCCCTCGACTACGCCGTCCGTGTGGTAGGCGATCTGGTTCTTGTCGTCCAGGGTGTCGGCGCCGGCGGACCAGATCATCGGGTTGATGACGGCGTGCAGGTCGTTGCCGAGGTACAGCCCCTTGACCTTGCCGGTGGTGAGCTTCGCGGCCGCCTCGATCAGCTCGTCGAGGGTCTCCGGGACCTTGACGCCCGCCTTCTCGAAGAGCGACGGCCGGTAGAAGAAGAACTGCGGGTCGTCGATCATACGGACGCCGTATATCTTCCCGTCCACCGTGTGCGAGGCGATGTCGGCCGGGTTGAAGTCGTCCTTGACCGGCTCGATGATGTCGGTCAGGTCCGCGACCTGGCCGCTCTTGACCATCTGGATCTGCGGGTGGAACTCGAACAGGTCGGGCGCGTTGTCGGTGAGCAGCGTCGCGAAGAGCTTGTTCTCGAAGTCGGCGGCGGTGATCCACTGCGTGGTCACATTGGCGTCCTTGTACGCCTTGGCGTACTTCTTGACGGCCTGCTCGGTGCCCGCCTCGCCGTACGCGTGGAAGTACTGGTTCAGACCGACCCCCGAACCGGACCCGCCGCCACGGCCGTTGTTGCCGCCGCACGCGGCGAGACCGCCGGCGGCGGCCAGGCCCATCGCGGCTCGCAGTACGGTTCGGCGGTCCCAGTTGCTGTTGCTCAGTGCCGACATGGTGACGTCCTTGTCTCGAGTACGGCTGCGGCGATGCGCCATGGCTGATGCGGCTCAGCGCCAGATGGCTCAAATGAGGGTGCGGTGCGGGACGTTAACCTTCGGCTAAGGCTTCGGCAAGGGGTTGGACGAAGTCTGCACGAAGCGTTGTGCCACGTTCGGCATACCGGACATGAGGGGGTTGCGAGCTGACGCACCAGAGGCCCGCAACCCCCTTGCCGGAGGCGGGAGTTACTGCCGGAACCAGGCCTGGTTGGTGCCGCCGTTGCAGGTGTACACGCTCACCTTGCTGCCGTCGGCGGTGGCCTGCCCGCCGACGTCCAGGCACTTCCCGGAGGCCTCGCTGACGATCTGCCCGTTGGAGTTCAGCAGCCAGCGCTGACCGGCGTCACCGGTGAAGCCGGCGGAAGCCACCAGCCCCGAACCGCCCACCGTCAGATAGCCGTTGGCACCCTTGAGCGCACCCCGCTTGTCGTACGACCACGACTGCTCGACCCCGCCCGTGCAGGCGCCGATCGCCGCACCCGAGGCGTCCGCGGTCAGGCACTTGCCGGACTGCTCGCCCTGCCAGGCGCCGGTCACCGCCGAGGAGCCGCCGAACGGCTTCTGGTCGAGGACGTACGTCGTGATGGAGCGGGCCGGCAGTGACGCGGACACCGTGCCGCCCTTCACCGACGGCTTGGCGACGTTCGCCCAGTTCTCGTCGGCCGAGGTACGCACCGCCTTGGCAGCCCGCAGCGGCGACCTGCTGTTGAAGTGCAGGTTCAGGGCCGTGTCGGTGGTGTTGTGGTTGTTGACCACCACCACCCACTTGCCGTTCCGGTCGTAGGCCGAGGCCTCCACGCCGTCCGGCAGCCCCGTGACGTTGTGCATGACCGCGCCCGGCTTCACGAACTTGCTGTACTGGCCGAGCGCGTAGTACCGCTTGGTGAAGTACAGCGTCTGGTTGCCGTTCGTGGCGTAGTTCGGGTCGTAGTAGATCAGGCCGTCGTTCCAGCCCTGGTCGTTCTTCGCGAGCGGATCGGAGCCGATCATCTCCGACAGGGCGACCCACCAGTGGAACGCCGAGTCGTGCGCGGTCGCGAAGTCCTTGTGGATGATCCGCGACAGGCTCAGTCCGCCGTCGATCGTGGGGTCGTACTCCTGAGCCCAGCCCGTACCGCCCTTGCCGAAACAGCAGATCTCGGTGGACCAGGACGTCTTGCCGACCGACTTCGACGTCTCGTACACCTGCGCCCGGTCGGCGTCGGACGGGTTGTCGTAGGTGTGGTGGGCCAGCTTGTCGACGTACTGGGCGGTGCCCGGCTCGTTGATCCAGCGCGGGACCTCGTCGTTGAACTTCACCGTGCTGGTCGACTCGTCGGCGATGATGCCGGTCTTCTGCTTGCGGGCCTGAAGTTCGGCGCCCAGCGTCCGCACGATGTCGTCGCGCTGCGGCACGTCGACGAGCATGCCCTCCTGACCGCAGGAGTCGAAGCTGTTCGTCGGCTCGTTGAACGGGCTGATGTAGTCGATCTTCACGCCCTGCCCGGCGAAGTGACCGGTGACGTCCGCGACGTACTTCGCGAAGTCCCGCTCGTTCTCCGTCTTCAGATAGCCGCCGCAGCTCTTGCCGTTGGTCGTCCACCGGGCGGGCGCGCTGTTGACGAAGGCGATCAGGTCCTCGACGCCGTACTTGGCGGCGGCGTACAGGAACGTACGGCCCGCCTTGTCCTTGCTCCAGTCGTACGTCCCGTCGGCGCCCAGGAAGTCCTCGGGGGCGCGCGGGGCGTAGGTCACGCCGGTGCCGCCACCGCCGATGTTGTAGCGGTAGGCGCTCAGGTCCAGGCCGCCGGCGGAGAACAGCAGCCCCGCGACCCGGGCCTGGACCTTCGGGTCGAAGTTCTTCAGGTCGTTGACCCACCAGGCGCCGGAGGCCCCGATGTTGTCGATGGCCTGGGCGGCGTGCGGGGAGACCTCGGCCGCCGGGGTGGCGGCGGCGCCCGCGGGCGGGGCGGCTATGAGAGGGCCCGCGACAGCCAGCGCGGCCGCGGCCGTCAGCAGGACCGATCTGCGGGGGTGGGGGTACTTGCGGGGGAGAGTCACGTGCATCCCTTCCGTCGTCATGAAGGTGGTGCGGTACGGCTCCTTGCGGGGGTGGTGCGTTTTGCCGCGGTCCTCTGGCCCACGGACTGGAGCGCCCCTTCGAGCGCGAACGTCGCCGCGCCCAGGCACACCGGGTCCGTGGGGATGGGGGAGAGGACGATCCGGGTGGCGGCGAGCGGCCGCCTGAGCGCGTGCCGGGCGACGGCCTCGCGCACCTCGTGCAGCAGCGGCTCGCCGAGGGTCGCGGCGACCCAACTGCTCAGCACGACGACTTCGGGGTTGAAGAGGTTCACCAGATCGGCGATCCCGGCGCCCAGGTAACGGGCGGTGTCCCGGACCACCTTGAGCGCCACGGGATCGTGCGCCGCGACCCCGCGGGCCAGCGCGTCGATCGTCGCCGTCTGGTCCTCCGGGTGCAACAGGGGGCTGTCGGCGGCCAGTTCCCGCAGGTTCACCATGATCCCGGGCGCGCCGACATACGTCTCGACGCAGCCGTGGTTGCCGCAGTGGCACAGCCGCCCGTCCAGCACGAGCGTCGTATGGCCCCACTCGCCGGCGCTGTTGCTCACGCCCCGGTGCAGCCCGCCGCCGAGCACGAGCCCGGCGCCCACACCGGTGCCGAGGTTGACCACCACGGCGTCCCCGCGGCCGCGTGCGGCACCGAACCACAGCTCGGCCACCGCGCTGGCGCGCAGCGGGTTGTCCATGTAGAGGGGGTAGGCGACGTGCTCGGCGAGCAGGTCGAGCACCGGCACGTCGTGCCAGTCCCAGTTGGGGGCGTACTCGGAGACACCGGTGTCCCGGTCCACCTGACCCGGCACGCTCACGCCCACGCCGAGCACCCGCGCGCCCTCCACACCGGCCTGTGCGACCACCGAGCCGACGGCGGCGGCGACATGGCCGACGACCTGCTCGGGGCGGCTCTCGCCGGGGCGCATGCCCTCGTCGGCGCGGGCCAGGACGTTCAGCGCGAGATCGAAGAGCTCGACCCGGACGTAGGTCTCCGCGATGTCGACGCCGATCAGGGCGCCGCCGGAGGCGTTGACGGCCACGAGCCCGCGGGGGCGGCCGCCGGCCGAGTCCTCGAAGCCGACCTCCGTGATCATCCGGAGGTCGAGCAGCTCGCCCACGAGCGTGGCGACCGTGGCGAGGGAGAGACCGGTGGCGGCCGCCAGCTCCTGCCGGGAGGTGGGTGAGGCGGCGATGATCTGGCGCAGCACCTCGTAGCGGTTCGCTGTGCGGATGTCACGTGAGGTGCGCTTCACCGGAGGTGCCCCCGTCCCTTCAGTCCAGGCCGGGTCGTCGTCGGCACCGGCGCGGCGCAAGGCTATGGTGTGCGCGGACTTTCTACAAGGGGTTAGGAAAGGGGCTGTAGAAAGTCTTTCCGCTGGAAGCGCCTGGTGTGGGGGAACCGGCGGGTATCAGCCGCCGACCCACCGCTGCATCAGCCGCCGAGGATATCCCGCACAAACGCGTTGGCGAACTTCCCGGCCGGGTCCAGCTCCCGCGCCAGCGCCCGGAAGTCGGCCAGTCTCGGATACCGCCCGCGCACGACCTGGGCCGGCAGGGCGAACACCTTGCCCCAGTGCGGCCGTGGCGCGAAGGCGTCCAGCGCGTCCTCCAGCCGCCGCACCACCGGGAGTACGGCGGCGGTGTCCTCGATCCAGGTGAAGTGCAGAGCCACCGTGTCCCGTCCGTGGGCGGGGCTGAGCCACTGCGCGTCGGCCGCGACCAGGCGCACCTCGCAGGTCTGGAGCACCGGGGCGACCGTGCCCCGGATCCCGTCGATCGCGCGCAGCGCCGCCACGGCGTGCTCGCGCGGCAGCAGATACTCCGACTGGAGCTCGGCCCCGCTGCTCGGCGTGAACTCCGCCCGGAAGTGCGGCAGTCGCTCGTGCCACGGCCCCGGCACCCCGAACTGCTCGGTGCAGTTGACCGCGGGCATCCCCGGCACCGGGTGCAGCTTCTCCGTCGCGGGCGCGGCCCACGGGAAACCGGGCAGCGGCCGGTCGGTGCGCCGCTTGAGCCACACCTGCCGGAAGCCCGGCTCGCGCCAGTCGGTGAACAGACTCACGCTGTACGCCGACGACATCACCGTCTCGAACGACGCCAGGTCCAGCCCGTCCAGCGGGAGTTCGGTGAACACGTGCTGCTCGACCTCGAAGGACGGCTCCAGATCGAGGGTGAGCGCGGTGACGACGCCGAGGGCACCCAGCGAGGTGACGGCACCGCCGAACCGCCGGTCGTCCCGGCCGACGGTCACCACTGAACCGTCCGCCGTGACCAGCTCCACCTCCCGCACGGACGTGGCCAGCGAGCCGTTGCCGATCCCCGACCCGTGGGTGCCGGTGGCGACCGAGCCGGCCACCGAAATGTGCGGCAGGGAAGCCATGTTGGGCAGCGCGAGGCCGTGCGCGTACACCGCGCGGGCGAGTTCGGCGTACCGTACGCCGCCCGCGACCCGTACCGTACGGTCCGCGCGGTCCACCTCGATCACCGGCGGCAGGTCGGCGATCGACAGCAGGGCGCCCTCGGGGCCCGGCTCGGCGATCTCGTTGAAGGAATGCCCGCTGCCCAGCACCCGCACCTTCTCGCTGCCCGCGACCAGGGCGCTGATCGCCTCGACCGAGTACGGCCGGTGCAGTTCCTTGGCGGTGTAGGTGATGTTGCCCGCCCAGTTGGTGATCGTCTCGGTCATCCTTGCCGTCCTTCAAGGTGAATGCGTGTGCGTTGACCCTCTCATCCGCGGCGCCTAGCGTGGAGAGCGCTTTCCAATCACTTCTCGTCGGACCGGAGGCCACGTCCTTGACCCAGCGGCCGCTTGCCCTGTTCGCCATGTCCGCCCGGAACGTGCCGCAGGTCTTCCCGCCGGAGGTGCTGGCGAGACTGCGGGAGTCGGTGGACATCGACCCCGCCCTGGTGGCCGAGGACTTCACGGACCCGCGCCTCGCGGACACCCTCGCCCGCACCGAGATCCTCGTCACCGGCTGGGGCTGCCCCCGCCTCGACGCGGCCGCACTCGACGCCGCCCCCAAGCTGCGCGCGGTGCTGCACTCGGCCGGCTCGGTCAAGGGCCTCGCCACGCCCGAGCTGTGGCGGCGGGGCATCACGGTGAGCTCGGCGGCGGTGGCCAACGCCGTGCCGGTCGCCGAGTACACGCTCGCCATGATCCTGCTCGCCGGGAAGGACCTCTTCGCCGCCCGCGACCGCCTCCGCGCCGAACGCGCCTTCCCGGGCTGGGGGCTCGTCCCCGGCATCGGCAACCACGGCCGCCGGGTCGGCCTCATCGGGGCCTCGCGCATCGGACGCAGGGTGATCGAGCTGCTGCGCCCCTTCGACCTGGTCCCCGCCCTCGCCGACCCGTACGTCGACGAAGCGGGCGCCGCCGCTCTCGGCGTACCCCTCCTTCCGCTGGACGAGCTGCTGCGCACGTCGGACGTCGTGTCGATCCACGCCCCCGAGACCCCCGAGACCCGCCACCTCATCGGCGCCCGCGAGCTGGCCCTGATGCCCGACGGTGCGGTCCTGATCAACACCGCGCGCGGCGCCCTGATCGACCACGAGGCCCTGATCGCCGAGCTCCGCACGGCCCGTCTCTCCGCGATCCTCGACGTCACCGACCCCGAGCCCCTGCCCGCCGACTCCCCCCTGTACGACCTGCCGAACGCCTTCATCACACCCCACCTCGCGGGCTCCCAGGGCAACGAGGCGTCCCGCCTGGGCCTGGCGGTGACGGAGGAAGCCGAACGACTGGTGGCGGGCGAGGAACCGGCACACCCGGTCGACCCTGCGGCGCTGGGGCGGGAGGCCTAGGGGCAGGCGTCCTCCGGCGGCGCCCGTACGCCCGGTCGGCGCACCGGGCAGGGTGAATTCCGGCGCCCTGCGATCGTCCGGCGTGCGGCTGACACGGGGGCCCGGAGGGGACCCGATGCGGCTCGGGCTCAGGCAGGGGCATACCGTGAGGAGTCGTACGCCTGAGCCGGGAGGAGATTACGGATGGGCAGCCGCACCGCACTGGTCGAGGATCTGATGGAGCGATTCCCGCACGTTCCGCGGGAAGCCGTCTTCAAGGAGGATCTGCTCCGGGGCGGGGTGGCCTTCGACCCGTCCGCCCTCAGCGACAACGAGAACGGCGAGGTCAAGCCGAAGTCGTACTTCATCTTCTCCTTCGACCACGGCACCCTGCCCGAGCTGGGCGAGGCCGCGCTGCGCCGCCCGCCGGAGGAGATCATCCTCACCGGCGGCCCGTACGACCTGCGGCGCACCGTCGTCTCGGTGCGCGTGAACCCGTCGTCGCCCTATCGCGTGGCGGCCGACGAGGACGGGATGCTCGGCCTCTACCTCGACGGCAAGCGCATCGCCGACGTCGGTGTGCCGCCGATGCCGGAGTACTACCGGCACACCCTCGCGAGCGGGAAGTCGGTCATGGAGGTCGCCCCCACCATCCAGTGGGGCTACCTGATCTACCTCACCGTCTTCCGGGTCTGCCAGTACTTCGGCGCCAAGGAGGAGTGCCAGTACTGCGACATCAACCACAACTGGCGCCAACACAAGGCGGCGGGCCGGCCGTACACCGGAGTGAAGGACGTCGAGGAGGTCCTCGAGGCCCTGGAGATCATCGACCGGTACGACACGGCGAAGGCGTCCACCGCCTACACCCTCACCGGCGGCGCGATCACCAAGACGGTCGCCGGGCGCGACGAGGCCGACTTCTACGGCCACTACGCCAAGGCCATCGAGGAGCGCTTCCCGGGGCGCTGGATCGGCAAGGTCGTCGCCCAGGCGCTGCCGCGCGACGACGTCCAGCGCTTCAAGGACTACGGCGTGCAGATCTACCACCCCAACTACGAGGTGTGGGACCGCCGGCTGTTCGAGCTGTACTGCCCCGGCAAGGAGCGCTACGTCGGCCGCGACGAGTGGCACAAGCGCATCCTGGACTCCGCCGACATCTTCGGCGCCCGCAACGTCATCCCCAACTTCGTGGCGGGCGTGGAGATGGCGGAACCCTTCGGCTTCACGACGGTGGACGAGGCGATCGCCTCGACGACCGAGGGCCTGCGCTTCTTCATGTCCCACGGCATCACGCCGCGCTTCACCACCTGGTGCCCCGAGCCGACGACCCCGCTCGGCAAGGCCAACCCGCAGGGCGCGCCGCTGGAGTACCACATCCGGCTGCTCCAGGCCTATCGCCAGACGATGGAGGACTTCGGCCTGTCCTCGCCCCCCGGCTACGGCCCGCCCGGCCCCGGCCGCGCGGTGTTCTCCGTGAGCTCCTTCATGGACAGCCTGCCGGCCGAGGAGTCCACGACCGTTTAGGCGACGGTACGGGTGAGACAAACGGGCCCCGCGTCCGTACAAGTGACTGCGGTTGTGGGGCGCGTCGGTCTGTCATGACATTTGAATACGGCGCTTGTCAGTTGTGTCGGAAACGTGAAAGGCTCATGTCCTGCCGCGAGGTTCCCCCCAACTCCATTGCCAATATGGCGAGTTGACCTCGCATGTGGATGCAGGAGACTCATGCCCGACCTGCCGACTCCCCAGGACGCCACCGAGGCAGCGCTGTTCTCCGAGTGCTGGGATGCCGTGCTGTCGTACGCCGACCTGTGCACGGCCGGGTCCTCGGCCGCCAACCAGCTGGCCGCTGAGGCGTTTTCCGCCGGTATACGTGAGGCCCGTGAGGCCGAGGCCGGGGCCTTCCGCAGTGCCGGCCGCCGCCCGGCCCGGCTGCCCCGGATCCCCCTCCTCCTGACCGCCGTACGCACCACGGCGGCCGCCTGGGAGGAGAACGGCCAGGGCCACGACCTCGACCCCGACCTGCGCCTGTGGCTCAACTCCGAGAAGGCCGCCCGCTACACCGGACCCCCGCTGCAGCGCCCGCTCGCGCTGCGCGGACTGCGCGACATGCAGGAACCGGACGCCGCGCTGCTGTGGCTGGCCGAGGTGGAGGCGCTGCCACAGACCGTCGTGGCTCGCCGGCTCGGTCTCGACCCGGCCACCGTCACCGACGAACTCACCCAGGTCCGCGGCCTGTTCCGGGACCGCTGCCAGCGCAACCACCTCGACACTCCGATGGACGCGCGGTGCCGCAGCTACGCCCGCCTCCTCGACGCCGTCACCCGCTCGAACGGCGCCGACACCCCCGACGACCTCTCCCGCCACCTCGCCACCTGTGTCCAGTGCGCCGAGGCCGCCGCCTGTCTGCGGCTGTCCGGCGGCGGGCTGCCCGGCGCCCTCGCCGGCGGCGTGATCGGCTGGGGCGGCCTCGCCTATCTGGAGCGCCGCCGCCGGGCCTCCGAAGTGCGCCTCGGAGCCGGGCGCCCCGGCTCGGCGGACGCCGACGCGGGCCCGCCGGACCCCGGCGCGCACAAGGCGCGTGTCGTGCGCAGCGGCCTGCTCGTCGCGGCCGTCCTCGTCTCCGCACTCGCCCTCGCGGTGTCGATGATGCCGGGCGGCTCCACCGGCGAAGGCACCACGGCGGGCGGCGACCCGTCCGACCGTCAGCCGGTCGCCGACCCCGGTTTCTCCCTGCCGGTCACGGCCGCCACGCAGCCGTCCACGAACTCCCCAGCCCCGTCGAAGAGCGCCCCGAAGGGCGACGACTCGCCCGAGCCCGAGAACCCCGAGCCGGGACCCCAGGGCACCACGTCGACCACGGCCCGCGGGGAGGACCCGGAACCCGACCCGTCCACGAGCCAGTCGCCGACCTGCAGCGTCGACTACGACCTCGTCAACGAATGGCCCGACGGCTTCCAGGCCACCATCACCGTCACCTCCGAACAGGCCCTCGACGACTGGCGCGTCGCCTGGTCCTTCCCGGACGGCCAGCAGGTCGGCCAGATGTGGGACGCGAGCTTCGCCCAGAACGGCCCCCGGGTCAGTGCCAAGGCCGCCGACTACAACAGGACGGTCCCCGCGAACGGCACGCTCTCCTTCGGGTTCATCGCCTCCTGGGAGGGTGAGAACTCGGCGGGGTCCGACTTCACGTTGAACGGGCACGACTGCGCGACGGCCGACTGACCCTTGCTCACCGCCCGAAAACCGGTGGCGCGACATGGTGGGCCGACTCTAGAGTGACCGTTGTTCCGACGCGCCGCGTGCCGCGGTCGCCGATCGAGTGTGAAAAGGGAGGTGTCGACCGATGGCTGTCTTTGCGATGAGCACTGCCCGCATCCAGTTCGTCAAGTCCACCTCCGTGGCCGCCGGCTGACCTCACCTGATCTCTCCGCGTCATGTGTACGCGGCTGCCGGGGCCACCCTTGTGAAGGGTCACCCGTTGACTTCCACCTCTGTTTTCCCCGCGTTGGCTCCCTACGGCTGGGACACCGGCTGGGCCGACGCGTTCACCCCGTACGACGCCGAAGGGCTGCTGCCCGGACGGGTCGTGCGGGTCGACCGCGGGCAGTGCGACGTCGTCACCGCCGACGGTCCGGTACGCGCCGACACGGCGTTCGTCACCCCGCACGATCCGATGCGGGTCGTGTGCACCGGTGACTGGGTCGCCGTCGAACCGGCCGGGAACCCGCAGTACGTACGCGCGTATCTGCCGCGCCGTACCGCCTTCGTGCGTTCCACCTCCTCCAAGCGGTCCGAGGGGCAGATCCTCGCCGCCAACGTCGACCACGCCATCGTCGCCGTGTCACTGGCCGTGGAACTCGACCTCGGCCGCATCGAGCGGTTCCTCGCGCTGGCGTGGGAGTCGGGCGCGCAGCCGGTCGTGGTCCTCACCAAGGCCGACCTCGTGCCGGACGCGGTGACGCTCTCGTATCTCGTCCAGGACGTGGAGACCGCGGCGCCGGGTGTGCCGGTGCTGACCGCCAGCGCGACCCTGGGGGAGGGGCTCGATGTCCTCACCGCGGTCGTCGGTGGCGGTACCTCCGTGCTGCTCGGTCAGTCCGGAGCGGGCAAGTCCACACTGGCCAACGCGCTGCTCGGCGAGGAAGTGATGGAGGTCCAGGCCGCGCGCGACGTCGACGGCAAGGGCCGTCACACCACCACCACGCGCAACCTCCTCGTCCTGCCAGGCGGCGGTGTCCTCATCGACACACCGGGGCTGCGCGGCGTCGGGCTGTGGGACGCCGAGGCCGGTGTCGGCCAGGTCTTCGCGGAGATCGAGGAACTGGCCCAGCGGTGCCGCTTCCAAGACTGCGCGCACGAGAGCGAGCCGGGATGCGCGGTACTGGCCGCGATCGACGAGGGTTCGCTGCCACCGCGCCGGCTGGAGAGCTACCGCAAGCTGATGCGGGAGAACCAGTGGATCGTGGCCAAGACGGACGCGCGGCTCAGGGCCGAGATCAAGAAGGACTGGAAGCGGAAGGGGGCGGAGGGAAGGGCGGCGATGGAGGCGAAGCGGGGGCGTTCCAGGTGACGGTCCCATGGAAAGGTGTGGTCCGTGCGGTCCGTGTCGGACAGTGCCATGTCCGTTTTCCGCTAGCCCCACCCCGCGGCACGGCGGACACTGGACACCGTGATGGACGAGGACACCAGGTACGAGGCGGTACGCAGCCGTGATGCCCGTTTCGACGGCGAGTTCTTCTTCGCCGTCGAAACGACCGGCATCTACTGCCGCCCCAGCTGCCCGGCGGTCACCCCGAAGCGGCACAACGTGCGGTTCTTCCCGACGGCCGCCGCCGCGCAGGGCTCGGGTTTCCGGGCCTGCCGGCGGTGCCGGCCGGACGCCGTGCCCGGGTCGGCCGCGTGGAACGTGCGGGCCGACGTGGTCGGCCGTGCCGTGCGGCTGATCGGCGACGGGATCGTCGACCGGGAGGGCGTCGCCGGGCTCGCGACGCGGCTCGGGTACAGCGCCCGGCAGGTGCAGCGGCAGCTCACCGCCGAACTCGGCGCGGGCCCGGTCGCGCTCGCCCGCGCTCAGCGGGCGCATACCGCACGGGTGCTGCTCCAGACCACCGACCTGCCGATCACGGAGATCGCGTTCGCGGCCGGGTTCGCCAGTGTGCGGCAGTTCAACGACACGATCCGGGCGGTGTACGCCTCGACCCCGAGCGAGTTGCGCGCCGCCGCACCACGCGGCGGCCACCCCTCCCGGCGTACCGCCACCCCCTCGGCCGGGATCCCCCTGCGGCTCGCCCACCGCGGGTCCTATGAGGCCGGTGCCGTCTTCGACCTGCTGGAGTACGAGGCCGTACCCGGCATCGAGCAGGTCTCCGGTCCGGCCGGCCGGCGCACCTACCGCCGCACCCTGCGCCTGCCTCACGGAAGCGCCGTCGTCGCGGTCGAGGAGAGCGTGGGTGACATGGGGAAGGACACGCGTGCGGCCCACCCCGGCGGCTGGCTCGACGCCCGGCTTCATCTCACCGATCTGCGTGATCTGACCACCGCCGTACAGCGGCTTCGGCGGCTTTTCGACCTGGACGCCGATCCCTACGCCGTCGACGAGCGGCTGGGTGCCGACGCCCGGCTCGGTCCGCTCGTCGCCGCCCGGCCGGGGCTGCGCTCGCCCGGGGCCGCCGACGCGGAGGAACTCGCCGTACGGGTGCTGGTGGGGCCGGAGACGGCCGAGGAACTGGTGCGACGGTACGGGAAGGCGCTCGACGCGCCCTGCGACGGCCTCACCCATCTGTTCCCCGAGGCCGCCGTCCTCGCCGAGGCCGAGCCGCGCGGGCCCCTCGGCGCGCTCACCGCCGCCCTCGCCGACGGGGCCGTACGGCTGGACCCGGGCGCCGACCGGGACGAGGCACAGGGCGCGCTGCTTGCCCTGCCCGGCCTCGACGCCCGTACGGTCGCCGTCATCCGCACCCGTGCCCTCGGCGACCCGGACGTCGCCCCGCCCGGCGTCGACGCCCCCGACAGCTGGCGCCCCTGGCGCTCCTACGCTTGGCAACACCTGTGTGCAGCAGGGGAGTTGGAGTAATCATGATGGTCACGACCCCCGTCCACTGGACCGAGCTCGACAGCCCGCTCGGCCCCCTCCTCCTCACCGCCGACCCCGCGACCGGCGCCCTGACCTCCGTCTCCGTGCCCGGTCAGAAGGGCGGCCGTACCGTCCAGGACGGCTGGCGGCGCGACCCCGCGCTCTTCCGCGCGGCCGAGGAACAGTTCGCCGCCTACTTCGCCGGTGAACTGAAGGACTTCCAGCTGCCGTTGAGCACGGCCGGCAGTGAGTTCCGGGAGCGGGTCTGGGCCGCCCTCGACGACGTTCCCTACGGGTCCACCACGACGTACGGCGAGATCGCCGCGCGCATCGGCGCCTCCCGCCCGGCCGTGCGGGCCGTCGGCGGCGCCATCGGTGCCAACCCGCTGCTGATCGTGCGCCCCTGCCACCGGGTGATCGGGGCCGGCGGGGCACTGACCGGATACGCGGGCGGCCTCGACCGCAAGGTGCGACTGCTCACGCTGGAGGGCACGCTTCCGGTCGGTTAGCCCTCGTCGAGCCCCCAACTGCGCACCCACCGCGGATGGATGCGGATGACCTCCTCGCTGAAGTGCGGGCCCAGCCCGTGCGGGCCGGTGAGGAGTTCCGCGTCCCCGCGGATCTCGATCCCGCGCACCCGCCACGGCCGTACCCCGACGAGGTCGTCGACGACCAGAGCGACCTTGGGGTTCCCGCGCAGATTGCGCCACTTCTTGGTGGTGCCCATGGCGCGTCCGCCGATCAGGATCGTCCCGTCGTCCTGCGGGAAGAAGCCGACCGGGTTCGCCTGGGGCTGGCCCGCCGGGTCCACGGTGGCCAGCCGTCCCAGTCGCTGTGACGTCAGGTATGCGCGTTCGGCCTCGCTGAAACCGGTCATACGGCAAGCGAAGCACGCCCGCCCCGGCGCCGCATCGGGCGCTCGCCCTACTGCCCTGGGCCTACTCCGCCGGGAGCCCCCAACGCGGAGCCTCCCCGTTCGCCCGTACCGGCGCGATCGTCAGGTCCGGCCGTACGCCGCGGGGCGTGATCAGCGCCGAGTCGCCCTTGCGCAGAGGGATGCGGATCGCTCCGTCCCCGGCGTCCGAGCACCGCAGCGGTCGGCCCCGCCCGTCCCGCACCTCGAACGGCCCCGTGATGCCGTGCCGTACGACGCAGGGCGCGCCTGCCTCGCTGGTCAGCCGTACCCAGCGGGTGACGCCGCCCTCGCGGACCGCCGACAGCAGGAAGGCGCCCTGGGTGCGGAAGTCGTGCACCGTCACGTCCGCCCAGCCGGCCGGGAGAGCGGGGAAGACGCGGATCGTACCTCCCCAGGACTGGCAGACCATGTCGTGCAGGGACTGGGCCGCCGACAGTGGCGTCTCGATGACCGGGCCCGACTCCTTGTACATGGTGTTGGGCTGGACGAAGCGGGACATCAGCTCCCCCAGGTAGCGCAGCGCGTCCTCGCCCTTGCCGAGCAGCGCGGACATCGACGCCGCGCCCGTGAAGGTGTAGCCCTGCAGCGCGCCCTCGAAGCCCACCCAGTGGGCCAACGACCGCTCGATCAGGGCCCGTTCGTCGGGCGTGCGGCCGGTGAGCTCGTACAGCGGGTACACCGCGAGCAGATGCGAGTAGTGGCGGTGGGACTTCGCGAAGGGGATGTCCGCACCGATCATGAAGCCGTTCGAGTCGGTCGGGTAGGCCGCTCTCCGTGCCAGGACCTCGCGCCAGCGCGGCGCCAACGCGTCGTCGATGCCGAGGAGTTCGGCCGAGTCGAGCAGGGTGCGGCAACCCCACGTCAGCAGCATCAGGTCGTAGTTGCAGTCCCGTGAGTCGCCGCCGTACTCCGGGGAGAAGGTGGCCGGCAGATGCAGCTTGCCGTCCGGGCCGGGCTCCAGGAAGTGCAGGTAGTAGTTGATCGCCCTGCGCAGCAAGGGGTACAGGACGTCCCTGAGGATCGACTCGTCCATGGTGTGGCGGTAACTGAGCCAGACGTTGTGCAGCGCCCAGGTGAGGTTGCCGACCTCGGGGGTCGGCGGGTCCTGGCCGGGGACGCCGACGCCGTAGCCGGTCAGCGGGTCGGCGGCGCCGTTGACCAGGGTCGGGTCCGTGGTGCGCGGGATGCCGAGGGAGTCCGTGCGGTACGGGGCCGGAGTCTCCTTGGCCAGGTTGTCCCGGAACGCGCTCAACGACCGGGTGATCGCGTCGAGTTCGAGGTGGTTGGAGCCGTGGATCAGCCAGTACTCCAGCTGGGCGTTGAGGTTCCACCAGGTGTTCGGCCACGGGGTGGGCTCCAGCCAGGGGCCGCTGGTCGCCATCACGGGGGCGTCGCGGCGGGCGGCGGCAGCGGCCTTGTAGAGCTGGATCCAGTAGAAGCGCTGCATCCGGGCGTCGGGCAGGGAGAGGAAGCTCTTGCGGTAGTAGGCGTGCCACCAGGCCCGGTGTGTCGCCGCCAGCGCGGAGTAGGGGAGCGGGCTCGTGCGGCGTACGGCCTTCAGCGCCCGGTCCAGCGCCGTCGTCCCAGGGTGGGAGTGCGCGACATGGACGTACAGCGTCCGTGCCCCGCCCGTGCTCCGCTCCCGCCACGCCGTCACATGCTGCCCGCCCGCCAGCAGGGGCTGGACGGCCGCCGACACACCGTCGTGCTCGGCGACCTCGGCGGGCGGGTTGCCCCGGTAGCCGGCGGGGAGGGGCTTGAAGGCCGCCCGGGGGCTGATCGCCTCCGCGGGGTGGAAGACCCAGCGGAAGTCGCGTTCACCCGCGCTCGGGGTGACCTCGACGGCCAGGACCGAGCGGTCGTTGTGCACGAGGGCGCGCAGTGCGAGGGTGCCCCGGTCCGTGGTGAGGGTGCCGGTGAGCTCCGCGTCGCGCAGGCCGAGCCGCCAGTCCAGGCCGGTGATCGTGCCCACCGGCTCCAGCGTGAAGTGGCCGATGGGGAGGCGGGCCAGCCCGAAGAGCGAGCCGAACTCGGGACGGTGGTCCTGGACCTCGGAGTGCTGGACGTTGAAGCGCACGGCCCGCGTCCCGGCACCCGGCTCGGCGTAGATGCCGGAACCGAGGAATCCGTTGCCGAGGAAGGGGCCCTCGTACCAGGTGGCCGGCATGCGCCGCCAGACGAGGTCGGCGTCGTCGAGGACGGTGCGCCAGGGGTCGGGGCGGGCCGGGGCGTCGGTTTCCGGGGCGGTCGCGCTCGCCTGTGCGGGGAGTCCGCCGGGGAGTCCGCCGGCGAGGAGGGTCCCGCCGAGAGCTGATCCGGTGGCGAGCACGGTACGTCTGGACGGGCTGGGCATGGCGCCTCCCGGCGGCTGATTCAGCTGCGTGGCGATTCCCTGCGATTCATCGGAGCTATCCCGGGACGCAAGGTAGAGAATGCGTCATCGACCGTCAAGGGTGAGGCGAAGAGAAAGAGAGAGGCCCGATGTATCAGCCCCAGATCACCGCCCCCAACCACGCCCCCGCGATCAACTGGCAGGTGAACAGCTCCGCCAGCACGCTCGACCCGCCCGACCGCATCGCCGTCCGCAGCGCGGCCCGCGCCTCGCCGTGGCGGCCGAGGCGGAGGCGTTCCGCCAGGTAGACGCCGGCCAAGAAGCCGGGGATCGAGCCGAGCACGGGGATCAGGAAGAAGCCCAGGAAGGACCCCACACCGGCGTACACCGTCGTACGTCTGCCGGCCCAGTTCGGGCGCAGTCGGCGGGGCGGCAGCGCCCAGCGCACCACCTGGGAGACGAACAGCGCGACGGTGGCCCCCACGAGCACCCACCACGCGACGGGCTGCGGATCCTTCACCGCCCACCACATGACCCCGGCCCACACCAGCCACGACCCCGGCACGCCGGGCACCAGAACTCCGCACAGGCCGAGCAGGAGGACCAGACCGACCAGCAGGAGGTCCCATACTCCCATCTGACCAGACTGCCGGAGCCCGGGGGAACGCGCAGTTCAGCGAGCGCCCGGCAGCAGCGAGAGCGCCTCCAGATCGGTGTCGTCGGGGCCGCCCGCTCGCGTGCACCACCAGCGCGGCCCGACTCCGCGGTGTGCGGGATCAGCGGCACCGGGGCGAGCGTCCGGTCGGCGATCACCAGCCTGGCCGCGACCCGCTCCACCACCCGCACCCGCTCCGCACGGCCGAGGGCGGCGGATAGCGCACACCGCGATCGGCGGCCCGCTCCTCCGCGTCGGTCTCCGCCCCGGTGACGGCGACCGGGCCGCCGGTGACCAACGCGCACTCCTCCTCGCTCGCGTCGAGCTGCGACTGGAGGAAGCGCCGGGACGCCGCGGCCGCGCCGATCACCACCTCGACCAGGTCGTGCACGGCAGGTTCGGCGGCCCCCGTCCGGTACTCCTCGGCGAGCCCGTGCCGCTCCAGCCCAACCGGCCCGCACAACCGGCCCACCCAACCGGTCTCCGCACATCATCGCCGTGTTTTTGCCCGGCGTTCCTCTGGTGTTTCGCAAGGCTGTTCAAGGTGTCACCCGACGAGCCGTCAGAAGGTGGCCTGGCGGGGCCGGATTTTCCTGATGCCCCGTTTTCATCCGGGCCGTGCGGTGGACAATTGGGGGCATGAACCAGCAGGGGGGTAGGCCCACCGGCCGCGAGGACGACTGGTGGGGGCAGCTGTACGGAGACCTCACCGAGGACACGGGCCCGACGACGGCCCCCGACTCTCTGGACGACCGGTTCGCCTCGGCCGCGGGGGCGGTGAACCAGCGCTCGGTGACGGGCCCCCCGGTCCCGTCACCGAGGGCGGGAGCGGATCCCGTGGAGCGTGCGCCGGCGTTTCCGCCCGGTCTGCCGAAGCCGCCGGGATTCACGGTCGAGACACCCCCGGCTCGGGTCCCGGAGCAGCCGACCCCGGCAGCGCCCGCCCCCACACCCGCGACCCGCTCCCTCGACTACGTGGGCGACGGCCCTCCCACCTACGCCGCCGAACCCACCGCCCTGCCGCCCGCCGACCCGGACGACCTCGACGACCTGGTCGCCGACACCGTGCTCGACGGCGCCCACTACGGCACCTGCACCCTGCGGGCCGTCTCCCTGCGCGGCGACTCCGCCCGCTACCGGGGCGAACCGCGCCGCGACTCCCTCCTCACCGCCCGCTTCGGCACCGGCGACCACGCCCTGGTCCTGGTGGCGATGGCGACCGGCGCCCGAGCCACCCCGGGCGCGCACCGCGCCGCCGCCGAGGCCTGCCACTGGATCGGCCGGGCCGTCGGCCGCAGTCACGCGAGGCTCGCGGAGGACATAAGGGCCGCGCGGCGCGGCGACCTCAAGTCGGGCCTGCACCGCCTCACCGACCGCAGCCTCGGCAAACTCCGCGCCAGCGCCGCCGAACAGGGCATCGAACCCGAGGAGTACGCGGCGACCCTGCGCTGCCTCCTGCTCCCGGCCGACCCCGAGTGCCGTACGCGTGTCTTCTTCGGCGTCGGCGAGGGCGGACTCTTCCGCCTGCGGAACGGCGAATGGCAGGACATCGAGCCCCGAGTCACCGATGTCACCGGTGAACCCGTCGTCGGCTTCGGCTCCCTGCCGGCTGAGACCCCCGAGGGTGACCGCCTCACCATGGACCTCGGCATCACCACCCCGCCGAGTCCCTACGAGCCGGCTCCCGAACCGCCCCGCGAACCCTTCCGCTTCCGCGCCTCCGTCGCCCGCCCCGGCGACACCCTGCTGATGTGCACCGGCGGCCTCGCCGACCCCCTGCGCGGCGAACCCGGGCTCGCCGCCCACCTGACCGGCCGGTGGTCCGGCCTCGAACCGCCCGGTCTCGCCGAGTTCCTCGCCGACACCCAGGTCCGGGTGAAGGGGTACGCCGACGACCGTACGGCGGCCGCCGTGTGGGAGGCGCGGTGAGCTGCGAGCCTTCCTATTCCTCCCACGGCACCCAGGCGCGGGCCGAGGTGTCGTACGCGTAGTTCGGCAGGCCCTTGGTGCTCGTCGTACGGAACGGGCGGCCGTGGTCGTCGACGCGGACCGTGCCGCTGCGGCCCTGGGACGACCAGTCAAGTTCCAGGTACCAGGCGCAGTCGCAGGTCACCGTCCGCGCGTCGACCAGCAGCACCTCCGGGTCCTCGGCGGACACCCGGTACGGCAGGCGCATCGCCGGGATCGTGACGCCCGTGTCGTTGCCGTCGACCGGGCGGGCGATGGGCCGGTCCTTGTCGAGGTCGACCTCGAAGTAACGGGGCGTCAGAGCTCCGCCACACCCATGGTCCATGGCGTAGTTGGTGCCCTCCCTGGGCGCCGACCGGCCGACGACGCGCACGCGCAGTGCGTCCAGGACGACGGCCGTGGAGGACCGGCCCTGCACCGTGATCTCCACCAGGGTCTGCCGCCCGTGCACGGCGTTCTGCGTCGCCGCCCAGGTCGCGGCGTCCTGCGGGGCCGGGGGCGGCGGGACCTGCCGCGGCGGCTTGGCGATGACGTAGTCGTGACCGCAGCCGGCCTGCCAGACATGGGAGTCGGTGCTCCAGGTGAGGGGCACACCGGTCGGGGGCTGCTGCTGACCCGCTTCCTTCGAGGGCCGGTCGGCGGTTTCGCCGGGCTTCGCCGAGGACTTCTTCGACGCGCCGGCCGAGGGTGAGGGAGTGGTGGCGGACGGGCTCGGGGACTTGGCTGACTTCGGGCGCGAGGCGCCCGGCTCCGGCTCGGTCGTACGGGGCGGATCGACGGCCTGGACGGAGTCGCCGCCCTTGGGGCGGTCGTCCGGGAGGGCGGAGAGGCTGCCGAGCGTGGCGAGGAGAGCGGTGGCCACGGCCGCGGAGACCAGGAGGCGCCGACGGCGGTACCAGGGGTGACGGGGAGGGTCGGTCGGTGCCGGGTCCTCGACCGGGTTCTCGGCGGATTCCGTGGCCGGGTGCGGGAGGGCCCTGTCGGAGGGGGCGGCGTCGGCCGTGCCGGAGGCGGCCGCAGTGGCAACCGCCGTGCGCGAGCGCTGCCTTGCCGCCACCGCCAGGATCCAGCGGCGGTGCAGCTCCAGTCGCTCCTCCGGCGTCGCCCCGCACAGCGCGGCGAAGCGTTCCAGGCGGGCGAAGTCCACGGGTACCGCGTCGCCGGCGCAGTAGCGGTGCAGCGTGGAGGTGTTCATGTTCAGACGGCGGGCCAGCTGACCGTAGCTGCGGTCGGTGCGTTCCTTCAGGCGTCTGAGTAAGGCCGCGAACTCCTGGACGTCGTCGTCCTGTGCTTCCGACACTGTTCTCCCATGTCCGCCCCGTCCCGGGACGGCATCCCAGGGACTCCATATACCTGCACGTCAGAAGGGCTGGGATGGTTCCACCGTCGCGGATCGGGCGACGGCGCTTGCGGCCGCCCGCTGTGACGGCTGATGCTTCTGGTGTCGCACCGACCGGGGCCGGACGGACCAACCGGCGTCGATGACGGACCGACCGGCGCCGGTGACGGCCCACTTCCGTACGTTCACGCACTGATGCATTCAGGCACTCATCTCATCCACGGGGGACACCCATGCCCAAGCGCACCCGAGCCGGCGTGCTCGCCGCACTCGCCGTCGCAGGCCTCACCGCCGGCACCGCCCTCTGCGCCGCACCGGCCGGCGCCGCTACGAGGACACCCGCGCCGAAGTTCCTCGCGGCGTCCGAACTGCCGCCGCACCCCTCCTCCTCCTGGACCGCCGACAAGGTCACAGACGGCATCCCGGAGGAGATGCAGTACTGCTTCGGCGACGCGCTGCTCGCCCACGACTCCCGGTACCGCACCTTCCGCACCGACCTCGACACCGGCGCCCAGCAGCTCAACATCGTCGTCGGCGACAGCGCCAAGGCCAAGGCCCTCGCCACCCGGCTCGACAAGGAGGTCAAGCGCTGCGTCACGCGGATGGACACCGACCCGGACGTCGAGGCCGACTACAAGGGCTACGGCCGTCTGCCTGTCGAGGAGGGCGCCCGCGTCCACGGCTTCGCGACCCGCGCCTCGTGGGGCGCCATGGACATCCACCTCGTCTCGGTCGGCCGGGACGGCGGCACCGTCACGGTCGTGCAGTGGGGGCAGATGGGCGACTTCACGGACGCGCCGGTGAAGGCCTTCAAGAAGACGACCACCACCGCGGTCGACAAGCTCCACTGACCGACGCGCCTCACGACCACCGCGACAGCGGGGCCGCCCTCCCGCACGGGGGTCGGGCGGGCGGCCCCGCACCCGTCACGGCACCACCTGCCAACGGGAGCAGCACCGCCCAGGCGCCCGCGAGCGCCCTCGACGCCGAGAGCGCGAATTCCGGCCAGTTTCAGAGGTTGCGGGAAGGTGGCCGGAGGCGTGCCGCCGCTTCGCCGCGGGACACACCGGCGTCCAGTCCACGCACCACCCCACCGCTGCGTCCGGTACGGCAGGATCGGCAGCGCGCAATGAGCAGTCGATACGGTCCCCTGCGGTCATGGCGCCCGCAGCGGAGTCGGCCCGATGCCGTGCGGGACCGCACTGGTCGGCCGTCTCCCGCCGGGATCGGATGTTCGCCTCGCGTTCCCTCGCCGAGCGTGGCCCTTCGCTTCCTGAGCCGGGCCGTGGCCGGTGACGGACGCGGACCGGCCGCCGGGTACGGCGGCCTCCGGGCGGCCGGCGGGTGACGTTCCAGGTTTCATCCAACGCCGTGGACCGCCCCAACCGTGGCCGAACACCTGGTCGTTGACGATTCGACATGACTGCCGCCGTTCCTACTGGGAATGGTTCCCGTGAACGTGTTCGAGCCAGGAGGGGAACCGACATCGGCACGCGGGCGGGGGTCATGAAGAGGCATGCGCGAGGAGGCGGTCCCATAGTGGTCGGGGCCTCCTCGGTGGAGACAGTGGAGGACAGGGCCGCGAGCGCCGGGGATCACGCGCAGCCGCCTCAGCTCAGGCGCAGACTCGGGCGGGCGGACCTGCGGGCCGTACCGGAGGCACGCCGGGCACTGCGCGAGCTGTTACGGCACTGGGGGAGGCCCGGACGATCGGACATAGCCGAACTGCTCACCAGCGAGCTCGTCACCAACGCGCTCGTGCACACCGACCGGGAGGCCGTGCTCACGGCGACCGTCGGACCGGAGGGACTCCGGGTGGAGGTGCGGGACTTCGTGGCCCGGCTGCCCCGACCGCGCGTACCGAACGCCGACCACGGTACGAACGGCAGGGGCCTGGCCCTGGTCCAGTCCCTCGCGGACGCCTGGGGCGTGCGGACGCACGGGGTGGGGAAGGCGGTGTGGTTCGAGCTCGACGCGAACGCCGCGTGACGACGTACGCGGACGGCGTGTGACGACGGGAAGGGGCGCGACCCGAGTCCCGGGTCGCGCCCCTTCCCGTCGATGAGATGCGTGCTCAGCCGAACTGCTGCTCAAGGTCCTTGAGCTTGCGCTCCAGCGAGTCGAGCCGGGGCAGCGCCATTGTGTCGTCCTCCGCGGTGAGGTCGACCTTGACCGGGTCAGAACCGGTGCGTACGGGCTGCAACGACGGTCGTGTTCGCACGGGCAGCTGTTCCGCCGTGGATATGGCAGGCTCCGCGGTGACCTGCGCCGAGGCGCGCTCCAGGGCCTGCGGCTCGGCCTGCCGCCCGTTGCCGCGGCCGATGAGGCCGCGGTGGCCCCGGCTGAGGGCCTTCAGCTGGGCGCGCTCCATGCGCTGCTGGTCGCGCCGGCGCAGCCTGCTCTCGTCCTTCTGCCGCTTGTCCTCACGGACCTCGTCGACCGCCTCGTCCAGGCTGCGCACGCCCTCCAGAAGCATCAGCGACCAGGCCTTGTAGGTCTCGCGGGGCGCCCGCAGCCAGCGGACGATCCGGATCTGCGGGAGGGGCCTGGGCACCAGACCCTGCTCGCGCAGGGCGGCCCGGCGGGTCTGCTTCAGCGCCCGGTCGAACAGCACGGCCGCGGAGAGGGACATACCGGCGAAGAAGTGCGGGGCGCCGTCGTGGCCGAGGCCCCTGGGCGCGTGCACCCAGTTGAACCAGGCCGCGGCGGCCGCGAACGTCCATACGAGTATCCGGGAGCCGAGGGCCGCGTCACCGTGGCTGGCCTCGCGCACCGCGAGGACGGAGCAGAACATCGCGGCGCCGTCCAGACCGAACGGCACGAGGTACTGCCAGCCGTTGTGGAGGCCGAGGTTCTGTTCACCGAAGCCGACCAGGCCGTGGAAGGAGAGGGCGGCGGCCACGGCCGCACAGCAGAACAGCAGCACATAGGAGGCGGTGCCGTATATGGCCTCCTTGCGCCTACGGCGCTCTTCGCTGCGCTCCCACGAGTCGTCCGCGCCTGCGTCCTTCCCCGAGGTCTTCCCGCGCCGAAGCACCGCTATCGCCGCCAGCAGGCCCAGGAGCAGGACGGCGCCCGGAAGCAACCAGTTCAGCGATATGTCGGTCAATCTCATCTGGGGGTCCCTTGCATTGGGATAGGGCGTAACGCCCGCCATAGTGGCCCAATCCCGCTGGCCCTCAGGGGGTTTCGGGGCAAGAGGCCGCCAAGGAAGTGCAAGGGGATGCCCAGGGCGGCGTTCTGCTCGAACTGCCGCTTGAGGGGCGGGAGTTGAGTTCGAACAAGACTACCCGAGCGGGTGGTTCCACGGAAAGTTCCTGCGCGAAGTGAGGAATCTGTGAAACGCCTGTAACCGTAACGGGTGTCCCGCTCGCGGGTGATCTTACGGCACCAGGGGTTACGGCCGAGTCTGAGGGGGCCTCAACTCGCGGCGGCCAGAAGCTTGGTGACCCGATCGGCGTCGCAGGTGCGGGGACAGGTGGCGCAGGTGTCCGCGGGGCGCACCGTGTAGAACATGCAGCAGCTCGCCCGGTCCCGGGTGGGCAGCGACTCGCCGTTCGGTCCGGTCAGTTCACGGAAGGCGGCCGAGCCCACGTACGGCTTCGTCGCGCCCGGCAGGAGCAGTTCCAGTTCGCGCCGCGCACGGTCCTGCTCACCGTCGCCGAACAGGTGGGCGACGTACCACAGTCCCTCGATGACCTCGTCGGTCGCCATGCCCCACAGCGCGCGGCCGCGTCGGCGCATGCGCGGACCGAAACCGGTGAGGACGGGTTCGAGGTGCTCGGCGACGGCGCTGCGCACCTCGGCGCGCAGTGCCTCCTCGTCGGGGACCACCCGCGCACCGGGCAGGACGGCGGCGGGGTCGCCGGGAAGGCACGCGAAGCTGGTGGGGCGGGCGGCCAGGCGGCCCATGGCGAGGCCGGGGGCCGTGCGGTCGTACGAGACATGTGTCACGGGGAAGCGGGGGACGCGGCGGAGCAGGAACCACGGCACGGTGATCAGCAGACAGACGGGCCAGGCGTAGCGGTGCAGGCCGAAGCTCGCGACCACGTCCGGGCGGGCGGGGTGCCCGTAGTCGCGTCGTACCTGTGCGTCGTCCCAGTCCAGGAAGGCGTCGAGGCCGGCGCCGCCCTCTGCCAGGGCGGTCGTGGTGATCCATCCGGCGTGCCGGGGGAGCTGTTCCTGAGTGGTCGGCTGGGTGATGTCGAGCCCCGGGAGGACCTCGGTGAGACGGGTGTAGGCGTCGGCGAGGGCTATGGGGGGCACGGACATGTGGACCGCCGATCCGTAAGACTTAAAAGGCAAGGCTTACCTTACCCAAGATCGCTGCGGTTTGAACTGTCGCGTTCTGGGCCTATGGTGCTTGACGGGTGAGTAACAACCCGCCGTAATGACCCCAAGTACCGACACATCCGGAGGAGGACCCGTGAGTCAGGGTGCACAGGGCTCCGCGGTGTCGGGAAATCAGGGCGGCTCGGAGGTGCGCGCGGATGCGCTGCGGGTGCCGCCGCAGGGGCGTGGCGTGGAGGGGGAGCGGGCCGCTGAGGCCGGGCGGGGCCGGGTTGGCTCCTCCTTGCCCACCGCTCGGGGTGAGCACACGCACAGCGAGACGCCCATTCCGCGGCCGCGGCCGCTGGTGCAGCGGGCGTCGGTGCGGGGGCAGATCCTCGACGCGCTGCGGACCGCGCTGGTCACCGGTGAGCTGACGCCCGGGGCGGTGTATTCGGCGCCCGCGCTCGGGGAGCGGTTCGGGGTTTCCGCGACGCCGGTGCGTGAGGCGATGCAGCAGCTCGCGCTCGAGGGGGCCGTCGAGGTCGTGCCCAATCGGGGGTTCCGGGTGGTCGAGCGTGGAGCTCGGGAGCTGGCGGAGCTGGTCGAGGTCCGGGCGCTGATCGAGGTGCCGGTGATGTTGCGGCTCGCGCGTACGGTGGCTTCCGAACGGTGGGTGGAGATGCGGCCGTTGGCCGACGCGACGGTACGGGCGGCGTCGACCGGGTGCCGGGCGACGTACGCGGAATCGGACCGCACCTTCCATCGTGCGGTGCTGTCCCTCTGCGGCAACGAACAACTCGTCCAGATCGCCGACGATCTGCATCGCCGGGCGCAGTGGCCGCTGGTGAGCCCCGTGCGGGCGTCGGGGCGGGGGCATGCCGACCTGATCGCCGACGCGGCGGAGCACACGGCGCTGTTGGATGCGTTGATCGCCCGGGATCTGGATGTGGTGCGGTCGTTGGTGGGGGAGCACTTCGCCGGCGCGCACTGAGGCCCGTACGAGGGGCGGAGCCCCTGGGGCGAACCCTCCCCCCCGCTACGCCGTCGCTGCTCCCGCCGCCGGTGGCGTCGGTGTCAGTTGGCGGGCCAGCCAGGTGGGGACGCCGCCCAGGAGGCGGAACAGGCGGCGGGCCTCCTCGCGGAGGCGGGCCGCTTCCGGTTCGGTCTCCGCGTCGGCCAGGGACGCCAGCGCGGGGGCCGTACCCACCAGGTAGCCGAGTTCCTCCCGGATGCGCAGGGACTCGGCGAAACCATGGCGCGCCTCCGCCAACTCGCCGTCACGCAGAGCCAGTCCGGCCAGATGGCGCCAGGTGAAGGAGAGCAGGAGCGGGTCCGCATGGGCCGTCGCGCCCGCGTGAGCCCGACGGTAGGCCGCCCGGGCGGCCTGGGGAGAGCGGGCCAGGTTCTCCGCCAGGAGGCCCCGGCGGAAGTCGAGGAGGGCCCTGCCCGCCGCTCCCGGAGGGATCAGCGCCGCCGCCCGCCCCAGCGCCGCACGCGCCTCGTCGGCCCGGTCGCGCACTCCGTGCAGTGTGGCGGCGTAGGCAAGTTGCCCTCGTTCACAAGCGGCCGCGCCCCGCTCGTCGTCACCGTGGGCGAGCGCCTCGGCCGTGCGGAGGGCGTCCTCTGCCTCCTCCCAGCCCTGTTCGGTGTAGAGACAGCGCTCCACCAGCAGTGACGCCCGTTGCAGCGCGGCCGGTGCGGTGGTGACCGGCTGGAGCAGGGCCGCCGCGTCCGCCCAGCAGGCGCGTGAGCGCAGCCGCCATACCGCGGTCTGGAGTGGATCGTCACCGGCGGTCGTTCCGTTACCAGACATGGCGGTATACGCCACCTCGCCCTCCCCGAGCACGCCATCGAGCTGTTGAGTGGTTGCGGCATCTCAGCACGAATCGTCGCGCTCGGCCAAGAGGGTGGGTGAAGGATTTCACAAAGTCGTGGGACAGCGGCGGCACTTGGTGTCACCGGAGGCGGGGCCCCGATGAGGTCAACTCATCCGCAATGCCAAGAAGAAATCCAGCTTGTCCTCCAGCCGGGAGAGGTCCCGGCTCGTCAACTGCTCGATCCGCCCCACTCGGTAGCGCAGTGTGTTGACGTGCAGATGGAGCCGGGTCGCGCAGCGGGTCCAGGAGCCGTCGCAGTCCAGGAAAGCCTCAAGGGTGGGGATCAGCTCGGCCCGGTGGCGGCGGTCGTAGTCGCGAAGAGGGTCGAGGAGGCGGGCGGTGAAGGCGCGCCGCACGTCGTCGGGGACGAACGGCAGGAGCAGGACATGGGACGCCAGCTCCTGGTGGCCCGCCGCGCAGACCCTCCCCGGCCGCGCCGCCGCCACCCGGCGGGCATGCCGGGCCTCCTCCAGGGCACCGCGCAGCCCCTCCGCCGAGTGCACCGCCGCGCTGACGCCGACCGTCACCCGGCCGTCGCCGTCCAGTCCCGCGGCGAGCGGCTCGCGGACCGACTCCAGGAGCGCGTCGGCGAGGATGCCGGCCTCCGAGCCGTCGTGCTCCGCCGAGACCGCCGGCAACGGGACCAGGGCGATGGCCTCGTCGCCGGTGTGCGCCACCGCGATGCGGTCGGACGGCTCCGGGCCCGTCGCCAGCGGGTCGACGAGAATCTCCTCCAGCAGGGCCTGGGCGACCGGGCCCGCCTCGATGTCCCCCTCCTCCCATTCGACCCGGGCCACCACGACCTGCCAGTGCGGGGCCGCGCCCAGACCGGGCAGCAGGACCGGTGCGGCGACCCTCAGACGCGCGGCGATCTCGGCGGGTGCCGCGCCCGTCTGGACCAGTTCGAGGACCTCCTGCGCGAGACGGCGGCGCACCGTGCGCGCCGCGTCCCGGCGGTCCCGCTCCACGGCGATCAGCTGTGTGACGCCCTGGAGGAGGTCGAGCCGCTCCTCGGGCCAGTCGCTCGCGTCCGCCGCCACCGCGAGCAGCCAGTCCGACAGCACCGTCTCGCGCACATCCCGCGAGGCCTGCGGGGACCGGCCGCTGCTGCGGATCGGGAAGAGGGAGTACGTCGTGCCGCCGAGGGCCATCCGGTGCGGGCCGCGGCGGCCCGTCCGGGCGGCCGTCAGATGCTCCGCCGCCAGCTTCGCGTACACCTCGGCGGGCAGCGCCGGGCCACCCACCTTCGAGCCCGCGATGAGCCGGCCCGCCGGCGACAGCACCCACGCGCGCAGGTCCAGGTCCGAGCCCAGGAGGTCCAGGACCACGTCCGGGCCGCCGCCCGCGGGGCCCGAGGTCATCATCCGGCGGTGCCGGTCGACGACGGCCGCGAGGTCCCCGGCCCGCTCCCCGCTCACCTGCCGTACGACATGCTCGGTCACCGTCGCGAACGCCACCGACTCATGCACGGCGAACAGCGGCAGGCGGTGCCGGGCGCAGGCCACGACCAGATCCTCGGGGATGTCGCCCAGCTCGGCCTCACCGGCCGCCAGGGCCGCCACACCGGCCTGCGCGAGGATGCGCACGAAAGGGTCGGAGTCCGACGCGTTACGACGCCAGGCCAGTCCCGTGAGCACCAGCTCACCGCCCGAGAGGTAGCGGCTGGGGTCCCTGAGGTCGGTGGTCATCACACCACGCACGGTGCGATCCAGCTCGTCCTCGCCGCCGAGCAGCTTGAGGCCCAGCGCGTCCGTGTCCAGCAGTGCGCGCAGCCGCATTTCGTCGCCGCCGTTCTTTGTCTCGAAACCTACGATGAATCTTGAAGGGTCTGTCGGTGCGGCCCGTTCTGCGGGCCGATGAGCGGCGCCGGGGGCGGTGCTCGTCGTCTTTCGGACGGTGTCCCAGGTCACAGGGCCGTGCCCGAAGTTTCCAGAGAAAGACGTGGAGGTTACTGGTGACCTCCGTTCATACGAATCTACAAGATGCCCACCCTGGCCAGCCAACTCCTTCATGGTTTCCGTGACTGACCCTGGTGGAGCACAGCGCTGTGTACTGACGTCAATGCGCGTTAACAGCACATGAACGAGCCGGGCCCGCCGCACCTGATCTGGCTCAAACCGTACGACCCCACGAGACGAAGAAGAGAGCCGGTCATGGACTTCCTTCGCCCCGCCAGCTGGGAGGAGGCGCTCGCCGCGAAGGCCGAGCACCCCACCGCTGTGCCGATTGCGGGTGGCACCGATGTGATGGTCGAGATCAACTTCGACCACCGTCGGCCCGAGTACCTTCTCGACCTGAACCGCATCGGCGACCTCTACGAGTGGGAGGTCGGCGAGGAGACGGTGCGGCTCGGCGCCTCCGTCCCGTACACGAAGATCATGGAGAGCCTGCGCGCCGAGCTGCCCGGCCTCGCCCTCGCGTCGCACACGGTCGCCTCCCCGCAGATCCGCAACCGCGGCGGCGTCGGCGGCAACCTCGGTACCGCCTCCCCGGCCGGCGACGCCCACCCCGCCCTCCTCGCGGCCGGCGCCGAGGTCGAGGTCGAGTCGGTGCGCGGCAGCCGCCGTATCCCGATCGACGAGTTCTACACCGGCGTGAAGCGCAACGCGCTCGCCGCCGACGAGCTCATCAGGGCCGTACACATCAAGAAGGCCGACGGGCCGCAGCAGTACTCCAAGGTCGGCACACGGAACGCGATGGTCATCGCCGTGTGCGCCTTCGGGCTCGCGCTGCACCCCGAGACCCGGACCGTGCGGACCGGGATCGGCTCGGCCGCGCCCACACCCGTGCGGGCCAAGACCGCCGAGGAGTTCCTGAACGCGGCGCTCGAAGAGGGCGGCTTCTGGGACAACGGAAAGATCATCACCCCGTCGGTCGCCAAGCAGTTCGCCGAGCTGTGCTCGGGTGCCTGCAACCCGATCGACGACGTCCGGGGCACGGCGAGCTACCGCCGGCACGCGGTCGGCGTCATGGCCCGCCGCACGCTGACCTGGACCTGGGAGTCGTACCGCGGCGACCGCCGCCTCACGGAGGGAGTCGCGTAATGCGTGTCAACTTCACTGTCAACGGACGTCCGCAGGAAGCCGACGACGTGTGGGAGGGCGAGTCCCTGCTGTACGTGCTGAGGGAGCGCATGGGCCTGCCCGGCTCCAAGAACGCCTGTGAGCAGGGCGAGTGCGGTTCCTGCACCGTCCGGCTCGACGGGGTTCCGGTGTGTTCGTGTCTGGTCGCCGCCGGCCAGGTCGAGGGCCGCGAGGTCGTCACCGTCGAGGGCCTCGCGGACTTCGCCAAGCAGCGCGCGGAGCACGGCGGTTGCGCCTCCGGTGCCTGCGGTACCTCGCTGCAGGACGCCCAGCAGTGGGCGGCCAAGGGGCAGGACTCGCACACCGGCGAGGGCACCGAACTCTCCCCGATCCAGCAGGCGTTCATCGACGCCGGCGCCGTCCAGTGCGGCTTCTGCACACCGGGTCTGCTGGTCGCCGCCGACGAGATGCTGGAGAACAACCCCAACCCGACCGACGCGGACATCCGCGAGGCCCTGTCGGGCAACCTGTGCCGCTGCACGGGCTACGAGAAGATCATGGACGCGGTCCGCCTCGCGGCCGCCCGGCAGGGAGAGGCGGTCTGAGCAGCATGCCCACCAATGGCGCTCCTACGAAGATCACCCAGGGTTCCCAGACCAAGGGCGGCATCGGCGAGTCCACGCTCCGCCCGGACGGCACCCTCAAGGTCACCGGCGAGTTCGCGTACTCGTCCGACATGTGGCACGAGGACATGCTCTGGGGCCAGATCCTCCGGTCGACCGTCGCGCACGCCGAGATCGTGTCCATCGACACGAGCGAGGCGCTGGCCATGGCGGGTGTCTACGCCGTGATGACGTACGACGACCTGCCGACCGACGTGAAGAACTACGGCCTGGAGATCCAGGACACCCCGGTCCTCGCGCACGGCAAGGTACGGCACCACGGCGAGCCGGTCGCCATCGTCGCCGCCGACCACCCGGAGACCGCGCGCCGCGCCGCCGCCAAGATCAAGGTCGACTACCGCGAGCTGCCCGTCATCACCGACGAGGCCTCCGCGACCGCCCCGGACGCGATCCTCATCCACGAGGGCCGCGACGACCACCACAGCGGCCACGTCCCGCACCCGAACATCGTCCACCGCCAGCCGATCTTCCGCGGCGACGCGGCCGAGGCGGCGAAGCGGGCCGACGTCGTCGTCAAGGGCGAGTACACCTTCGGCATGCAGGACCAGGCCTTCCTCGGCCCGGAGTCCGGCCTCGCCGTGCCGGACGAGGACGGCGGCGTCCACCTCTACATCGCCACCCAGTGGCTGCACAGCGACCTGCGGCAGATCGCCCCGGTCCTCGGCCTGCCCGAGCGCAAGGTCCGGATGACGCTCTCCGGCGTCGGCGGTGCCTTCGGCGGCCGCGAGGACCTGTCGATGCAGATCCACGCCTGTCTGCTGGCGATGCGGACCGGGAAGCCGGTCAAGATCGTCTACAACCGCTTCGAGTCCTTCTTCGGACACGTCCACCGCCACCCGGCCAAGCTCTACTACGAGCACGGCGCCACCAAGGACGGCAAGCTCACCCATGTGAAGTGCCGCATCGTGCTGGACGGCGGCGCCTACGCCTCCGCGTCCCCCGCGGTCGTCGGCAACGCCTCCTCGCTCGCGATCGGCCCGTACGTGGTCGAGGACGTCGACATCGAGGCCATCGCCCTCTACACCAACAACCCGCCCTGCGGCGCCATGCGCGGCTTCGGCGCGGTCCAGGCGTGCTTCGCGTACGAGGCACAGATGGACAAGGTGGCGAAGCAACTGGGCATGGACCCGGTCGAGTTCCGGCAGCGCAACGCCATGGAGCAGGGCACCATCATGCCGACCGGGCAGCCGGTCGACTCCCCGGCGCCGGTCGCCGAACTGCTGCGCCGCGTCAAGGCGATGCCGATGCCGCCGGAGCGCCAGTGGGAGTCCAGCGAGGGCGCGGACGTACGGCAGCTGCCCGGCGGTCTGTCCAACACCACGCACGGTGAAGGCGTCGTGCGCGGTGTCGGCTACGCGGTCGGCATCAAGAACGTCGGCTTCTCCGAGGGCTTCGACGACTACTCCACCGCCAAGGTGCGCATGGAGGTCGTCGGCGGCGAGCCCGTCGCCACCGTGCACACGGCCATGGCGGAGGTCGGCCAGGGCGGTGTCACCGTCCACGCGCAGATCGCCCGCACCGAGCTGGGCGTCACACAGGTGACGATCCGCCCGGCGGACACCCAGGTGGGCAGCGCCGGTTCGACGTCCGCGTCGCGTCAGACGTACGTCACCGGCGGCGCCGTCAAGAACTCCTGCGAGCTGGTCCGGGAGAAGGTCCTGGAGATCGGGCGCCGCAAGTTCGGCTCCTACCACCCGGCCTGGGCCACCGCCGAGCTGATCCTGGAGGGCGGCAAGGTCGTCACCGACGGCGGCGAGGTGCTCGCCGGCCTGGTGGACGTGCTCGAGGGCGAGGCGGTCGAGATCGAGGCCGAGTGGCGGCACCGTCCGACCGAGGCCTTCGACCTGCGCACCGGCCAGGGCAACGGCCACGTCCAGTACTCCTTCGCCGCGCACCGCGCCGTCGTCGAGGTGGACACCGAGCTCGGCCTGGTGAAGGTGATCGAGCTGGCCTGCGCCCAGGACGTCGGCAAGGCGCTCAACCCGCTGTCCGTCATCGGCCAGATCCAGGGCGGTACGACCCAGGGTCTCGGTGTGGCGGTCATGGAGGAGATCATCGTCGACCCCAAGACCGCGAAGGTGCGCAACCCCTCCTTCACGGACTACCTCATCCCCACCATCCTCGACACGCCGACCATCCCCGTCGATGTGCTCGAACTCGCCGACGACCACGCCCCGTACGGGCTGCGGGGCATCGGCGAGGCCCCCACCCTGTCGTCGACCCCGGCCGTCCTCGCGGCGATCCGGAACGCGACCGGGCTGGAGCTGAACCGGACGCCGGTACGGCCGGAACACCTCACCGGCACGGCGTAAGGAATCCCGCAAGACCCTCCGGGCGGTGTGAGGGAACGTCACACACTCCACCGCACCGCCCGGAGTACTCGACGCGCCGCACCGCTCGCGGCAGGTCGGGACTCGCAAGTACCAGCAGCACAGATCCTGTTCGTTCGTCTCGGGCCGTCCCCCGGGTCGTGCGGCCGAAGCACCTTCCCAAATCCCGCAGCCGCGCACGTGGTTGACGACCGTCAGGTGGTCGAGGCGGGTGCCCCTATGAACCTTGGGAGTAGGCCCACATGACCCAGCAGTCACTGGAGCCGACGACCGCCGCAGAGGACGCGGGTCAAGGAACCCGCGTCCCGGCCGGCAGGTCGTGGCTCGACCGGTACTTCCACATATCCCATCGAGGCTCCACAGTCGCGCGCGAGGTGCGCGGCGGCGTCACGACCTTCATGGCGATGGCGTACATCCTTCTGCTCAACCCGCTGATCCTGTCCGGCAAGGACGCGGCGGGCGACACGGTCGCCCAGAAGGCGCTGATCACCGCGACCGCGTTCGCGGCGGCCTTCACCACGCTGCTGATGGGCTTCTTCGGCAAGGTGCCGCTCGCCCTCGCCGCCGGCCTCTCCGTCTCCGGCGTCCTCGCCTCGCAGGTCGCCCCGCAGATGACCTGGCCGCAGGCCATGGGCATGTGCGTGATGTACGGCGTGATCATCATGCTGCTGGTCGTCACCGGCCTGCGCGAGATGATCATGAACGCGATCCCGCTCGCGCTGAAGCACGCGATCACCATGGGCATCGGCCTGTTCGTCGCCCTGATCGGCTTCTACAAGGCCGGTTTCGTGCACCAGGGCGAGGCGACCCCGGTCACCCTCGGCCCGGCCGGCGAACTGGCCGGCTGGCCGGTGCTGCTCTTCGCGGTCACGCTCCTGGCGATCTTCATGCTCCAGGCGCGCGGCGTCCCCGGCGCGATCCTGATCGGCATCGTCGGCGGCACCGTACTCGCCGTCGCCCTGAACACGTTCGACGTCATCAACCCCAAGCAGTGGGCCAGTGGCGCTCCCGAACTGCACGGCAGCGCGGTGTCCATGCCCGACTTCTCGATCTTCGGCAACGTCGAGTTCGGCGGCTGGGGCGAGGTCGGCGCGATGACGGTCGGCATGATCGTGTTCACCCTGGTGCTCGCCGGGTTCTTCGACGCGATGGCGACGATCATCGGCGTCGGCACCGAGGCCAAGCTCGCCGACGACCAGGGCCGGATGCCGGGCCTGTCCAAGGCGCTGTTCATCGACGGCGCGGGCGGTGCGATCGGCGGAGTGTCCGGCGCGTCCGGCCAGACGGTGTTCGTCGAATCCGCGACCGGCGTCGGCGAGGGTGCCCGTACCGGTCTCTCCTCGGTCGTCACCGGCCTGTTCTTCGCGGCCTGTCTGTTCTTCACGCCGCTGACGGCGATCGTGCCGGGCGAGGTCGCGGCGGCGGCCCTGGTGGTGATCGGCGCCATGATGATGATGAACGCGCGGCACGTGGACTGGTCCGACCGGGCCACCGCGATCCCGGTGTTCCTCACCGTCGTGATCATGCCGTTCACGTACTCCATCACGGCCGGTGTCGCGGCCGGTGTCATCTCGTACGTCGCCATCAAGATCGCTCAGGGCAAGGCACGGGAGATCGGGGCGTTCATGTGGGCCCTGACAGGCATCTTCCTGGTCTATTTCGCCCTCAATCCCATTGAGAGCTGGATGGGCGTGCACTAGCCGGTGCGCCGGTCAGTGTGAACCGCCCTCCGCACAACCGCTGTTAAGGAGACCGACAGATGCTGGACATCGCCGAAGAGCTGCACCGGTGGGTCGAGCAGGGCCGTGACTTCGCCGTGGCCACCGTGGTGGCGGTCGGCGGCAGCGCACCCCGCCAGCCCGGCGCCGCGCTCGCGGTGGACGCCGACGGCACGGCGATCGGGTCGGTCTCCGGCGGCTGTGTGGAGGGCGCGGTGTACGAGCTGTGCCAACAGGCGCTCCAGGACGGCGAGACGGTCCTCGAACGCTTCGGGTACAGCGACGAGGACGCCTTCGCCGTCGGCCTGACGTGCGGGGGTGTCATCGACATCCTGGTCACCCCGGTACGTTCCACCGACCCGGCATGCCCCGTGCTCGCGTCCGCGCTGCGGGCGGCCGCGAGCGGGGAGGCGGCGGCGGTGGCACGGATCGTGTCGGGGCCGCCGGAGCTGATGGGGCGGACGCTGCTGGTCCGCCCCGACGGCACGTACGACGGTGGCTTCGGCGCCCACCCCGAACTGGACCGCACGGTCGCCGCGGAGGCGGGCGCGTTCCTGGACGCGGGCCGTACGGGCACGCTGGAGATAGGCGAGCAGGGCTCGCGCTGCGGAGCCCCGCTCACCGTCCTGGTCGAGTCCTCCGTCCCCGCCCCCCGGATGATCGTCTTCGGCGCGATCGACTTCGCGTCGGCGCTGGTACGGATCGGCAAGTTCCTGAACTACCACGTGACCGTGTGCGACGCCCGCCCGGTCTTCGCGACGAAGGCCCGCTTCCCGGACGCCGACGAGATCGTCGTCGAGTGGCCGCACAAGTACCTGGAGCGCACGGACGTGGACGGCAGGACCGTCCTGTGCGTGCTCACCCACGACGCGAAGTTCGACGTACCGCTGTTGCGGACGGCGCTTCGGCTGCCGGTGGCCTACGTAGGGGCG
Source organism: Streptomyces sp. NPDC111802 (assembly GCF_055634335.1). Lineage (NCBI taxonomy): Bacteria > Bacillati > Actinomycetota > Actinomycetes > Kitasatosporales > Streptomycetaceae > Streptomyces > Streptomyces sp. NPDC111802. Next base: position 19,935 of record NZ_JBVKCZ010000015.1, on the reverse strand, counting down.
ATGGGCTCGCGCCGCACACACCTGGACCGCAATGAGAGACTGCGCGAAGTCGGCGTCACCGAGCTGGAGTTGGCGCGGCTGCGCTCCCCGATCGGCCTTGACCTGGGCGCCCGTACGCCCGAGGAGACGGCCCTGTCGATCGCGTCGGAGATCGTCGCCAACCGGCGGGGCGGCAGCGGGGTCTCACTGACCGGCGCGCACACGCCGATCCATCACGACACGACGTCCACGTCCACGCCGACGGGACGAATCGGGTCGGTGGCCTGATCCTGCCGGTCAGTTCGTCTTGGCACCGGTGCTGTGAAGGTCACCGGTGCTGTGCCGGACAGCGGGAGCGTGGTGCGTCCGGACCCAGCCGACCGTGGTTCTGCGGTCCCAGGGCACCATGCGGACGAGGTCGGCGGCCCAGTCGGGCCAGCGCCGTTGAGGATAGGGGACGAACACGACGGCCGCGCACCTCGCCCGGGCGAGCAGTGCGAAGAAGCGCTCCCACGCCACGCGGCCGCCTCGCCGTGCGTGGGGAGGCCCACCGAGGCCGAGGTCGGTGAGGATCAGTACCCGGGTCCCGGTGGGCGGCGGTTCGTACGCGCACCATGTCCACCGTGCCTCGAGACCGGTCCCGTCGAGCGGGGAGTCCTCGAAGTAGAGCACCTCTGTAGCGTCGTGCCCGACGGTGTTCCTGACGAGGGTCGCGAGGTCGTCCTGGTCCCGGTGGAAGGGCTGCATGCCGATGCCGCGGTCCACCAGCACCTGTGCTCCGAAGCGCAGAGTGGCTGCGGGCAGCCGGGGCAGCGTGGGCAACGGCAAGCCCTTGGCCAGCCGGGCCACGGCCTGCTCGATGTCCACGTCCCGGTCGGCCTCCTGGCGCGACACCGCGGCCTGGACGATCGCGGACGCGGACCGGGGCGCCAGGAGGGGGCGGCGGGGCGCCGGGCGTGCGGCACGTGAGGCGGGCGGCAGCGAGGGGGTGGCCCACACGGTCGGTGTACGGGGCTCGCGGTAGACCGGCGTGAGAAGCCGTGGGCCCTCACCGGACGGGGGCACAGGTACGGTCGGGGCCGTGCGAGGGGGGAGCGCGAGGTCGGACGTGCCCATCTCGCCGGACGCCGAGGTGGGGGGTGGCAGCCAGAGCGGCTGATCGTCGGCCTGGTGTCCCGGCGGGGCGGTTCGGATTCTCTCCCCGGCGGGCGTGATGCCGAGCAGGTCGGCGACGGCACGTAGGGCCTGAGGGTCCGAGGCCCCGACGGCTGTGACCGCCCGGGCGAGATCGCCGAGCCAGATGCCGGGGGAACGCATCGACGGCATGTCAGGCCTCCGGTTGCTGCGACTTCAGGAGGGTGAGCTCCTTGAGCTGCGGCCAGAGCCGGTCCCTGGTGTCGATGCCCAGTTGCTTGCAGGCGTGCAGCGCGTCCAGGTACTCGGCGGTGTTGGGCGGGCGCAGACCCTTCTCCCGGGCCTGGGCGCGGGTGTCCAGCAGAGCGGCGGCGAGCTCTGCGGCGAGCGTTTCGTCCCCGGGTGTGAACGCCCCGTAGGACACGTGGAAGTGGGCCGCGGCGATTGCCACCAGACGCGGTTCGTCCGGTGCCTCGAGCGAGAGAACCACACAGCGGCGCAGGAACGCCTGGGGAAGTTCCCGCTCCTCGTTGGTGGTGATGATGACGAGCAGACCGTCTCCGTCACCGGCGCCGGTCCGGCGCTGGTGGATCATCTGCCCGGTCTCCTGCACCAGGAACCACCGTGAACCCAGCGGAACCAGAAGGCTGTTCGGCATGTCCGGGTCCGCCTTGTCGATCTCGTCGATCAGCACGACCGAACTGTCGGGCGAACGGCGCTCGTTGAGTGCCTGCCAGGGATCGATGCGCCGGAGCCGAGCGTAGTTCCCGTCGCCAGCAGCCGACTGAGGATCGAACGCCCACCACAGCGGGCCCGGAGTCACGTAGTCCTCGTCGTGGAGCTCAGCGTCTGTTCCCGCTCCGGCACCGCGCACCTGCGCGTCACTGAGCCGGCGCACATGGTCGTACGTCCACAGCAGGTCCTTGCCTGCCGTGCGCGAGGTGACCACGTGCTCGTAGTAGCGCCAGCCCCGTTGACGGGCGATGTACGGTGCCAGCGACGACTTGCCCGAGCCGGGCTCCCCGCGCAGAAGCAGCGGCCGACCTGTGGCCAGGGCGACCTTCACCGCGAGCTCGATGCGCTCGGACATGATGTAGACGGAGTCGCTCCGGAGATCGGGAGCGTCAAGGCTGCGCGGTTCGCGGACCGGTTCTTCCCCGCTCATGCACTTACCTCCAGGCCGTTCAGGCGATCGGGCAGGCCACGGAGCTCGTGGGTGAGCCGGTAGCCGAATGCTTCCTCGTCCTCGGTGAGGTCGGGCAGGATCACGAGATCCTTCAGCAGCGGGGCGAGCCGGGCCCGGCTCGGATCGCACTCGTCGCACAAGAGCACGATCAGCAGCCAGGGGAACAGTTCATGCAGCCGGGCGACGAGCTGCTCGACCAACTGCGGGCGTACCTCGCGCACGTTGAGGATCAGGCAGTGCAGGAAGTCGGGTTCCGGGCGGAACTTGCGGTGGTCCTGCCAGGGCGGAGCGTGCAGGACCTGGCGTACCGCCTCCACGCACTCGTCGGCAAGCTCTTCGAGAGCGTCCTCGCCCACCGGGATACCGCCTGCGGTACGGAACCGGTAGTACATGATCTGCCGGCACATGGCGCGGTCCACATACTGCCCGGCCGTGTCAGCTCCCCGCGCGTTCAGCGCCACGAGACGCTTGGCGGACAGCCCGTCGGGAGGCAGCAGCCGTCGGGCCGCGTCGCCGTCGATCCAGGTGGGCGTGAGCAGAGTGATGAGAGAGGCGAGGTCGTCGCTGCTCAGCCGCCGCCTGCGCGCGATCTCGTGCACTGCCGTTCTGAGCCCCGTTGCGGGGGCCGTGGCCAGCATGTGGTGGGCGAGGAACTCCCCGGCGCCGACGTGCGCGTCCAACAGGTGGAGGTCATGGTCGTCGATGCCCAGCGCCCGGCCCGCGGCCCGTAACGCCCCTGGGGCGTCTGACATGTCCAGCAGCGTCGCGACGTCCTCGATCCAGTGGCGCATGTGATCGGCTTCGGCTCTCACCGCTGGCAGATCGGCGAACTCGGCGAGTACGGCCGCGGTGAGCTTCCGGGCGTACTCCTCCTCGTCCTCGCCGTCCTCGTGCGGCAGGCGAACACACTCCAGCGCAAGAAGGTCGCCGAAGCCGGCCTCCTTGAGCCGACTGGTCGTCACATCTCCTACCAGCACGGGGAAGACGCGCAGCGACGGCCACAGGGCCCGTCTCCACATCAGGATGTTGACCTCACGGCGCACCCAGTGGGAGCTGAGGGCCGCTTCGTTCAGCAGGACGACGGCGGCACCGCAGTCGGCCATCCACCGCATCAGTTGGAGACACCATTCGCGGCCCCGTTTCAGGGCCTTGGTGTCCACCTTGACCCCGTAGTTCATGGCGGCGAGCCCGCCGACGATGCATGTGCGCACCGTCCGGGCCAGCGGATCGCCCTTCGAGCTGTGACTGATGAACACGTCGATCATGCCGGGTGCGCCTTACGCCGTCGTCCATTTGACCATCCAGGCGTCGTTCTGCACCGAGATGATGTCCTCGCATGCGGCGACGAACGCGTCCTCCTCGGCCTCCGTGAGCGCCGACGGGCCCGTACGAGTCATCAGCAGCGCCCTCAACTCGTGGGCAGTACGGGTGTATTCGAGTTCCTGGTACCCGTATTTCGAGGCCGCCCCATGAGCGGTCACGGCGGTGGCGATCGTCGCGCAGACCGCGACCCACACGCCGGCCCGGTCGATCTCGAAGGCGCCTGCTGTCGCGCCGAGGGCGGCGCCGCACAGGCTGAAGAACACCTCGAGACGGCGGATCATGGTGACCCGGCCGCGCATGCGCAGGGCCCGGGGGAGGTAGTACTCGCGTATCTGCTGCTCGGGGCGCCGGTCGACGTAGCCTGCGACGTCTTTCACGTCGGGAAGCGGGCGGTCGGCGGCCGTTGTTCCGGGGGTGTGGTGGACCAGGTCGGCAGCGTCGCGTTCGAGTTCGACAAGGCGGTTTTGGATCACTGCGTCACGGTCCGGGCCACGATACGGGGCGACACCGGCGAGGTAGCAGTAGGTCTCCGACTTCAGCGATTCCGAAATGGCCCGCAGACGGATCCAGTCCGCGGCGGGCCCCGGACCGGAACGCGTAGCCACCAGGGGAGTCAGGGCACCGGCCAACGCGGCGACGAACGCGAGCGTGCGGCCCAGCGGGGCCCAAGCGTCCATCGTCTGGGCGGCGGCGGTACCGGAGACAGCCGCGAGGATGCCGAGGGCCAGAGCTTGGAGCCGGGCGCGCTCGACGGACTTCTTCTGCCGTGTCGCGGCCTGCGACCAGACATGCTGCCGCTGCCAGACCACCGATATGGGCGTGTTCCCCCCGAGAGCCTCCACGGATGGATTCTGACGGATCGGCATGGTTGCAGGCAAAGGACTCGGACATACTCGGGTGCGTGGAGCGGAGTCCGGGGGAACTGGTGGCGGCGGAGGACGTCCTGCCGTATCTGCAGGCCGCTTTCAGGGACGCTGCCACGGTTGACGAAGGCCTAGCGCGCGATTGTGCCTCCCGCATGGTGCTGCGTGCCGGGTCGCATGGCCAACTGGAAGGTCCCGCAAGCGAGTCGCATGCCCTCACCGACAAGCTGCGGGATGCTCTCGTGCTGCTCGCCCAGAAGCAGGACGAGGTCCGGGACTGGGATGCGAGTCCTGACGAACTGGCCTTTCAGATCTTGGCCGAGGTGCGGGCCGGCTCGCTGAGCTCGTCGACGGAACAGGATTGTCGAAGGCTTTTCGGGTCGCTGTGCTCGCGAGCGTTGGATTTCACCGGACGGCGCGACTCGGCATTCGAGGCGCGGTACAAAGCCTATGTCGTCGCCAGACATGGGAAGTTGGCCGTCTACGGTCTCAATGCGGACTATACGCCGGATCTGCTGCCGCTCGAGGTCGCACATGTGGCTTCAATCGACAGAGTGTTCGATGGTGGGCCTCGGGTCGTCCTGCGCGGTGAGGCGGGCTCGGGCAAGACGACCTCACTCCAGTGGCTTGCGGTTCGAACTGCGCAGTTGGACCTGGAGATGGGAGTCACTCGGCTCTCCGTGGTGCCGTTCTTCTTCCCTCTGCGTTCGGTGATCCGGCGTGGGGCCATGCCGTTCCCGAGCCAGTTTCTCTCGGCGGTCCAATGCCCGCTCAATTTCGAGCAACCCGAAGACTGGGTCGCTCGCGTCCTCACCGAAGGACGGGGGCTTGTGCTGCTCGACGGGCTGGACGAGGTGAACGCCTCCGACAAGCGACTGGTACTCGCATGGCTCGCCGACATGTGCGACGCGTACCCCGGCAACCGATGGATCGTGAGCAGCCGCTCCCCAGCGATTCCAGAGGGTGGCCTCGAAGGCTTCGCCGACGTGGTCCTGCCGCCCCTGGCGGCGCACGACAGGGAGACCTTCGTGCGCGGGTGGTACCGTGCGAGGCTTGCGACAGGGGCCGACGAAGCGGAGAACCGGGCGTACGAGAAGTCGCTCCTCCAACTCCTGCGCACCCGGGCGGATTTCTCGGCCCTGGCGAGCAATCCCCTGATGTGCGCGATGCTGTGCGCCCTTTACGTGAACCGTCGAGGCTTACTGCCCGGGGATCGGACGGCTCTTTACTCGGCTTTCCTTGAGATGTTGGTCCGGCACGACGCGGAGCGAGGTATCGAGTCGCCGGTGAGCGGCCTGGCCGAGGGGGACCAGTACGCGTTGCTGGGGCGCTTGGCCTGCTGGATGCTTCGCAACGGCACGACCGAGATGTCGATCGAAGCCGCGGTCAGGCAGCTTGCCTTCGCGTTGCCGAGCATGCCGTCTCTGGCCGACCGCGTTCCGGAGGAGATCCTCTCTCACTTCCTCGAGCGCTCGGGTGTGCTGCAAAGTCCTGCCCCTGGGGCTGTCGCGTTCATCCACCGCGCGTTCCAGGACTTCCTCGCGGCGAGAACCCTGGTGGCCGACGACTACCTCCCCGAGCTGTTGCAGCACGCGGACGACGACAGGTGGCGGGACACCCTGCTGAGCGCCGTGGGGCTGGCCAGGCCACGGGAACGGGCGCAGATCATGGCGGAACTCGTCGAGCGCGGCGACGCCGAGCACGAACGCTCTGCCGCGCTGCGTCTCTACCTGCTCGCCACCTCCTGCCTGGCCGAGGCGCGCGAGGTGGAACCGTCCGTGCGCCAAGCGGTCATGGACCGCATCGCCGGCCACCTCCCGCCCCGCACCGCCGACGAGGCAGCGGCCTTCGCGGCCCTCGGCCCCGCCGTCCTCCCCCTCATTCCCGACCCCGCGGCTCTGAGCCGAGCCCAGAACCGCGCCTTCCTCGACGTGCTCGTCAGGATCCCCGGACCGCAGGCCGAGGCCGCCGCGCGCCGCCACGTCCTGCGGTCCCGCCCGCCCTTTCCGGCGGCGCTGCGCGGACTCCCCGAACCAGCGCCGGGTGCCCGCGAGTTGGCTGCCGCCCTGAGTGTCGCCACGCGTATCGAACCGGAATTGATCCGAGCCGTACGGCTCCAGGTGTTCCCACTCCTGGACGCGGGTGACGAGGCGGATCTCTGGTTCAGTGCCTGGGTAGCCGCGCGGACACCGTATGCGATGGCCCTGCGTCCCGAGCTGCTGCCCGTGCTGAGGGCAGAGCTCGTGGAACGGGTGGCGACCGCCGACCCCGGTGACCCCATCCTGCGCCTCGGAGAGGTCGTGGCGGAGGTACACAAGCACATCTCGCCCGCACTCTACGTGGAGGAACGGCTCAACTGGCTTGACGTGACAGGGCGGTTGGCTTTCCGCGATGGCGAGGAGATCGTCGGCAAGCTGCTGTCGCCCGCCCTGCGCGCCCTCGTCGAGGAGCGGCGCGAGGGCGTCGCCGACTGGCTGTCCGGAGCCTGGTCCCGGCTGCCCGAGGCCGCGCGGGAAAGTGTGCGGGCCTGGCAGCTGGTCACGGCCGCGGCGCAGCAAGTTCCCGACGCAGGCCTGGAGCAGGCGCTCCCCCCGCCCGACGTGACCGCTGCCGATGTCGCTCTCATCGTCGAGTCGATCGGGGACGCGGTGCTGACCGTGGCCCGGGGCCGGGGCACCCTGACCCTGAGCGCCGGCGCCGGAACCATGCAGGACACCGGCATCCTCGTACCGGACACGGATCCCCGGGTGGTCGAGGTGCTGGCCGACGAGGGCGGTACGGAACATGCCACGCGCACGGTGACGGTGCCCGTGGGCGAGGCCCGTACCGTGACCGTTGGGGACGGACCGGTACGGCTGCGCACACCCCGCGGGGACGTCTATGAGCTCGCGTCCGCTCTCGAGCCCGAGTCGTCCGCCTCCGAGAGTGCGTCTGAGCTGGACGCACTCGTAAATGAGGAGACCTGGGTCGGCCGGGTCTTCCGCGCCCCGGCCGGGACGCTGGCCGTTCCGGACGCGCTGGGATGGATCGAGCGAGAGGTGCGGGCCGCGCGGGCCTCGTCGCCGGAGGGCCCGTTGCGGCGCGGAGAGCTGGGTCAGTGGCGGCGCGGAGTGAGCGAGCTGGCGGAGCTGCTCGTCGAGGCGGGTCTCCGGGACGTCGAGGTGATCATCGGCCGATATGCGGGGCCGGGGGACGAGTCCACGGATGTCACGCTCGCGGGAGAGGATCCGGAGAGTGGTGAACCGTCGTACCTGGTCGTCGAGTTGAGGGGATGGCGGGGTCTGGCCTTCCATCAGGGGGATCCGCGACTGTGCAGGCCCGGCCGCAAGGCGGTCCGCCAGGAGGTCAATCCGGTCGAGCGCGCCCGGAGCCGCTGGGAGCAGCTCGTCGCCACGCACGCCGTCCTGAACCGGACCCACGAACGCCTGGAGGCATTGGTCTTCCTGCCTCAGGCGAGCGAAACGGAGGTCGACCGGATGGTGCCCCCGGTCGACGAGCCCCGCGTTTGGCTATTCACGGCCGACCAGCGGGCCGAGATGAGGGAGTATCTGAAGTCACGCCTGGGATCCGGGCCGGGGGCGCCGGCAGCGGACGCGTTGCTGTCCGGGCATCTGCTTCCGCGGCGGACCGTACTGCAGGCCGCCGCCGACTTGGACATACGGCCCCCCTTCTACGCCCTCGGTGGACAGTCGGCCGTCCTGGCCCACGCGAGGTCGGCCCTGCGCCGTGGCGAACGGCTGGTCGTCGTGGTGAGCGGCGCAGCGGGCACGGGGAAGACCGCCGCCGCTCTGATGCTGCTCTCCGAAGCCCGGCGCACGCATCCCGACACGATGTACGTCTCCGGACTGCGCGACTTGACAGAGCGCCTGCGAGTGGCCTTGCGCGGAGGCCGGACGGAGAAGCCCGACTGGGTCCGCTTCCCCTTCCACGTGCCCTCCCCGGACACGCGAGGCTCCCGGGTACCCGCCAGGCTCCCGCTGCTGGTCTGCGATGACGCCCAGCTAACCCGTCCCAGGTCGGACGGCCGCTACATCCCCAAGGCCGAGAGGTCGGCTCAGCCGGAGATCGAGCGATTGCTGAACGCCGCGGACGTCACCGTCTTCCTCGTCGACGAGGGCATGACCTGGAGCCACGACCACGTCGGCTCCGCCGAGCGGATTCTGCAGTCCGCGCGTGACAAGGGCCTGCCTACCGTGCACGTCGACCTGCGCAACCCCCTCCGCTTCGGCGGCAGTCTCACCTACCCGCGGTGGGTCTCCGCCCTTCTGGGCGACGACGGCGCGGACGCCGTCTCCTGGCAGCAGGACGGCCGTTACCACGTGTTGGCGGTTTCTGATCCGGAGGAGATGGAGACGTTCCTGCGGGGGCGACTGGCCGAGGGCGAGTCGGCGAGAATGACGGCCGGTCTGTGCTGGCCTTGGTCCGTGCCCGCCTCCGAGGAGGAGGGGCAGGTCAGGGGCGAGGTCGTCGTCGGCGATTGGCGTCGCCCCTGGCATGCGCCGACCCCACCGGGGCGCTGGGCCGGGGACGCCTCCGGATTCGAGCAGGTCGGCACCATCCATGGTGCCGCGGGCTTCGAGTTCGACTGGTGCGGTGTGGTGCTGGGGCCCGACTTCGTGCATCGCGAGGGACGCTGGACGACGGTGCGGCAGGAGAGCGACTCCACAACGCTCGCGAGTAAGTGGGTATCGGACGCGGAAGCCGACCGACTGATCAGGAACGCCTACCGCATCCTGCTCACCCGTGCGGCGAAAGGCGTCCTACTCTGCTCGGCCGACCCGGAGTCCCGACAGGCCCTGCGGCGGCTCCTGCCCGACTCGGCCTTCGGCCCGACCCGTCGCGTCGGCGGATAGCTCCGTCACGGCCGTCGCAGCAGACGGTTCAGTGCCCGCCCGAACACAAACCGAGCCGCACGCTCGACCACCCCGTCCAAGGCCCCCGGCACGAACCGCACCCGAATCTCCTCCCGCCACACCACCCGCGCCCGCCCACCCGGCCCGGGCCGCACCTCGATCTCGGCCCACCCCGTCATGACCCTGCCCCGCTTCTCCAACCGGCACAGGCCCGGCGTGTCGTCGTCCCCCGGCGGCTGCCACACCGTCACCTCCATCGGGTCGTCGAAGGAGAGCGGGCCGATTCCGGAGCGGGCGACGAAGAGCGTGCCCTCGTGGGTCGGCTCGGGGGTCGTGATGCGGACGCGGGTCAGGGGGACCACGTCGGCGTGGCGGGGCCACTCCGTCAGGCGGCGCCACGCCTCGGGGAGGGGGAGCGGGACGGTCCGTTCGAGGAGGAAGTTCGCCACGGAGGTGATCCTACGGGCCGGTCCTGTGGGATCCGCGCTGGTCAGAGCGCGGGCGTAGACGGGTCGTGCAGTCGGTCCAGCCCGTGTAGGCGCGCAGACGTACGTGAGGTGAACTCGCCTTCGGATGCCGCACCCACCCCGTACCCTTCCTCCCAAGAGCGGGCAATCCGCCCGCCTGCAGGGGGAGTTGGTCGTCATGCCGCTGAAGGCCTACGGCGTACTGATCGGACGAGCCGTCGACACCCGGCGCGAGGGTGGCGGCGACTCGCCGCACTACCAGATCCACATCACCGACGATCAGGGCACCGACTACCGTGCCGCCGTCAATGTCCTGTCCCAGCAGCAGCCCTCCGAGCTGCTCTACTTCGTCAGCGAGGACTTCCGGCACCCGATCACGGCCCGCCTGGAGGGACTCGCGAGCGGCTGGAACTCCCTGCCGCCCGGCCCCGGCGGCCCGAACCTCGACTTCGTGCGCGGCAACCTCTTCGACCCGGCCCTGATGCGGAAGCTGCCACCGGACCTCGCGGGCCCCGACAACGACCTCGCCGACCTCCTCGACCACTCCGTGCGCCGCGCGGTCGCGGACCAGGAGGCCCGTGTCCATCTGTTCGGCGAGCGCTGGGGGCCCGAGGCCAGGGTCAAGGACAAGATCTTCGGCTTTCTGCCCGGCAACGGCGTCCACGACATCCATATGAACCAGGGCAACAGCGGCCGCTTCCGCGGCGACGACGGCGTCTGGCAGGACGGCGGACTGCTCATCCACTTCCCGGCGCAGTCCCGCTGGGTCGGGATCTTCCTCGCCTTCCAGAGCCAGTCCTGGAAGACGGACGACGTCACCGGCCACCCCATCGAGGGCGTCGACGGTTCACGCCCGGTGCCGGGCACCCGGCCCGTCCGGATCATCGCGGCGCTCGTCAACCCGCGCGGCCCCGCCCCCGAGGCCGAGACCGTGACCCTCCTCAACGCCTCACCCGACCCCGTCGACCTGACCGGCTGGCAGCTCCAGGACCGGCTGGGCCGGCGCTCAGCCGTACCGGCGGGCCCGCTCGCGGCCGGCGCCAGTCTCACCGTCCGGCTCGGCGGCGGCGCCCAACTCGGCAACCACGGCGGCGAGATCAGCCTCCTCGACGCCGACAGGCTCAAGGTGGACGGCGTTTCGTACACCGCCGAGCAGGCCGGCCGGGAAGGCTGGTCCGTCGTCTTCTGATTCCCTCGTCTTCTGATTCCCTTGCCCTCTCACTGGGCGTAGAACGTGGCGTCCGCCCTGTCCGTGGCCGTGCTCAGTGCCTGCACCTGCAACAGGTAGTTGTAGTGCCGGACATAGCGCCCGGCGAAGCTGTACGACTCGTAGGACACCCCCGCCGGGTCCGACAGCCCGGCTCGCTTGTGGAGGCTGGCGTCGGACGCGAACGCCGCCGTGCCGTCGTTCTTCTCCACCCACACCTCGGAGTTCTTGTGCCGCAGGTAGTAGCCGGGGAAGTTGGTGGACTCCAGGGAGACCGTGCCGCTGCCTGCCAGGCCGGTGACCACGCGGAACTGCGAGTCCGCGAGCGGGGAGACGTTGGCCTCGATACGGGCCCGGTACTCCCAGTGCCGGATGAAGCGGTCGGCGAAGTTGTACGACGAGAAGCGCTGCGGCGTGACCCCGTCGGCGACCGGGATGCCGAAGTCGGGGGTGCCGTCGGCCTTCCAGTACAGCTTCTGGACGCGGGTGCGGCGGTTGGGGTCGTTGAGCGGGTCGCCGGTGATGTCCTTGTAGCCGCGGTCGTGGTAGACGAGGATGTCGGACTTGCCGTCCTCGGAGACGGTGAAGGAGTTGTGGCCCGGCCCGTACTGGCTGGTGCTCGCGTTGCTGGTGAAGACCGGCGACGAACTCTTGCTCCAGTTCGCCGAGTTGAGCAGGTCGGCGGTCGCGGACGCGGTCAGCATGCCCAGGCAGTAGTTGCTGTCGGTGGCGCTGGCGGAGTACGTCAGGAAGACCTTGCCGCCGTGCTGGATCACCGCCGGGCCCTCGTTGACCTTGTAGCCGACGGTCTCCCAGGAGTAGGTGGGCCGTGACAGCATCACCGGAGTGCCGGTGATGGTCCAGGGGTTGGCCATCCTCGCGAAGTAGATGTCCGTGTTGTTGTTCACGGACGGGTCGCGCTGGGCCCAGGCCAGATATCTGACCCCGTTCACGACGAAGGTCGTGGCGTCCAGGGAGAAGCTCTCCCACTGGGTCCTGATCTGCCCCTTCTCCGCCCAGGTGGCGGTCAGCGGATTGGCGCCGGTGCCTTCCAGGACGTACATCCGTATCGCCCAGATGTCGTTGGTGGCGCCGGCGGCGAAGTAGACGTACCACTTCCCGTCGATGAAGTGGATCTCCGGCGCCCAGATGTGCGCGCCCATCACTCCGCTTGAGTGCTTGGTCCAGATGGTGACCTCCTGGGCCGTCGACAGGCCCTGGATGGTGGTCGCCCGGCGCAGCACGATGCGGTCGTACTCGGGGACGGTCGCGGTGAAGTAGTAGTAGCCGTCGGTGTGCTTGAAGATGTGCGGGTCGGCCCGCTTCTCCGCGATCGGGTTGGTGTAGGTCACGGCGGGGGAGCCGGGGACGGCGGCCTGGGCGGGGGAGCAGGGGGCGACGAGGCAGGCGGCGAGCGCGACCAGCATCGCCAGAAACATTCGAGACATCCGAGGCATGCGAGACCGTCCCTGTCCGTAATTTCGAACGAAGTTCGTGATTCCGATCGTGATCGGGTCAGAAGATAAAAGTGGCCCGTCTCGCCGTCAACGGTTTCGTCATGCGCGCTCCACAAACCCGCGCGCGGACGCACACCCGGCACCGCCGCGTGATGGTGCGCTTGCCCGTTCAGGTGATGAACCGACGGAATGGCCTCCGGTCACCCAACTGCCTCCGTATCCAAGGCACATGGACAATCACCGTGCCCCTGCCGGCCCGACTTCCCTGTCCCGGCGGCACTTCACGACGGCATCCGCCACGACGGCCGCCCTGGCCGCCTTGACCCCCACATCGGCGGCTGCCGCACCCGCCGCCCTCCGGCGACCGAAGTCCACCGCCGACTGGGACACCTGCCTGGCCGTCGCGCGTGCCCTGCTGCTGGTCGACGACCACGACCGGCCGCTCGCACCGGCGTACCGGAAGATCCTCGACTCCGGGCTGCCGCGCGCGACGACGAAGACGGCCAGGAAGATCCTCGTCGTCGGCGCCGGGCCCGCCGGACTGGTGGCCGCCTGGCTGCTGAAGCGGGCCGGGCACCAGGTCACGCTCGTCGAGGCCAACGGCAACCGCGTCGGCGGCCGCATCAAGACCTTCCGCACGGGCGGGCACGAGCACGCGGCACAGGCGTTCGCCGACCCGGCCCAGTACGCGGAGGCCGGTGCGATGCGCATCCCCGGCAGCCATCCGCTGGTGATGCAGCTGATCGACCAACTCGGCGTCGAGCGCCGCCGGTTCCACCTCGTCGACGTCGACGCGGACGGCAAGCCCGTCAACAACGCCTGGCTGCACGTCAACGGCATCCGCGTGCGCCGCTCCGAGTACGCCAGAGCACCCCGTCGGATCAACCGCTCCTTCGGCGTCCCGCGCGAGTACTGGGACACGCCGTCCTCGACCATTCTGCGCCGCGCACTGGACCCCGTACGCGACGAGTTCAGCACCGTCGGCGCCGACGGCAAGCGCGTCGACAAGCCGATGCCCGAGCGGGTCAAGGGCTGGGCGCGGGTCGTGCAGAAGTACGGCGACTGGTCGATGTACCGGTTCCTGACCGAGGAGGCGGGCTTCGACGAACGGACCGTCGACCTGATCGGCACGCTGGAGAACCTCACCTCGCGGCTGCCGCTCTCCTTCATCCACAGCTTCATCAGCCAGTCGCTGATCAGCCCCGACACCGCGTTCTGGGAGCTGGTCGGCGGCACGGCGACCCTCCCGGACGCGCTGCTGAAGGAAGTCGCCGACATCCTGCGCCTCGACCGGCGCGCGACCCACGTCGAGTACTGGGCCCCCGGCCGGCCCGGCGCCACCGACACCTCGCACGTCAGCGCCGACGGCCCGCACGTCTGGATCGACACCGTCTCCGAGGGACGCGACGGCAAGGTCGTGCGCGAGCAGTTCACCGCCGACCTCGCGATCGTCACGGTGCCGTTCTCGGGGCTCAGGCAGGTGCAGATCAGCCCGCTGATGTCGTACCGGAAGCGGCGCGCGGTCGCCGAGCTGCACTACGACAGCGCGACCAAGGTGCTGCTCGAATTCGGCCTGCGCTGGTGGGAGTTCAGCGAGGCCGACTGGAAGCGGGAGCTGGATGCCGTACGGCCCGGGCTCTACGACGACTACCGCAAGGGCAAGGCACCCGCCGACGGCAGCCTCCTCGGCGCCCACCCCTCCGTCCCGGCCGGCCACATCAGCGACGCGCAGCGCGTGCACTACGCCGCCAACCGCTGGGCCACCCGTGATCAGCCCGAGGCGGCGCACATCGTCGGCGGCGGCTCGGTCTCCGACAACTCCAACCGCTTCATGATCAACCCCTCCCACCCGGTCGAGGGCAGCAAGGGCGGCGTCGTCCTCGCCTCCTACAGCTGGGCGGACGACGCCTCCCGCTGGGACTCCCTCGACGAGGACGCCCGGTACCCGCACGCGCTGCGGGGCCTGCAACAGGTCTACGGCCAGCGCGTCGAGGTCTTCTACACCGGGGCCGGGCGCACCCAGAGCTGGCTGCGCGATCCGTACGCGTACGGCGAGGCGTCCGTGCTCCTTCCCGGCCAGCACACGGAACTGTTGGAAGCCATCCGCACCCCTGAGGGGCCGCTGTACTTCGCCGGGGACCACACGTCGGTGAAACCGTCGTGGATCGAGGGCGCCCTCGAGTCGGGCGTGCGTGCGGCGCTGGAGGCGCACGGCGACTGAGACGCCGCGCTGGGAGGATTCTGTGGGCCGGTCCCGCTGATGCCGGACACGGGAGGTGCCGCGCGCCGTCCCCTCCCGTGTCGCGCGTCGCACGCGTTACGGCGCCGTCGGCCCGTTCGACGTACCCAGCAGCGGCTGTTCCGTCCAGATCACCTTGCCGTGCGCCGTGTACCGCGTGCCCCACCGGTCGGCGAACTGGGCCACCAGGAACAGGCCTCGGCCGCCCTCGTCCGTCGTGGCCGCGCTGCGCAGGTGCGGGGCGGTGCTGCTGCCGTCGGAGACCTCGCAGATCAGGGCGCGGTCGCGGATCAGGCGGACGCCGATCGGGCCGGTGGCGTGCCGCAGGGCGTTGGTGACCAGCTCGCTGAGGATCAGCTCGGTCGTGAACGCCTCTTCCGCCAGCCCCCAGTCCGCCAGCGTCCGCGTTGCCGCCGCCCGCACCCGGGCCACGGCCGAGGGGTCGTCCGGGACGTCCCAGGACTGTGTGCGGTCGGCCGGGAGCAGCCGTGTCCGGGCGACGACGAGGGCGATGTCGTCGCGCGGACGCTCGGGCAGCAGTTCCTCAAGGACCGCCTTGCACGTCTCGTCCGGCGTCCGGCCCTCGGTGGGCGGTGCCGCGGCGAGCGCCCGGCGCAGCCGCTGGAGGCCGTCGTCGATGTCCATCCCCTGGTCCTCGACCAGCCCGTCCGTGTACAGCACCAGTCCGCTGCCCTCCGGCAGCCGCAGCTCGGTCGCCTCGAAGGGCAGGCTGCCGCCCAGGCCCAGCGGCGCCCCGCCGGGGACGGTCAGGAACTCGACGCTGCCGTCGGGGTGCACGACGGCCGGTTCGAGGTGGCCGGCGCGGGAGAGGGCGCACTGTCCGGAGGACGGGTCGTACACCGCGTACAGACAGGTCGCCCCCGTGATCGGCGCTGTCTCGCCGCCGCCCTCGTCCTGGTCGATACGGGCCACCAACTCGTCCAGGTGGCCGAGGAGTTCGTCGGGCGGCAGATCCAGGGTGGAGAAGTTGTGCACCGCCGTACGCAGCCGTCCCATCGTGGCCGCCGCGTGCAGTCCGTGCCCCACCACGTCCCCCACGACCAGCGCCACCCGCGCGCCCGGCAGCGGGATGACGTCGAACCAGTCACCGCCGACCCCGCCCTGTGCCGCGTGCGCGGGCAGATAGCGGTAGGCGACGTCGAGGGCGCTCTGCTCGGGCAGGGCCCGGGGCAGCAGGCTGCGCTGGAGCGTGACCGACAGAGTGTGCTCGCGGGTGTAGCGGCGGGCGTTGTCGATACTGACCGCGGCACGCGCCACCAGCTCCTCGGCGAGGGATATCTCCTCCTGCTCGAACGGCTCGGGCCGCTCGGCGCGCCAGAAGGTGGCCATGCCCATGATCACGCCACGGGCCCGCAGGGGGACCGTGAGCATCGCGTGGATCCCGAAGTCCACGAGTCTGCGGGCGTTGGCGGGATCCTGTTTCTGCCAGCCGGAGAAGGCGGGCATGTCCGCCTCCAGCACCGACTCGCCCGAGCCGAAGCCGAAGGCCTGCGGTGTGTTCGGGCCGAAGCTGATCAGCTTGCCGACCGGATAGAGCGGGCTGCCCTCGCGCACACCCTGGAAGGCGACACGGCGCATGTCGGTGCGGCCCTCCTTCGGCTCCTCGCCCCGCAGCACCGGATCCGCCAGGTCGACGGAGACGAAGTCGGCGAACCTCGGCACCGCGAAGTCGGCCAGCTCCTGCGAGGTGCGTGTGACGTCGAGGGTGGTGCCGATCTCCAGGCCCGCGTCGTACAGCAGCTTCAGCCGCTCGCGTGCCACGTCCGCCCGGCCGGTCATGGTCCGCAGCTCCGTGGTGTCCCGCAGCGTCGCCACACTGCCGGGCGGGCCGCCGTCCCGGTCGGTGGAACGCTGGCTGACCGCCAGCAGTCGGCCCTGCGCGAGGTGCACCTCGTCGGTGGCGTCCCGCCCCGAGGCGAACAGCCGGGCGAGGTCGCTGCCGATGCCCAGGGCGAGGCAGGGCCGCCCCTCCGCGTCGGCGGACAGCGCGAGCAGCCGGTGCGCCTCGTCGTTGGCCAGCGCCAGCCGGCGCCGGCCGTCCATGATCAGCACGCCTTCCCGTACGGAGTGCAGGACCGCGTCGTGATGCTCGTACATCCGGGTCATCTCGGCGGGCCCCAGCCCGTGCGTCTGCCGCAGCAGCCGCCGGCTGACCAGCGCGGTGCCGCCGGTGGCGAGGGCGAGCGCGGCGGCAGCGGCGCCGAGCACCCACGGAAGCTGGTGGTCCACCACCCCGCCCACGCTGTCCAGCGTCACCCCGGCGGCCACCAGGCCGACGACCTTGCCGCCCGCGTCGGTCACGGGGACCACGGCCCGCACGGACCGCCCCAGGGTTCCGGTGTACGTCTCCCGTACGATCCCGCCCGCCGCGGCCGGGGCGATGGTGCCGATGAAGTGCTTGCCGATCTGCTCGGGGTTGGGGTGCGTGTAGCGGATGCCGTCCGGCGCCATGACGACGATGAAGTCCACGTCGGTGGCCGCACGCGCCGCCTCGGCACGCGGCTGGAGTTCCGCGCTTGGATCGGGGTCCGCCAGGGCGTCGACGACACCCGGAGAGTTCGCGAAGGACTCGGCGACGGCGAGGGAGCGATTGCCGGCCTCCCGCCTGCTGTCGGCGCGCACCTGGAGCACCAGGGCCACCACCGCGGCGACGACGAGAAGCATGACGATCGCCGCCTGGAGCACGAAGACCTGCCGGGCGACGGTACGCGCGCTCAACAGGGAGCGCAGGCGGCCGAGGAATCCGGCCATGCTTCATTTCTAGCACGGGGTGCGCCACCGGGAGATCCGGGCGGGAGGCGGGGCGCACCCCTTCGGGGCGCTGAGGGGGACGGTGGGTCTACGAGGCGCACGATCCGACGCGGCCGGACTCGGGCGCCTCGCTGGTCGCGGGGGTTTCGGCGGTGGCCGGCATACGGAGCAGCAGCAGGGCCGCGTCGTCGTGGAGCCGCCCGCCCACATGGGCCTGCAGCTCGGCGTGCAGCGCGGTGACGGTGTCGACCGGCTCGTCGCAGGTGTGCCGGGCCAGACCCTCCGCCAGCGGGTAGAACTCGCGGTCGCGGTTGCGGGCCTCGGTGACGCCGTCGGTGTACAGCAGCAGCTGGTCCCCGTCGGTGAACGGGAGCACATGCAGCGCCGGGGTCTCGCCGGACAGGCTGCGCAGGCCGAGCGGCGGCGCGGGACGGTCCGGATCCACCGGCTCGACCACGGAGTCACGCACCAGCAGCGGTGCCGCGTGACCGCAGTTGACCACCTCCAGCTGGCCCTCCCGCGGATATCCGGCGACCACGGCGGTCACGAAGTCGTCGCTGCCCAGGTTGCGCGCCAGGCTCCGCTCGATGCGTGCGACGACGTCGAGCAGATCGGGCTCGTCATGGGCGGCCTCGCGGAACACGCCGAGCACCAGGGCCGCGGTCCCCACCGCCGGCAGCCCCTTGCCGCGCACATCGCCGACGATCAGCCGGACTCCGTACGGCGTGGACACCAGGGCGTAGAGATCACCGCCGATCCGGGCCTCGGCCGCGGCGGCGCTGTAGCGGACGGCCACCTGGAACGGCCCGACCGTCGACGGTACGGGCTGCAGCAGCGCGTGCTGGGCGGCCTCGGCGACCGAACGGACGGCGGCCAGCACGCGCTCGCGCCGCTCGCGCAGCGCGCTGGCCACGCCGCACGCCAGCGTGACGACCAGCAGCGCGGCCAGCGTGATCGCCAGCTCGCTGCCGGGGGCGCCGCCGCGGAGGCCGAGGGTCACGTCCAGGACGGCGGCCACCAGTCCCACGCACAGGACGCCGCGCGGCCCGCTGGTGGTGGCGGCCAGCGCGGGTCCCGTGGCGAGCAGCGGTACCCAGGTCGTCCCGGACCCGCCGACGAGATCGACGAGTACGAGACAGGAGACGAGCAGCATGGGCAGTACGGGCATGGCGGCGACCAGTCGCCTCGGCCAGTGGTCGGGTCCGTGATCGGGTCCGTGATCGGGGGCCTGACTCATTGCTTGTCCGTTGTCCTCACTGTGCGTGGGGGCACACTCCCGGGGAAATGTCTGCTTTATTCAGGAAATAGGTTCAACCCCGATGGGACAAGGACAGCGATTTCAGATAGTGAGCGACAGACCCCGGGTCACACGGTTCGCGGTGGGGAGCAGCCGAGCCCTGACCTCCTCCAGCCGGGCGCGGGTCTCCTCCAGCCGGGAGCGCCGGTCGGCCCGCAGCGAGACGCCGAGCGAGCCGAGGGTGGTTCCGCTGTAGACGGGCACGGCGACACAGACCGTGCCGAGGGCGTACTCCTCCATGTCCGTGACCGCCGGGGCCATCGGGGAGGAGTCGAGCCGTCGTAGCAGCTCCGGGGGGTTGGTGATGGTCCTGGGGGTGAGGTCGGCGAGCGGGTGCCGGGACAGATACTCCTTGCGCGCCTCGTCGTCCAGCTCGCGCAGCACGGACTTGCCCAGCGCCGTGGCATGCCCCGCGTCCTCGAACCCCACCCACAGGTCGACCCGGGGAGCGCGCGGACCGTCGACGATCTCGGCCACCCGGATCTCGCCCTCCTCGTAGAAGGTGAGGTACGCGGCGCTCGACAACTCGTCCCGCAGCGCGCTGAGGGTCGGCCGGATCCGGCTGAGCAGGGCCTGCGTCCGGCCCGCCGTGTGCAGAGTCTGCAGCCGCTCACCGAGGATGAATCCGCCGTCGTCGAGCTTGCGGACATAGCCGTCGTGGACCAGCGTGCGCAGCAGGTGGTACGCCGTGGCCAGGGGAAGGCCCGTCTCCCGTGCCAGTTGCTTCGCCGGCGCGCCGTTCTCGTGCGCGCTCACCACCTCCAGCAGGCGGAAGGCGCGCTGAACCGAGCCGATGAGCGTAGGGCCGTCGTTGGCACCCATAGGAACAGGGTGCGCCGGGCGCACGGTGTGGGCAAGGCCGTTCCGGTACGGCGGCGAGGGCCTGTCCGGCGGATCAGGTCGGCTCAGGGCAACGGCGCCTTCCAGCCGACCCGAGCGGGGTCTGGTGCGTGCAGCTGCAAGGCGGAGGACGGAGTCGACGCGGAGCGTCGGCGACCGACGACAACGCCGCAGATGTGCGTGCCAGGCCACGCGACGCCGGCATGATCCGCCGGACAGGCCTTAGTAGTGCTTCGTTAGGTTGCGGGTTGTCTGCGGCTGCTCCGAGGGCTGGGCAGGGGGCGTCCGCAGGTGGTGCAGGTGCCGGTCCAGCACCTC
>NZ_JBVKCZ010000014.1:0-209250 GCF_055634335.1 Streptomyces sp. NPDC111802 | reverse complement strand
CTGGAGGCGGACCGCAAGTTCGGCGCCCATGTCTTCGATGCCGCGAACGGCGGGGCGTTGCTGTGGCAACACCTGTTCTGGTTCTTCGGGCATCCAGAGGTGTACATCATCGCGTTGCCGTTCTTCGGCATCATCAGTGAGGTCATCCCGGTCTTCTCCCGCAAGCCGATGTTCGGCTACATGGGTCTGATCGCGGCGACCATCGCGATCGCGGGTCTGTCCGTGACGGTGTGGGCGCACCACATGTACGTCACCGGAGGCGTCCTGCTGCCGTTCTTCTCCTTCATGACGTTCCTCATCGCCGTACCCACCGGCGTGAAGTTCTTCAACTGGATCGGAACGATGTGGAACGGTTCACTGAGTTTCGAGACCCCCATGCTCTGGGCCTTCGGATTCCTGGTCACCTTTGTCTTCGGCGGACTCACCGGCGTCATGCTCGCCTCACCGCCGCTGGACTTCCCGACCTCCGACACCTATTTCGTCGTGGCGCACTTCCACTACGTCATCTTCGGCACGGTGGTGTTCGCGATGTTCGCCGGCTTCCACTTCTGGTGGCCGAAGTTCACGGGCAAAATGCTGGACGAGCGCCTTGGCAAGATGACCTTCTGGACGCTGTTCGTCGGCTTCCACGGCACCTTCCTGGTCCAGCACTGGCTGGGCGTGAACGGAATGCAGCGCCGGATTCCCGACTATCTGGCGGTGGAGGGCCTGACGACGCTCAACTCGCTGTCGACCGTCTTCTCGTTCGTGCTCGGTGCGTCGCTGCTGCCGTTCTTCTACAACATCTGGAAGACGGCCAAGTACGGAAAACAGGTCGAGGCCGACGACCCGTGGGGATACGGCCGCTCGCTGGAATGGGCGACCTCCTGCCCGCCGCCGCGGCACAACTTCCTGACCCTGCCGCGGATCCGGTCCGAGTCCCCGGCGTTCGATCTGCATCACGCGCCCGCGGCGGAGAAGGAGTTGACGGCTCTGTGAGCGTCACCGACGAGTTCCTGAACGACATCGAGGGACATCTGCTGCTCGCCGCGACCCGGGAGGAAGGCCGTACGGCCGCCGCGCGTTTCAGCGCCCCGCTGCACTGGCTGACGGACGCGCAACGGGGCGAGGTGGAGCGGCGGTTCGAGGCGGAGTACCTCGCACTCGCCCGCGTCTCCTGGCAGCGCACGGCCGAGCGCGCCGGGAGACTGCGGGACGAGTACGAGGCGAGGTACCGCGACCTGCGGCGCCGTCTGCTGGCCGGCTGGCTGCTGACCTGCGCCGTGGCTCTCGGTGTTCTTGTCGTGTGCCTCGCTTAGGTCCGCCGCGCTAGCTCACCGTCCACTTCTGGTTGTCCTGGCCGTTGCAGGTCCACAGCACCAGCTTCGTGCCGTTGGCCGTCGCCGCGCCGTACGCGTCCAGACAGAGCCCGGCGTTGACGTTGGTGAGGGTGCCGTCGCTGCCCAGGTTCCACTTCTGGTTGTTCTGGCCGTTGCAGTCCCAGATGACCACGCGGGTGCCGTTGGTGGTGCCGAGGTCGTAGGCGTCGAGGCACTTGTTGCCGTAGACGACCAGTTCCTTGCGGGTGCTGTTGTACTGCCAGACCTGGTTCTGGCCGCCGTTGCAGTCCCACAGCTGGGCGTCGGTGCCGTTGGCGATGGTGTTGTCGTCGATGTCGGCGCAGCGGCCGGACCCGGTGCCCGTGATCAGCGTGCCGTTCCTGCCGGGCAGTGGCCGTACGACGATGCCTTCGAAGGTCGGGGCGCCCGAGAAGGCGATCGTGTTGGCGCTGCCCTTGGCGAGGGAGACGTTGACGGAGATGTTGCCCGGGCTTGAGCCGGTCGGCGGGAAGGAGACCTTCGTGGGGGTCTGGCCGTTGACGGTGAGCGTGGCCGTGCGGGCCGTGGACGCGTTGTTGGTGTAGGAGACCTCGACCGTCTTCAGACCGGCGCTGGCCGCGACCACGCCGGAGAAGCTCGATGTGCCGCCGTAGGTGCTCGCGGACTGTTCGGTGCCGCCCGTGACCGTGAGCATCACGGAACCGCCGGCCGGGACACTGGTGGTGTGGCTCGTGCCGGTGGTGGCCACGTTCTGCCGGGCCCACAGGTCGCGGACGGTCGCGGAGGCGTTCGTCAGGCCGAGGTCGGACCAGCGGACGGTCATGTTCTGCGTGGCCGACGTGCGGTTGAGGAGGACGACGGCACGGTTGCCGCTGCCGGCGAGGACCTTGCCGTACACCTGGAGGCCGGTGGTGTCCTCGGCGACCTTGACGCCCTGGAGGCCGCGCGGGTCCTGGTCGACGGCGATGACCTCCGGGTTGGTGAGGATGCCCGTCGTCTCGGCGGTGAGGGTGGTGAGGTCGAGGCCGGCGAGGAGCGGGGCGCCGGAGATCGCCCACAGGTTCATATGGCTGCGGCTCTGGGCGGCGGTCAGGCCGTTCATCCCGACGACCATCATGTCGGGGTCGTTGTAGTAGCCGGTGTGCTGGGCCGTGGGGTGGATGTTGCGGTCGAAGGCGGTCAGGACGCTGCTGTACGACGGTGTGCCGCCGTGGAAGAAGATGTCCGTGTTCGTCCGCCACATCGGGCCCATGCCCGGCGCCCAGTTCCACGGGTTGTCGTAGCCCCAGTTGCACAGGGAGAGGGCGAGCGGGCGGCCGGTGGTGGCGGTCGCGGTGGCCACGGCGTCGCTGATCGCCCGGTACGTCGTCCTCGGGTCGAGGCCCTCGGCGTCACCGCCGCACCAGTCGACCTTCACGAAGTCGAAGCCCCATCGCGAGAACTGGAGCATGTCCTGCTCGTAGTGTCCCTCGCTGCCCGAGCCGGGCGCGGCCGGGCGGCCGGTCGGGAAGTAGTAGCCGCAGCCGTCCTTGCCGGCGTCGGTGTAGATGCCGGCCTTGAGGCCCTTGCCGTGGATGTAGTCGGCGATGGCCTTCATGCCGCCCGGCCACTCGGCCTCGTCGACGGTGATGTTGCCGGCGCTGTCGCGGGTGCCCTGCCACCAGCCCTCGTCGATGTTGATGTATTCGTAGCCGGCCTCGGGCAGACCCGCCGCCACGAACGCGTCGACCTGCCGCTTGATGACGTTGTGGTCGACCTTCGCGGCGAACGCGTTCCACGAGGCCCAGCCCATGGGGGCGGTGGGCACCGGGATCTGCCGGGCCGTCGTCGCCGCCTGGGCCGGTGCGGGGCCGGCGAACAGCAGGGCGGCCGTCGCGGCGAGCGCGAGGACCAGGACCCGCGCGACGGCGGATCTGCGGCGGCGGACGGGGCCGACGCGAGGAGGGGGGTACATGCGGCTCCTTCATGCGGGGGGAAGGCACAGAGTTCGTGATTTCGAACAGAAGTCGAGTCATCGAACATGTGGCGCCGAAAGTAGAGCCGCGGGAGGGGGAAGTCAACGGATGGGACAGACCTGAAGTCGCCCGTTCGCGCGGCAAGTTGGCGCTCACCACGGCCGAGGCCGCCATACTGGCGGGGTGCGGGTAGCGATCATGACGGTGGGCTCCCGGGGCGATGTGGCCCCCTACACCGGACTCGGGCACGCCCTGGTCCGGGCCGGACACGAGGTGACCCTGGTGACGCACGGCCGCTTCGAACCGCTGGTGGCGGGATCGGGCGTGCTTTTCCATGCACTGCCGCTGGATCCACGAGCTGGAGTCAGCGCGCGGGCGGAGTCTGCATCGCAGCGGGACCGGCGTGGGCAAGCTCGTGCGCGTGGTGGGGATGGCGCGGAGCCTGGCCGGGCGGATGACCGACGACATGCTGGCCGCCGCGCGCACGAGCGACGTCCTGCTCCTGGCGGGCTCCACCGCGCCGCTGGGACACGCCATCGCCGAGGGCCTGTCGCTGCCCTGCGTCGACCTCCCGCTGCAACCGCTCGCCCCCACCCGGGAGTTCGCGCCACCGATGCTCGGAGGCGGCTCCTGGGGCAGCCTCGGGAACCGGGTCGCCGGACATGGGGTGACCCTGGCCGTCGAGCGGGTCTTCTCGGCGGCCGTACCCGAAGCACGCGCGAGGCTCGGGCTGCCCCGCACACGGTCCCGGGGCGGGCGAAGCGGCCCGGTGTTCCACGGCTTCAGCCCCCTGGTGGTGCCCCGGCCGTACGACTGGCGCCCGCACCTGCGCGTGACGGGATACTGGTGGCCGTACGACCGCGAGACTCAACTCCCCCGCGAGCTGCTGGACTTCCTCGACGCGGGCCCGCCGCCGGTCTTCGTGGGCCTGGGCAGCGCGACCGTGCCGGATCCGGCGCGGCTCAGCGCCGATGTCGTGCGCGCTGTACGCAAGGCCGGGCTGCGCGCAGTGATCCAGCGGGGCTGGGGCGGGCTGGAGGCCGCCGGGGACGACGTGCTGACCATCGGCGAGGTGCCGCACTCCGCGCTGTTCCCGAGGATGGCCGCCGTGGTCCACCACTGCGGGGCGGGCACGACCGCCGCCGGGCTGCGGGCCGGGGTGCCGGCGGTGCCGCTGCCGATCCAGTTCGACGAGGGCTTCTGGGCCGCCCGCCTGGTCGCCCTGAGGGTGGCGCCCCGCGCGGTCCCGCTGCGCGGGTTCACGACCGAGGCGCTGACGGCGGCCGTACGGCAGGCGACCGAGGATCCTTCCTACGGCCGTCGCGCCCGCGACCTGGCCGACGGGCTGCGCGCCGAGGACGGGGCTGCTCCCGTGCTCGACGCCGTGGACCGGCTCTGCGGCTGAATCGCTGTTCAGCTTCGTTCAGCGGGCGTTCAGCGGCGGCATCGCATCCTGGAACCGCAGAGGACCAGGCGCAGGGACTGGTGCGGCACAGGGAGTGGACATGAGGCGCAAGGGCAAGTGGATCGTCGCGGGCGTGGTCTCGGCCGTGCTCATCGGCGGCGGCACCGGACTCGCCGTGGCCACGGCCGGCGATGACTCCGAGAAGCCCATCACGGGAAGCGCGCTCGAAAGCGCGAGCGCCGCCGCGCTGGAACACACGGGTGGCGGCAAGGTCACGGACACCGAGGTCGGCGACGAGGACGGGTACTACGAGGTCGAGGTCACGCTGCCCGACGGCAAGCGGACCGACGTCCACCTCGACAAGGACTTCAAGGTCATCGGCACCAAGGCGGACAGCGAGAACGAGAAGAACGACAGGGACTGACCCCGGCATGTCCGCGGTGCCGTCACGGCACACGCGTCAGGGCCCGGCGAGCGGCGGCCCCACCGGCTGGAGGATGCCCAGGAGGATGCGGACGAGTTCGTCGACCACCTCGTCGAGGGTCGCGTCCACCCAGCCCGCGCTCCAGTCGTGCAGCAGCCCGTTGACGCTGCCGATGAACGCCGTGACGGCGAGACGGTAGTCGCGCGGCGCCGCCTCACCTCGTGCCACGGCGCCCGCCACCTCGGCGCAGACCAGGTCGATCCAGCGGGCGCGGCGGGCGAGCCGCTGCTCTTCCAGGCGGGGGCTGACACCGACGATCTCGACGAATGTGATGCGGATGCGGCGCGGGTCGGATGTGACGTTCGCGGCGTAGGCACGGAAGATCTCGGTGGCGCGTTCGGCGAGCGGCAGGTCGACCGCCTCCGCCACCGCGGCCAGCGCGGCCTCCTCCGCCCACCCGTTGACCTGGAGATGGAGGGCGGCCAGCACATCCTCCAGGGTGCGGAACTCCTCGTAGAACTGACGGGTCGACAGCCCGGCGGCCTCGCTGAGTGCCGCCACGGTCGTGCCCCGGTAGCCGGGGCTGTCGCCGAAGAGCCGCAGTGCCGCGTCGAGGAAGCGACGGTGCCGCTCGGCCTGCCGTTCCTCGGCCGACTTGCCGCCATAGCGGCCGGTGGGCGCCTTGAGCCTGCCCGCCACGCTGTCCTCCCACCGCCTCGCGGACCCGTCGGTCAAGTTTGTCGTGTACGGAGTCTTGTGGAGAAGGGCGCCCCCTCCTTACTTTTCAGTAAGTTGACTCTGAAAGCACCTGTGTTCAGATTCACCGCGCTGCTTTGGCATGCCCCACTCATGACGCCCGCCCCCCTCAGAGGAAGAGAGCAGTCATGCCTGCCATCAGACCCAGGCACCTGTGCTCCGTAGCCGCCGCCCTCGCCCTGACCGTCACCGCCCCCGCGACCGCCGCCACGGCCGCCGACTCCTCCGCCGCCCTGCGTGAGGTGCTGTTCGTCGGCAACAACTGGGACGGCACCGCCGATGTCATCAAGTCCTCCGGCGACTTCGCGAAGATCGGCCGTGTCAATGTCATCCCCGACAAGGACGAGCGGATGGCGGAGATCAACGCCAATCCGATCAAGTGGATCTACTTCATGGCGATCCGCAACAGTGTCGGTGAGGGCCACGACCAGTTCGTCGACGACATGTACTCCACGCCGGACGGCAAGTCCGTGGTCGTCTCCCGCCCCAGCTTCGCTGACGTCGTGTCCCTCGACCTCGCCACCGGGGACGTCAACTGGCGGTTCCCCGTGTCCGGTTTCCGCGCCGACCATATGGCCGTCTCCCCCGACGGCAGGCGGGTCGCGGTCTCGGCGTCGACCTCCAACACCGTGCATGTGCTGGACATCGAGACCGGCAGGGAGCTCGGCAGGTTCGCCACCGGCGACAAGCCGCACGAGAACATCTTCACCAAGGACGGCAAGTACATCTACAACATGGCGATCGGCGACGTGAACACCCAGACCGACGCCCCCTGGCTGGACTGGACGAAGGGCGACCGCCGCATCACCGTCGTCGACGCGACCACGTACCAGCAGGTCAAGGTCATCGACATGCGCCCGAAGCTGGACGCGATCGGTCTGACGGACCACTCCGACGCGGTCCGTCCCGCCGTGTTCTCGCCGGACGAGTCGAAGCTGTACTTCCAGGTGTCGTTCTTCAACGGCTTCTTCGAGTACGACCTGGCCACCGAGAAGATCACCCGCACCAAGACCCTGCCGAAGAACCCGGCGACCAGCGACGACCGCACCACCTTCGTCAACGACTCACGCCACCACGGCATCTCGATGAGCCCCGACGGCAGCAAGCTCTGTGTCGCGGGCACGATGGACGACTATGCGACCGTCGTGAGCCGTTCCACCCTCCAGGAGGGCCCGCTCGTCACCGCCTCCAAGCCCTACTGGGCCACGGTCAGCGGTGACGGCAAGTCCTGCGTGGTCTCCGAGAGCGGCACCGACCAGGTCACGGCCATCGACTTCGCGACGGGCAGGAAGCAGGTGTCCGTCCCGGTCGGCGACCACCCGCAGCGGGTCCGGCTCGGCCAGGTGGAGGCCGCCTGGACGAGTCCGTCCGCCGGCTGATCAGCCGAGGGCCTTCAGCACGGCCCCCACGCCGTCCTCGGTCGCCATGTGCCGCGCGGCGACCGAGGCGGCACGGGCGTACGACTGCTGCCGCACGGTCCGCCCGAGCGCGTCCGCGAGCCGTTCGGCGGTGAGGGACGCGAAGGGAATCGGGTCGGTGGCCGCGCCGATCGCGGCGAGCCGTGCCGCCCAGAAGGGCTGGTCCGCCGTCACCGGCACCGGGATCGCGGGCGCCGCGGCACGCAGTGCGGCTGCCGCCGTCCCGGCCCCTGCGTGATGAACCACCGCGGCCATCCTCGGGAAGAGCAGCGCGTGCGGTACGTCGCCGATGGTCAGGACGTCGTCGCCGGTGACGGCGAGCCCCGCGCTGCCCGCCTGGACGACACCGCGCAGCCCGGCGCGGCGCAGCGCCTGGACGGCGAGCTCGCTCAGCCGCTCGCCATGACCGGCCGCCATGCTGCCGAAGCCGATGAACACCGGGCGCGCCCCGGCCGCGAGGAAGTCCTCCAGTTCGGCGGGCAGCCGACGGTCGGAGGCGAGGTAGGGCCACCAGTTGCCGACGATGTCGAGTCCCGCGCCCCAGTCGGCCGGGCGCGGCACCAGCGCCGTGCTGAAGCCGTGCAGAACGGGCCGGTTCGCCCGCTCCTGGCGGCGGCGCATCCGGGCCGGAGCCGGCGGCGGCAGGTCGAGGCGGCGGCGCAGTTCGGTGACGGCCTCGGTGTAGACCCGGTCGGCCATGCGCAGGGCGAAACGCCCGGCGACGCGGTTGCCGAGCCGGCCGAAGGAGCGGGTTCCCATGACGGTGGGAGGGAAGTCGCCGGTCGGGGTGGTGGGTTGGAGGTGGGCGTCGATCGCCGGGATGCCCATGGCCTCGGCCACATGCCGGCCGAGCGGTGCCGTGGTGGTCGACAGCAGGAGCAGATCCGTACGCTGGTCCACGGCGTCGGCGAAGCCGCGGCCCAGCTCGGTGACGAACGCGGCGGCGGCGCGCAGCAGTTCGCGTCGGCCTTCGACCCCGCCTCGGCCCTGCGGGCGGCTGGGCAGGCTACGGAACTCCAGGCCGGCCTCCCCCACCAAGGGCGCGAAGGCGTCCGTCGTGGCGAGCGTGACATCGTGCCCGGCCTCGCGCAGGCCGGCCCCCAGCCCCGTGTACGGCGCGACGTCGCCGCGTGATCCGGCGGCGGCGATCAGGATCCTCATCCGTCCTCCTCCTCACGCTGCGCCCGGCGGGCCGCGTTCGCGTGCACGGCCCGGCACAGATAGGCCGCGAGGCCCGGCCGCTGCTGCGACGGCGGTACGACGAGCGCGAAGGCGCGCGGATCGGTGGCGAAGTCGTCCGCGATACGCCGGTGCATGTCGGGCGGACAGGTGGTGAACCAGCGGGCGATGTGCAGCCGGTGCTCCTCGGCGAGGTCCCTCGCCCGCTCGCCGTCGGCCGGCTCACCCTCGTCGAAGGCCGCGAGCAGCTCCGCTCGCCAGGCGGTGGCCTCGCCCATGAGCTGGTGCCAATCCTCCTTGGTGTGGGCGGCGGCGCGCGCCATCGACTCCTTCTGCCCGGCCGAGTCCTGCCACTTGAGCTGGGCCTCGGTGGCGTAGGAGAGATCGAAGCCGATCTCGCCGAAGACCTCGAAGCGTTCCTCGGGAGTCAGCTCCACGCCCGTCTGCTGGACCTCGATCGCCTGCTCGGCCACCTCGGCCAGCCGCCGCAGCCGGCCGATCTCCTCGGCCAGCTGCCGTACCCGGCCCCGGAGTTGCTCCAGGGCGTTGGCCTGCGGGTCCTTGAGGATCTCGGCGATCTCGTCGAGGGAGAAGCCGAGTTCGCGGTAGAAGAGGATCTGCTGGAGCCGGGCCAGGTCGACGTCCTCGTACAGCCGGTAACCGGCGCCGCTGCGGCCACTGGGCGAGAGCAGGCCCGCCCGGTCGTAGTGGTGCAGCGTGCGCACGGTCACCCCGGCGAAGGCCGCGACCTGCCCCACGGAATAGCTCATTCACCTGCCCTTTCGTCGGGTACAGCGTGCGGCCTGACGTAAGGGGAGGGTCAAACGGCGGTCGTCACCCGGCGTTCCGCGCGGCCCAGGCGGCGAGTTCGGACCGCGCGGCGTTCAGCAGTGTGGTGGAGGGAGCGGTCGCCCCGTTGGTCACCAGCGCGTAGTGCGGGGCTCCGGAGTCGGTGTCGGTGAGCATCAGGCGGCGGCTGCCCGTGCCGCCCGGTTCGGCGGCGACGCCGACCGGGGTGGTCGAGGTGTACGAGGGCGGCGAGTACACCGCGCCCAGGTCGGAGAGCACGGTGGTGGACCCGATCGGGAAGGACGCCGGAAGGTGCAGCTCGGTCGGCGCCGAGCCGCTGTTCGAGCGCCAGACCAGCAGCCCGTACTGTCCCGATCCCACCAGCTGTGCCACGTTCGGCAGCGAGCTCGGCACCGGGTTCCAGGTCAGCGTGGTGTCGCCGTCCCGGGAGCGGTCCTCGTAGGTGAAGGCGACGGTCGTCCCGGAGGTGGCGCTCGGATAGACCCGGTCGAGCAGCCGGGCGTCCTGGCGCAGCGTCGGCGCACCGGAGTCGTCGAGGCGTACGGCGGACAGGTCCTCGTCGTTCCAGGCGTCACCGGTGGTGAGTACCTTGTCGGGGTTGTCGTTCATCAGCTCGTGGTGCCGCCCGTTGTAGAGGTCCCACTGCCACTGCGTACCGGAGAGCACCGGGCCGGAGCCTGCCGGGTTCGACCACCAACTCGCGCCCGGCACACGGGAGTCGAGGGCCTGGTACATCGCCTTGAGCACGGTCGGCGCCTTGTCGGAGACCGAGCCCGACAGCGGGTGGCCGAACTCGCTGACGATCGCGGGCGTGCGGGTGGCCGCGGCGCGGTCGCGGACGGTCCCGAAGTCACCGGCGTACTGGCCGTCCTTCGCCTTGCCCCACATGAAGATGCCGGAGATGGCTTTCTGGTCGTAGAAGTGGGTGTTGAACACGTACCGCGGCCCGAGCGTGCCCGCGTCGAGCAGTCCGCCCTCCTGCTTCTGGAAGTCGAGGTTGGCGTTCCAGAACAGGTTCGGTTCGGCGAAGAGCGGCTTGTCCTGCCAGCCGGCCGCGTCCATCCGGGCCCGGAACCTCTCGTAGAACGGCCACAGGACGTCCCGTTCCCAGGCGCGGCTGGTCTGGCCGGAGTCATAGCTGCCGGCGTGCGGCTCGTTGTAGGGGTCGAAGCCGACGACGCCCGCGAACTCGGCGGCGGAGATGTTCTGTTTGAGATACGCCATGGTCCTCTGGGCGGTGGCGAGGAACGCGTCCTGGAGGCCGTGCTCGTTGTGCCAGAAGTCGTACGACGCCTGCTTCACCGCCTCGTTCTGGGTGATGTTCTGACCCCAGAAGAGGCAGATCCCGCAGGACTCGTCCGGGTAGTCTCCGGCGTCCACGGCCCACTTGGGGGCGCCGTCGCCGGAGTACCAGCTGTCGGGGTCGAACAGGTACCGGGAGTAGAGGTCCTGGTGGAAGTCGGGGTAGACGCGGATGCCCGCGTCGAGGAAGGCGCGCATCTGGGCGGTGGCGGCGGACAGGTACGCGGTGTCGACCTGGCCACGGACGGGTTCCGCGTAGGCCCAGGACAGCAGGAAGCGGATCGAGTTGCCGCCGCCGAGGGCGCGCAGCGCGGTCGCGGACTTCTTGGCGTCGGCGACCGAGGCGAAGGGCAGGCCGCGGTTCTCCGCCAGCTTGGTCTCGCCGGAGACGTTGTAGCCGCGCAGTACGACCTCGCGGCCGTGGCCGTCGGTCAAGCGGCCGTTCTGCACGGTGAGGGGCGTTTCGTCGAACCAGAGGGAGTCGGGAAGGGGGGCGGCGGTGGCGGGAGCGGGGCCCGCCACCGTGAGGGATCCGAGGAGGACGACCAGCACAACCAGCAGACGCGCCCGTAAGTTCGGCATTCCACTACAGTCCGGTGATATCAGGACACCGTCAATACTTCTGACCCATGAGTAAGTTGCGGCTCCGGCGGCTCAACTGCCCACTCTGCGCGTCAGGTTCAACAGATACTCCTTCCGGTTCAGCGGGTTGAAGTCGGTGCGCCGGCGCTCGGGTTCAGCGCCGCGCAGGGCCGGGGCGTAGTGGTCGAAGGCGCTCTCCAGCTCGCCCTCGCCGCGTGTCAGACCCGGCAGTTGCTGCTCCAGTTCGTGCACATGGGCCGCCGGCACCGAGCCCTCCAGTGAGCAGGAGGCCCCCCGTGTCTCCGTGGTCTGCGGCACCGCGCGCAGCCTGGTCAGGACCGGCAGCAGCGCGGCCAGGGTGTCGGTGGGGGCCTCCAGGCGGAAGCGGTGCATGGGCTCGTGGACCCGGGTGCCCGCCTCGCGCAGCGCCTCGATCAGGACCAGCGGGGTCAGACCGCGGAAGTCGTACCCGGTGCTGGACATGCTCTTGTCGAAGCCCTGGTGCGCATGGCTCTGCCGGGGCGAGTAGCCGGAGTGCGTCATGGTGACCGTGCAGTCGGGGATCTGCCAGCCGTACAGTCCCTGGCCGAGCGTCTCGCGGACGGTGTCCTCGACAGCTTTGAAGAAGGCGTACGGCATGGAGCCCAGCTCCACCTCCAGGCGGAACTCCACGCCGGATCCGACGGGCGCCGGATCGACGCGCAGGCCGACCGTCGCGAGGAAGGGGTTGCCGTCCTTCTTGTTGAACTCGACCGCCCCGCCCGAGCCGACCGGCCGCTCCACGCACAGCGGTGTCGTCTCGCGGAAGGTGACGTCGAGACCGAAATCGTCCGCGAGCGTGGCCTGGATGACCTCCTTCTGCACCTCGCCGTAGAGGGAGACGAAGGTCTCCTGCCGTACCTCGTCGTGGCGCAGGTCGATCAGGGGGTCCTGTTCGGCCAGCCGGGTGAGTGCCCGGTGCAGCGCACGCCGGTCCGTGCCGTCGGCCGGGGCGACGATGGATTCGAGGGTGGGCGGGGCGAAGAACTGCCCGTACGCCTTGCGGGGCTCGCCGATGGCGTCGCCGATCCGGATGTCGCCCAGGCCCCACAGCTTGGCGATCCGGCCCGCCGCCACCAGTTCGTCCCTGACGTCGGTGCCACGGTCGAAGACGCTGATCGCGGTGATCCTGCCTTCGGCGCGGGACTCCCCGGGATCGCCGGTGTCCGCGGTGTCCCCGGCGGCGCCGAAGCGGATGCGGTCGCGGGTGCGCAGCGTCCCGGAGAACATCCGCGCGTACGCGACCTTCTCCCCCGCCGGACCCCGCTCCACCTTGAAGACGGTCCCCGAGAGCGGTCCGTCGGCGTCGCCGTCGGCGGCGGGCAGCAGTTCCCTGATGCCGTCGATGAGTGCCCCGACGCCCGCGCCCGTGACGGCTGACCCGAAGTACACGGGGTGGGCAAGCGCCTGCCGGGTCTGCTCGGCGAGGGCGGTGCGGAGATCGTCGTAGGAGACCGCGCCCTCGACGTATGCCGTCAGCAGTTCGTCGTCGTGGTCGGCGAGGACGTCGATCGCCGACGGCGCGAGACCGGGGACGAAGCCCGCTTCGCGGGTGCCGAGGGCGTGGGCCGTGCCCATCGGCACGACGGCCGCCGTCAGCCGCTCGGAGACGGCTCGCAGGACGGCGTCGTGGTCCGCCCCGCGTCGGTCGATCTTGTTGACGAAGACGAGGGTCGGGATGCGCAGCCGCTGCAGCGTGCGCATCAGGACCCGGGTCTGCGGCTGGACGCCCTCGACGGCGGAGACGACCAGCACGGCGCCGTCGAGCACGCCGAGCACCCGCTCCACCTCGGCGATGAAGTCCGGGTGGCCGGGGGTGTCGATGAGGTTGACGGTCACGTCGTCGAGCGCGAAGGAGACGACGGCGGACTTGATGGTGATGCCGCGCTGCCGCTCCAGCGCGAGGGAATCGGTCTGGGTGTTCCCGGCGTCGACACTGCCGATCTCGTCGATCACGCCGGCCGAGTGCAGCAGGCGCTCGGTCAGGCTGGTCTTACCCGCGTCGACATGGGCGAGGATCCCGAGGTTGAGCAAATGCACGAAACGTCATGTCCTTCGGTGAGGGGGTCGTTCCTTCCTGGGTGGACATGAACGCAGTGCGCATCTTCTTCTCCTGGATCTTCGGCGATCGGTCCCGTGCAGTGCAGCAGACCGCCGCGGCCGACAGCAACGGATTAATGCCCGAGCCGCCCGGTCAGCGGCCCGGACCCGGCCACCCATGGTTTGACCCGCGGCGACCGCGGCACTCGGATCTCCCGCGCGCGTGCAGGTACCTGGTGGCCGCCACGGCGGGATCCGGACTCAGGCAACGGGACTAGTCAGAGGCGGCCGATGACGACGATCGGTGTGGAAGAGGAGTACCTGCTGCTCGACCCGGTCACGGGACTGCCCGTGCCCCTGGCCGAGAAGGTACGCGCCGCGGCGGGCCTGGCGCCCTTCGTGGCCGCCCAGGAGGTGCAGAGCGAACTGCTGCAGGCGCAGGTGGAGGTGGCCACCCCGGTGTGCAGCACGCTGGAGGAGGCCGGGGCGCATCTGCGGCGGCTGCGGCACGCCGTCGCGGCGGCGGCCGAGCGGTACCAGTGCCGGCTCGCGGCCTGCGGGACTTCGCCGCTGCGCCACGGCCGGCCCGTGGCCGTCACCGACAAGGCTCGCTACCGGGCCATGCGCACGCAAGCGCCCCAACTGGTGGCGGAGCAGCTGGTCAACGGTATGCATGTGCATGTCGCCGTACCCAGCCGGGAGGCGGGCGTGCAGGTCATGAACCGGCTCCGGGTCTGGCTGCCGACGCTGACGGCGATGTCGGCGAACTCCCCGCTCTGGGAAGGCCACGACACCGGCTTCGCCAGCTGGCGCACCGTGGTCTTCAGTCGCTGGCCGGTCAGCGGCATGCCGCCGTACTTCCATGACGTGGCCGACTACGACCGACGCGTGCAGCGGCTGGTGAAGAGCAGGCTGATCTCGGACCCCGGGCAGTTGTACTGGCAGACCCGCCTCTCGGCGCAGTACCCCACCATCGAGGTGCGGTGCTTCGACGTCCAGCTGCGTGTCGATGACGCGGTCATGCTGGCGGGCCTGGT
The DNA here is from genome assembly GCF_055634335.1 of Streptomyces sp. NPDC111802. Classification (NCBI taxonomy): domain Bacteria; kingdom Bacillati; phylum Actinomycetota; class Actinomycetes; order Kitasatosporales; family Streptomycetaceae; genus Streptomyces; species Streptomyces sp. NPDC111802. The sequence continues at coordinate 194,984 of NZ_JBVKCZ010000014.1, read as the reverse complement.
GCGTGCCCTGGTGAGTACGGAGCTGGAGGCGGTGTCCGCCGGCTCCCCGGCGCCCGACTGGGCCCCGGAGCTGCTCAGTGCCACGCTGTGGCACGCCGCCCGGCACGGTCTGAGCGACACCGTGCACGACCTCGACGGCAACGCACGCGGCGCGGGCGACGTGCTGTACCAGCTCCTGCGCCACGTCACTCCCGCGCTCGAAGCCTCCGGCGACACCCGGCACGTGGCCGCCCTGATCCACCGCCTCCTGCAGGACGGAACCGGCGCGGACCGACAGCGCGCCGCCCTCGCCGACGGTGGCCTCCGGGCAGTCACCGACCTCATCGGCGCGGAGAGCACGACACCCCGAGCGAGCCAATACGCGGACGAAGAGCCGACCAGTCAAATTTGACCTGCGAACATACGGATATGCGTGACATTCTCCCGGCGATCAGCGGCTGGTACACGGCCGGCGTTCCGTTCGGGCTCGCCACGGTGGTCGCCACCAGCCGCAGCGCCCCGCGCGACCCCGGAGCCTCGATGGCCGTGGGCCCGGACGACGAGGTCGTGGGCAGTGTGTCCGGCGGCTGTGTCGAGGGAGCCGTCTTCGAGCTCGCGCGGGAGGTGGTGGCGAGCGGCGAGGCACGGCTGGAGACCTTCGGGTACAGCGACGAGGACGCCTTCGCGGTCGGGCTCACCTGCGGCGGCGAGATCACCCTGCTGGTGCGGTCCGTGACGCCGGAGAGCGATCCGTCGTTCGGGGAGGTCGCGGAGTCGGTCGCGGCGGGCGGTCCGGTGACCCTGGCGACGGTGACCGACGGGCCCGCCCCGCGCGGAGCGACGCTGGCGGTGTGGCCGGACCGGGTCGCCGGCACCCTCGGCACGCCCGGCCTGGACGTGGCGGTCACCGCCGACGCGCGCGGCGAACTCGCCCTCGGCGCCACGGGCCTGAGGCACTACGGCCCGCACGGTGAGCGCCGCGAGGACACGGTCACCGTCTTCCTGCACTCCTTCGCCCCGCCGCCCCGCATGCTGGTCTTCGGCGCGATCGACTACGCGGCCGCGGTCGCCCGCATCGGCGCCTTCCTCGGCTACCGGGTCACGGTGTGCGACGCCCGCCCGGTCTTCGCCACGCCGAAACGCTTCCCGGCGGCCGTGGAGGTGGTCGTCGACTGGCCGCACCGCTACCTCGGCGGCACCGACACCGACGAGCGCACGGTGATCTGTGTGCTCACCCACGACCCCAAGTTCGATGTGCCGCTGCTACAGGAGGCGCTGCGTCGCCCCGCGGCGTACATCGGGGCGATGGGCAGCCGCCGTACGCACGACGACCGGATGAAGCGGCTGGCCGAAGCCGGGCTCGACGAGGGCGAGTTGGCCCGGCTGCGCTCCCCGGTCGGGCTCGACCTCGGGGCCCGCACCCCCGAGGAGGTCGCCGTGTCCGTCGCCGCCGAGATCGTCGCGCTGCGGTGGGGCGGCACGGGCGCCCCGCTGACGGCCACGGCGGGCGCGATCCATCCGTCGTCGTAGCAGCCGGGGCGAGAGCCGGACGCACCGCCCGACTCGCTGCGGGCGGCATCGACGCCGACGAGCGCACGGTGATCTGCGCGCTCACCCGGCGATGTGACGGGCGGGACAGAAGTGACCACCTTCAGGGTGTGTAAGGCGGGCGCAGAAGGGTAGTCCCCGCACAACGGAGGCATATGCCTCCGAGCAGAGCCTCTGAATGGGAAGGAGGTCCATGACAGCGCATCAGCAGTGTCCGGGCCGCTTCCCAACGGATGGAGCGGCCCGGATCTTGTGTCGGGGCCCTCAGCGCTGCGGCAGCCGGTGCAGCCGCACATCCCTGAGCAGGCCCTCCGCCACGGTCGCGGTCATGTAGGTGCAGTGGGGCTGCCGGCGGCGGTCCGTCGGAGAGCCGGGATTGAGCAGGCGCAGTCCCGTGGGGGCGGTGGTGTCCCACGGGATGTGGCTGTGCCCGAAGACCAGGACGTCCAGGTCGGGAAAGCGGGCGGCGCAGCGCGCCTCGCGCCCCTGGGCGGGGCCGGTCTCGTGTACGACGCCGAAACGCAGGCCGCCGAGCTCGACGTACGCCATTTCGGGGAGCCGGGCACGCAGGTCCGGGCCGTCGTTGTTGCCGTGGACCCCGACGAGCCGGGCGCAGCGGCTCTCCAGCAGGTCGAGCGTGGCCGTGTCGACCCAGTCCCCCGCGTGGAACACGACGTCGGCGCGCGGCACTTCGGCGAGCAGCGCCTCCGGCAAAGCCTTGGCGCGCTTGGGCAGATGGGTGTCCGACATCAGCAGCAGGCGCACGCCGTCAGGCTACCGGCGAGAAGATCGCCATGCGGGGTCGCCATGGTTGAGCGGTGGACAAAGCCGGTGACAGGGTTAGGATTTGGCCACGAGCACCACAATCCGACGTTAACGCACAGCGACCCCTAGGGGGCTCGAAGCCGGATGCCGGTCAAGGTCAGCGTCGTCATCCCCGTGTACAACCCCGGGGTCTATATCGAGGACTGCGTCACCTCACTGCTCCGGCAGTCGCTGCCGCCCGACGAGTACGAAGTGATCTTCGTCGACGACGGCTCGACCGACGAGACACCCGCCCGGCTGGACGCGCTCGCCGCCGCGGAGCCCCGGGTCACCGTCGTCCACCAGGAGAACTCCGGCTGGTCGGGCAAGCCCCGCAACGTCGGCATCGAAGCCGCGCGGGGCGAGTACGTGATGTTCGTCGACAACGACGACTACCTCGGCGACGAGGCCCTTGAGCGGATGTACGACTACGGCGTGGCCAACGGCGCCGATGTCGTGGTCGGCAAGATGGCCGGCAAGGGCCGCGGGGTGCCGGTGGAGCTGTTCCGCCGCAATCACCCGCGTGCCACCGTCGGAAACGCGCCACTGATCGACAGCCTCACCCCGCACAAGATGTTCCGCCGCGCCTTCCTCGACGACATCGGCCTGCGCTTCCCCGAGGGCAGGCGGCGCCTGGAGGACCATGTCTTCGTCACGGAGGCGTACCTGCGCGCGGCCAACGTCTCGGTGCTCGGCGACTACGTCTGCTACTACCACGTGCGCCGGGACGACGCCTCGAACGCCGGTTTCCAGCGCTTCGACCCGGGTGGCTACTTCAAGAACCTCCGTGAGGCCCTGGACGTCGTCGAGCAGTACACCGAGCCGGGCCCGCTGCGCGACCGGCTCTTCCGGCGCTGGCTGCGGGTGGAGATGGTCGAGCGGATGCGCGCGCGGCGGCTGCTCGCGCTGCCGGCCGACTATCGCCGGGAGCTGTTCGAGGAGATGCACCAGGTCGTCGTGGAGCGCTTCGGACCCGGTGTCGCGGCCGGGCTCCAGCCCACGCAGCAGGTCGTCGCCGCGCTGATCGCCGCGGACCGGTACGACGACGTCGAGGCCTTCGCCGAGTGGGAGGCGGCAATCGCGCTGACGGCCGTCCCCGAGCGCGTGGCCTGGGAGGACGGGGTGCTGCGGGTGGCCTTCACCGCCGAGTACACCTCCGCCGGAGAGCCGATGACCTTCGCCGCCGGCACGGCCCGTACGCCCCTCGACGGACCGCCCGAGGACGTGGCCGCGGCCGTCGCCTGGGTCGGCGCGGACACCGTGGGCCGGTTCGGCCAGGCCACCGCAGACCTGCTGGTGCGCGAGCGCGTCAGTGCCGCCCAGTACTTCCAGCCGGTGGAGTTCACCCGGGAGGAGGTGCCGGCCGGGGACGACGGCCGGGTCCGTCTGGTGCTGCGCGCGACCGCCGCCGTCGACCCCGGCAGCCTCACCCGCGCCGGTCTGTGGGACACCTTCGTCCGGGTCAAGCTGGGCGGCTGGACCAAGGAGTGCCGCCTGGGCCCGGCCCCGCGAGCGGACCGCCCCACCCTCTCCCCCGGGCTGGCCGGCGGCCATCTGGTCCTGCCTTACTGGACCTCCCCGCACGCACATCTGGCCCTGGACGTCGACCGGGCGACCCATCGCCTCGGCCTGGGCACCCTCGCACCGGGCGACGTCACGGCGTCGGGCGACAGGCTGCGCGCACGGCTCCCGCTGTACGTCCCCCACGACGGCACCGAGGTGTCACTCCGCCTCACCTCGCCCCACACCGCCCACGACGTCCCCGCCGCACTGTCCCCCCAGGGCTCCGGCGCACTGCTGGAGGCCGTGCTGCCCCTCGGTGACCTGAGAGGGTCGACGTGGCGAGTGGCTCTCGGCGCGCCGGGACCCCGCTTCCTCCCGCTACCGCTCGCCCTGCGCGCCGGAAACGGCGGGGTGCAGGTCGTGCGCACCGCCCGCCCCAGTGCGCTACGGCGGCTGGTCCGCAGGGCGCGACGCAAACTCGGTACGGCACTGGGCCGAACGGCGACCCGGCTGCGGGCTCGCGCGGCCCGGAGGAGGTGACGCCATGCGGTCCCTCGGCATCGAAGGCGCCTGGGCGCTGGAGCCCAAGGTCTTCCCGGACGAACGGGGCAGCTTCCACGAGTGGTACCGGGGCGCGGAGTTCCGCGAGGCCACCGGCTACGACCTGTCGCTGGCCCAGGCCAACTGCTCGGTCTCCCGCTGGGGCGTGCTGCGCGGCGTGCACTTCTCCGATGTGCCGCCCGGACAGGCCAAGTACGTGACCTGTCTGCGCGGCGCCGTCCTCGACGTGGTGGTCGACATCCGCGTCGGCTCACCCACGTTCGGCCGCTGGGAGGCACTGCGCCTCGACGACGACAGCCACCACGCGGTGTTCCTCGCGGAGGGCCTGGGCCACGCCTTCATGGCCCTCACCGACGACGCGACGGTGGTCTACCTGTGCTCGACCGGCTACGCCCCGGAGCACGAACACGGCGTGGACCCCTTGGACCCCGAGCTGGGCATCGCCTGGCCCGAGCACATCCCACCGCTGCTGTCCCCCAAGGACGCGCGGGCTCCTTCGCTGGCGCAGGCCCGAGAGGCCGGACTGCTGCCGTCGTACGTGGACTGCAAAGCCCGCTACGACCAGTTGCGCGGCGGGAACGGTTCGGCTACGCCCTAGCGGGCGCGGGACTGCTCATCCCGGTGCCACCAACCGCTCGACTGCCGCGCGCAACGGCTCCCACCCCCGCGACCGCCCGACCCGCAGCGAGCGGGCCCTCGCGAGCGGCTTCCAGAAGCTCGCCCCGAGCAACGCCTCCGGTGCCACCGCGCCCGCCCGATCCAGAATCGTCTCGGGCACCTTCTGCGGATCGGGCACGTCGTACTCGGCCACGATCTCGTCGTACCGGTCCCGCAATACCGTGTTGCGGCGGTCGGCCCCGAAGACGACGAGCTGCCCGGTGGGCTGGGTGTCCACGAGCACCGTCACCAGATCGGGGCGATACCGCCCGAGGATCTCGGCGATCTTGTACACGTCCCCGGTCCACGTCCCGGTGTGCCGATCCCGCGCAGCCTCGTCGACGTTGCGCGGCAGCATGTCGTCGAAGACGATCACACTCGTCCAGTCCGAGTGCCGCTCGATGTTCATGAAGTCCCGCAGCGCGTACTCGAACAGATGCATGCCGTCGATGAACGACAGGTCGAGGACGGGGCGGCGCCAGTACCCGAGCGGACGGCGCCCGCGCCGCAGGTTGCGCAGCGGATGACGGCCGCCCCTGAGGTGGATGAGCGGGTTGTCGCGGGCGAAGAAGTCGTCGCTGGTGGCTTTCACCAGGTGCACGTCGCAGCGGATCTCCGTGACCACCTTGAAGGCGGGGTCGACGGCGATGGTGGGGACGCGGGACAGCCGTAGGCTGCGGCCGTCGTTGACGCCGATCTCCAGGTAGTTGCGGTTGCCGCTGACCTTGTGCAGTTCCCTCAGGAACTCATGGCGTTTCACGAAGGGTCTCCTTGCGGATCCGGGGCAGTGCTTCGTGCAGGGCGGTGCGCCAGTCGCGCGCCGGCGTGAGGCCCAGCCGCTCCCGACGGCCGTGCGCGAGAACGCTGTACGCGGGGCGGGGCGCCGGCCGGGGAAACGCCTCGCTGGTGACGGGGCGCACCCGGTCGGGGTCGGCGTCGAGCAGCCGGAACACCTCGCGGGCGAGGTCGTACCAGGTGGCCTCGCCGGAGTTGGTGGCGTGGAGTACGCCGGTCGCGTCACGGCCGACGCGCGGGCCGAGGTCGGCGACGAGCGCGGCGACGTCGGCGCTCCACGTGGGCTGGCCGCGCTGGTCGTCGACGACGTCCACGGTGTCGCGGCGGGCCTCCAGCTCGATCATCGTCCGGACGAAACTGCGGCCGTGGACGCCGTAGAGCCAGGCGGCGCGCAGCACCGCGCTCGCGGCCGGGAGTTCGTCCGACACTCCCCGCTCGCCCGCCAGTTTGGTGCGGCCGTAGACGGTGCGCGGGGCCGGGGGGTCGTCCTCCGCGTAGGGGGTTCGGCCGTCTCCGGCGAAGACGTAGTCGGTGGAGACGTGGATGAGACGGGCGTCGTGCGCGGCGCAGGCCCTGGCGAGGAGGCGCGGGCCGTCGCCGTTGACGCGCAGGGCCTGTTCCTCGTCCGTCTCGGCTTGGTCGACGGCCGTGTAGGCGGCGCAGTTGACGACCAGTTCGGGGTGGCGGGTGGCAAGGGCGCGGTCGGCAGCGCGGGAGTCGGTGATGTCGAGAGCGGCATGGTCGAGGCCGGTCACCTGCTCGCCGCGGGCGAGGAGTTCCTCGACCACGTCTCGGCCGAGCATGCCGCCGGCGCCGGTGACGAGCCACCTCATCCGTGCTCCTGGCCCACGCGGCGCTTGAGGGGTTCCCACCAGTCGCGGTGCTCGCGGTACCAGTCGACGGTGGCGGCGAGGCCTGACGCGAAGTCATGGCGGGGTCGGTAGCCGAGTTCGGTGCGGGCCTTGGTCCAGTCGACGGAGTAGCGCAGATCGTGACCCTTGCGGTCCTCGACGTGCCGCACCCGCTCCCAGCCGGCGCCGCATGACCGGAGCAGCAGCGCGGTGAGGTCCTTGTTGCTCAACTCGGTGCCGCCACCGAGGTTGTAGACCTCGCCGGGGCGGCCGTTGGTGCGCACGAGTTCGACACCGTGGCAGTGGTCGTCGACGTGCAGCCAGTCGCGGACGTTGAGGCCCTCGCCGTAGAGGGGGACCCGCTCACCGTCGAGGAGGTTGGTGATGAACAGCGGGATGACCTTCTCGGGGAACTGGTGCGGGCCGTAGTTGTTGGAGCAGCGGGTGACGCGGACGTCGAGGCCGTGGGTGCGGTGGTAGGCGAGCGCGAGCAGGTCGGAGGAGGCCTTGGAGGCGGAGTACGGCGAGCTGGGCCGCAGTTGGGCCTCCTCGCTCGCGGAACCCGTCTCGACGGAGCCGTAGACCTCGTCCGTCGAGATGTGCACGAAGGGTTCGACGCCGTAGCGCAGTGCGGCGTCGAGCAGGGTCTGGGTACCGAGCACGTTGGTGAGGACGAAGTCGCCGGCGCCCGCGATCGACCGGTCCACATGGGACTCGGCGGCGAAGTGCACGACCTGGTCGGCCTCGGCCATCAGCTTGTCGACCAGTTCGGCGTCCCTGATGTCCCCGCGCACGAACTCCAGCCGGGGGTGGTCGAGTTCGAGGTTGTCGAGGGTGCCGGCGTAGGTGAGCTTGTCGAGCACCGTGATCCGGGGCGCGTCGGGAGCGCCCGGCGCGTCGCGGGCGAGCAGGGTGCGGACGTAGGTCGAGCCGATGAAGCCGGCGGCGCCGGTGACAAGAAGGTTCATGGGTGGATCTGCACCTTGCTGTGGTCTCCGAGGACGAGTCGGTGGGCGCTGGGGACACTGGGCGCGGGCGTGACCTCGACGTGCCGGCCGATGAGCGAGGACTCGATCCGGCCGGCCCCGTGGATCGTGGCGTCCCGCAGCACGATGGAGAACTCCAACTCGCTGTCGGTGATACGGCAGTTCTCCGCGATGGAGGTGAAGGGGCCGACGTAGGAGTCCTCGACGATCGTCCCGGCGCCGACCACGGCGGGTCCGACGATGCGCGAGTTGACGATGCGTGCCCCTTCTTCGACGATCACCCGTCCCACGGTCTCCGACGCCTCGTCGACCTCGCCGTCGATGCGGCGGGTGAGGCCCTCCAGGACGGTCCGGTTCACCTCCAGCATGTCGGCGACGTTCCCGGTGTCCTTCCAGTAGCCCTCGATGACGGTGCAGCGCACGTCGGCGCGGGAGTCGATGAGGTGCTGGATGGCGTGGGTGATCTCCAGCTCGCCGCGCCAGGACGGAGTGATGGCGCGGACCGCGTCGTGGATCACCGGTGTGAACAGGTAGACGCCGACGAGGGCGAGGTCGCTCTTGGGGTGTTCCGGTTTCTCCTCCAGGCCGAGGACCTGGCCTGTGTCGTCGAGTTCGGCGACACCGAAGGCGCGTGGGTCCTGCACCCGGGTCAGCAGGATCTGGGCGTCGGGGCGCCCGCGCCGGAACTCGTCGACGAGGTCGGCGATGCCGCCGACGATGAAGTTGTCGCCGAGGTACATCACGAAGTCGTCGTCGCCCAGATAGTCCCGGGCGATGAGCACCGCGTGGGCCAGCCCCAGCGGGCGTTCCTGGGGAATGTAGGTGATCTCCAGACCGAACTTGGAGCCGTCTCCGACGGCGTCCTGGATCTCCGGGGCGGTGTCACCGACGATCACACCGACGTCGGTGATACCGGCGGCGGCGATGGATTCCAGTCCGTAGAAGAGCACGGCCTTGTTCGCCACGGGCACGAGCTGTTTGGCCGAAGTGTGCGTGATCGGCCTCAGGCGCGTACCGGCACCACCGGACAGTACGAGAGCCTTCATCGGTTCACCTTAGCCCCGATTCCGCCAGTTTGACGGTGGGAGGTTGGCTCGTCCGTCATCGTGGAGCCGTCCGGTGTTCACCGCGGTGCACCCTCAGTCGCCCACCGCGATCTCGCTCCACACCTGTTTTCCGCCACTGACCGGCACGGTTCCCCATGCCACCGACATGGCCTCGACCAGGAGGATTCCGCGCCCGCCGGTGGCCTCCCAGCTCACGCTGGCCGGCCTGACGGGCGTGCGGGGCGAGGCGTCCGCGACCGCGACGCGCATCCGTTGGCTGAGCAGGGTGAGGTCGAGACGGACGCGGCCATCGGTGTGCACAAGGGCGTTGGTGACGAGTTCGGAGACGACGAGCAGGACGGTGTCCCGGTCCTGCGGCGGTACGCCCCAGGCGCGCAGGGTGCGGCGGGTGAAGCGGCGGGCGTGGCCGACGGCCTCCGGGACGCGCCAGACCGTCCAGCTCTCCCGCAGCGGACGTACGGCCATGCCGTCGTAGCGCATCAGGAGCAGGGCGATGTCGTCGCTGCGGCGCGCCCCGACCAGCAGGGCGTCGGCGACGAGGCCGAGGTGGGCGGGGTCGGAGCGGGCGAGCTCACGGGCGAGCCGGTCCATGCCGGTGTCGATGTCGGCGTCGGCGGACTCGACGAGGCCGTCGGTGGTGAGGGCGACCACGGTGCCGGGCGCCAGCCGCAGCGGGCTCATCGGGAAGCCGGCCTGCCGCAGCACGCCGAGCGGCGGTCCGCCCTCGGCCTCGGCGATCTCCGTGCTGCCGTCCGGCCGACGCAGAATCGGCGGCAGGTGGCCGGCGCGTACGCACCAGGCGGAGCCCTCCTCCAGGTCGACGTCGACGTAGGCGCAGGTGGCGAAGAGGTCGGTCTCCATGTCCATGAGGAGGCGGTTGGTGTGGTCGACCACCACGTCGGGCGGGTGCCCCTCGGCGGCGTAGGCGCGCAGCGCGGTGCGCATCTGGCCCATGAGGGTGGCGGCGGCCGCGCTGTGGCCCTGGACGTCGCCGATGACGAGCGCCACATGGTTGTCGGGCAGCGGGATCACGTCGTACCAGTCGCCGCCGACCTCCAGGCCGGCCGTGGTCGGCAGATAGCGGGCGACCGCCTTCGCACCGGGCAGCCGGGGCAGCCGGCGCGGCAGCAGTTGGCGCTGGAGCATGCCGACGAGTTCGTGCTCGGCGTCGAAGGCGTGGGCGCGCAGCAACGCCTGGCCGGCGAGGCCCGCGGAGGCGGTGAGCAGGGCGCGTTCGTCGGCGCCGAACTCGTGCGGGGCGTCCCAGCCGATCAGACAGGCGCCGGCGATCCGGCCCCCGGCGGGCAGCGGCAGGACGGCGAGGCCGCCGGGGCCGACGTCGGCGAGGGCGGGTTCCAGCGTGGTGCCGGCGGGCCAGATCCGGGCACGTCCCTCGCGCAGGGCGGCGGCGAGCGTGGGCATCGCCCGCACGGGCGCGTCCGGCCATTCGCTACGCCACTCCAGGCGCCACAGCTCCGGCCAGGACTCGGGTTCGGGCGGATCGAGGACGGTGACGACGAGCCGGTCGTGCTCCAGCAGGGCGAGCGCGATGCGGTCGGCGCGCAGCGGCATGCGCAGGGCGGTGACGACGGCGTGGCTGACGTCGCGGACGGTACCGGCGGTGGCGAGGGCGGCGGCGAGCCGCTGGACCCGGGTCACGTCGGTGACCTCGGGACGCAGTGTGGAGGCGTCGGCGACGGTGCCGACGAGGCGGGCCGGCCTGCCCTCACCGCCGGGCACGAGGCGGCCGCGCAGTCTGAGCCACTTGGGCGGCCCGGCGGACTGCAGGACGCGGAACTCCAGTTCGCGGTCGCCGATGGACATGTGGTCGGCCTCGACGACCGACATCAGCGACGGCAGGTCCTCGGGGACGGTCAGACCGAGCAGGGTCTCGACCTTGCCGTCGAACTCCTGCGGGCCGAGGCCGAACAGTCCCAGGATCTCCTCGCCGACCTCGACGCGGCCGGTGTCCATGGCCAGGCTGAAGGCGTCGACCGGCAGCTCGCCCCCTTCGACGGCCGCGCGCGGGAGAGGCAGGGCGACGGCCGCGGCGATGAACTCCAGTGACTCGCGGTTCTCGGTGTCGAAGCCGCCGGGCCGCTCGCTCGCCGCGAGCAGGCAGCCGCCGTCGCCGTGGACGGGCAGGGCGGCCAGGAAGAAGTCCCACGAGGGCGCCCGCCGTGACTCCGCGCGGTCCGCGAGCTGCCGTGGGCCGAGCCAGAGGGGACGGCCGGTGCGGTGGGCGTCGGCGATCGGGGACCGCCCGGCCAGGGTGTAGGCGTCACGCAGGCCGTAGAGGGTGCGGGGCACGCCGACCGACTCGGCCAGGCAGAGCAGCTCACCGTCCTCACTCGGCGTGTACACGCCGACGAAGGCCGCCCCGCCGAAGACCAGCGCCAGTTCGAGGACCCGCCGCAGCCGCTCGGGCGAGGCCGGGTCGACGGTAAGCGCCTTCAGGGCTCCCTCGACGCGCGAACTCCTCGTCCTGCGTCCCGCGGCGCCCTCACTGACCACGTCCGCCATTACAGCGCCAAATGAGGCACCTGCGCAGCCCCTGTGAGCGTTCCGTGGAGTGTTCCGGGGGCCGGTGCTCGAAAGGCGCCGAACAAGACTTTACGCATGCGTTCCGCACGGTGATCTCGTGACAGCAGTGACTGTCCGTGGCCGTCGGCCCGCTGGAAGGCTCGGTGCCGCACCGGCGGAGAGGGGGACGCGAGGCATGGACAAGCGCTACGAGGTGTACGCGCTCGCCGACAGGCACTTCTACGAGACGCCCGACCGGCTGTCCGTGGACGGACCGGGGACCGCACCCCTGTTCGAGACGGCACGCCGCGAGGTCCCGGAGGGCTGGCGGGCGGCGCGGATCGGCGACTGGCTGACACTGGCGCCGCTCGGCCCGGACGGCACCGCGCTGCCCGATCGGGACCAGGGCTGGAAGATCCACGTCTCGGCGACCCTGACGAACGCGGAGAAGATCGCGCGGATCGTGTGGGACTACTGCCTTCCACGGGCCGTCGCCTTCAAGTTCGTGCCCGGCCGGCACCTGCTGCACCTGCGCAACGCCAAGTACGCGGGCCGGGACTCCAGCGGCAAGTTCGTCACCGTCTACCCGGCCGACGAGGAGCAGCTCCACACGGTGCTGCGCGAGCTGGGACGGCTGCTGGAGGGCTTCGAGGGGCCATACGTCCTCACCGACCTGCGCTGGGGCGAGGGCCCGTTGTACGTCCGCTACGGCGCCTTCGCGCGGCTCTTCGTCGTCGACGAGCGCGGTTCGCTGGTGCCGGCGGTGCGGGACGGCGAGGGGCGGCTGGTGCCGGACCGGCGGGCGCCGTCCTTCCAGGTGCCGGAGTGGGTGACGCTGCCGTCCTTCCTTGAGCCGCATCTGGCGGCCCGCAACACCACGACCGTCGGCGAGCTGCCGTACCGCATCGAGAAGGCGCTGCACTTCTCCAACGGCGGCGGGGTGTACTCGGGCACCGACACCCGGGACGGACGCAGAGTCGTTCTGAAGGAGGGCCGGCCGCACGCGGGCCTCGCGGCGGACGGCGCGGACGCCGTGGCCCGGCTGGAGCGGGAGAAGTACGCGCTGGAGCAACTGGCGGGCACCGGGGTGGTGCCCGAGGTGCGGGACTGGTTCCTGCTGGGCGACCACCGCTTCCTGGTCATGGACTTCGTGGCGGGGCGCACCCTCAACTCCTTCTTCGCGGAACGGCATCCCCTCATCGGCCCGGACCCCGATCCGAGCGCCGTCGCCGACTACACGGCCTGGGCGCTGCGCATCCACGGCGCGGTCGAGCGTGCCGTGGAGGCCGTGCACGCGCGCGGGATCGTCTTCAACGACCTGCATGTCTTCAACATCATGGTCGCCCCCGACGAGCAGTCGGTTTCCCTGCTCGACTTCGAGGCGGCGGCCCCGGTCGCCGAGCAGGGCCGCCAGGTCGTCGCCCACCCCGGCTTCCTGGCCCCGCCCGACCGCAGGGGCGTGGACGTCGACCGCTATGCGCTGGCCTGTCTGAGACTGGCGATGTTCCTGCCGGTCACCACCCTGTTCGTGGTCGACCGCGACAAGGCGGCGCATCTGGCGGAGGTGATCGCGGGCCAGTTCCCGGACGTGCCGCGGCGGTTCCTGGACGAGGCGGTCGCCGAGATCACCCGGGACGTGCCCGACGCCGGACGGGACGCCGCCGCAGCGCCGCCGCCGTCTACGGCCCGTTCGCTCGCCGCGTCGTTCGTGGAGCCCGGCGACTGGCCCTACAGCCGCGACTCGATGGTCAAGGCGCTGCTCGCCTCGGCCACGCCGGAGCGCGAGGACCGGCTCTTTCCCGGCGACGTCGCCCAGTTCTCCGACGGCGGCGGGCTGGGTCTGGCCCATGGCGCGGCCGGTGTGCTCTACGCCCTGGCCGCGACGGGCGCCGAACGCTACGACGAGGGCGAGCGCTGGCTGCTCGACCGCACCGACCCGCCACCGGTCGGCACCCCGCTGGGTCTGTACGACGGGCTCGCGGGCGTGGCCCATGTCCTCGACCTGCTCGGCCACCGGCAGCGGGCCCTGGACCTGATCGACACGGTCCTGCGCGAGAGGTGGCAGCGCCTTTCCTCCGACCTGCGCGGCGGGCTGGCCGGGCTGGGGCTGGTCCTGGACGGACTGGCGCACACGACGGGCGAGCCGGAGCTGCGCGAGCGGGCGGCGGAGGCCGCGGAGATCCTCGTACGGCGTCTCTCCGAACCGGCCCCGGAGGGGCCCCGGCCGCGCGCCGGGCTGATGCGGGGAGCGAGCGGTCCGGCCCTCTTCCTGCTGCGGCGCTACGAACGGACCGGCGACCGTCGGCTGCTGGCGGCGGCCGGCGAGGCACTGCGCCGGGACCTGGCGTGCTGCGTCGTGCAGAAGGGCGGCTCGCTTGAGGTCGACGAGGGCTGGCGGACCATGCCGTATCTGGGCGACGGCAGCGTGGGCGTCGGGATGGTCCTGGACGACTATCTTGCCTGCGCGGACGACGGGGCCGACGCGCTGGAGCGGGCCTACGCCGAGGCGTCCGAGCCGGACCGCGCCGCCGACGGGACCGGCGCGCTGGAGAGCGCCCGCACCGGCATCATCACGGCCGCCACCTCCCGCTTCTACGCACAGCCCGGCCTCTTCCAAGGACGCGCCGGGATGATCCTCCACCTCAGCCGCACCACCGCGCCGGGCGCCGGCGCCGACCGGCTGGCCGCCCAGATCGCCGGGCTCGGCTGGTACGCGATGTCCTACCAGGGCCAACTGGCCTTCCCCGGACACCAGATGATGCGGCTCTCCATGGACCTGGGCACCGGAACGGCCGGGTGCCTGCTCGCCCTCCAGGCGGCGCTCGGCGCCGACACCGCGGGCGCGGCCCCGGCCCACCTGCCCTTCCTCCCGCCGCCACAGCGGCACCCGGAACGCGGCTCCGCCACCTGACGGAGTCGTGACACAACCCCGTCCCCACAAGAGAAGAGGACACGACATGGCACTGCTCGACCTGCAGACGATGGAGACCGAGGAGTACACCGGCGGCGGCAGCGTGGCCAGCCTGCTGCTCTGCGCCAGCCAGGCCAGCATCACGCTCTGTCTCTGACGCACATCGTGCAGCCGCGGCCCCGGGCGGTCCCCCTCCCTCACGGGAGGGGCCGTCCGGGGCCCTTGCCCGGACCGGGGAGCGAGGCCGCAGCCGTATGACGACTCCTGCCGACGATGCGTCCCGGGCGCTGCTGCGCTCGGCCACCCGGCACAGCGCGGCCCGTACGGCGGCCCTGTGCCTGGTCAGCACGGCCGCGACCGGCGCCGGACTGCTGCTGCCCCTGGCGCTCGGCCGGACACTCGACCTCCTGCTGGCGCGGACCCCCGCCACGGCCTGGGTGCTGTGCTGCGCCGCACTGGTGCTGTCGCTCGCCCTGCTCGACGCGTGCCAGAGCGTCCTGGTCGGCACCGTGGACGCCCGCACCACCGCGTGGCTGCGCGGACACCTTGCCCGACACGTCCTGGCCGTGGGCCCACGGGCCACCGCCCGCTTCGGGGCCGGCGACCTCGTGGCGCGCCTCGTCGGCAACGCCGCGCAGGCGGGCACCGCGCCCGCCGCCCGTGCCGCGCTGGTCGCCGCGCTCGCCGGACCGCTCGGGGGCATCGTCGCCCTCGCCCTGATCGACCCGTGGCTCGCTGCCGTGTTCCTCGCCGGAGCGCCGGTGCTGGCCCTTCTGCTGCGGGCCTTCGCCCGCGACACGTCCCACTGTGTGACGCGGTACCAGCGGGAACAGGGGCGGATCGCCGCGGCCCTCGCCGAGGCCGTCGACGGTCACCGCACCATCGCGGCGGCGGGTACGGCGGACCGGGAGACGGCACGGATCCTGCGGCCGCTGCCCGAACTCTCCCGCGCGGGGCACCGCATGTGGCAGGTGCAGGGCCGGGCCGCCGCCCGGGCGGTCGCCGTGGCACCGCTCCTCCAGCTCTGCGTGGTCGCCGTCGCCGGCGTCCTGCTCGCCCGGCACCGGCTGACCGTCGGCGAGGTGCTCGCCGCCTCCCGCTACGCGGTGCTGGCGACCGGCGTAGGCATGCTCGTCGCCCAGCTCGCGGGCGTGGCCCGGGCCCGGGCGGCGGCCGGACGCCTCGGCGAGGTCGTCACCGAGCCCGCCCCCGGCCATGGCGGGCGCCGACTGCCGCCCGGCCCCGGCCGGCTGGAGCTGCGCGGGGTGACCGCCCGGCGCGGGGGCCACACCGTGCTGGACGGGGTGGACCTCGTCGTACCCGGCGGGACCACCCTCGCCCTGGTCGGCCGCTCCGGCACGGGCAAGTCGCTGCTCGCCGCGCTCGCCGGGCGGCTGGCCGACCCGGACGGCGGCGAGGTCCTGCTCGACGGAGTGCCCCTGAGCGAACTGACCCGTGACGACCTGCGCCGGGCCATCGCCTACGCCTTCGAACGCCCCGTCCTGCTCGGCGACACCATCGAGGACGCGATCGGCCTCTCTCTGCCCTCCCCCTCACCCACGCTCATCCGGCAGGCCGCCCGCACCGCCCGCACCGAGGACTTCGTGGGCCACCTGCCGAACGGCTACGCCACCGCCCTGGCCGACGCCCCGCGCTCCGGCGGCGAGTCCCAACGCCTCGGTCTCGCCCGCGCGTTCGCCCACGGCGGCCGGCTGCTGATCCTCGACGACGCCCTGTCCAGCCTCGACACGGTGACGGAGGCCCGCATCACCGAGGCCCTGGCGGGCGGCGGCTCGTCGGCCACCCGACTCCTGATCGCCCACCGGGCGGCCACGGCGGCCCGGGCCGACACGGTGGCCTGGCTGGACGGCGGGCAGGTGCGAGCGGTGGGACGGCACGAGGAGCTGTGGGGGATCACGGCGTACCGGGAGGCGTTCACCGGAGCGGAACCGGCGACCGAGGGAGCGTGTCCATGACCGGCGGGCTCCAATCGCGCGGGCTCCGTTTCCTGCGAGCCCGTCGGCGGGTTCTCGTACGGCTCGGTCTCTTGTCCGTGCTGGAGACGGGGCAGAGCTTCCTCATCGGTTACGCCCCGGCCCGCGCCCTGGACGACGGGTTCCTTCAGGGCCGCACGGGGACCGGGCTCGGCTGGCTGGGTGTCGCCGGGCTCGGGGTCGTAGTCGGCGCGTACGGCACGGCTCGTGTGTACGCGGCCGTCGCGGCGCTGGTCGAACCGCTGAGGGACCGGCTCGTGCGGCGGGTCGTGGGGCGCGGGGTGCGCGAGGCGGACCGTGGGTCGCTGTCCGGGCTCACCCAGCAGGTGGAGATCGCGCGGGACACCTTCGCGGGGCTGGTGATGGTGTCCCGGTCGTTCGTGTTCACCGCGGTGGGCGCGCTGGTGGGCCTGTTCTCGCTCGCCCCGCTGCTGCTGCTCGTCGTCCTGCCGCCGCTGGCCGCGGGAGTGGGCCTGTTCGCGGCGACGCTGCGTCCCCTGGCCCGCCGGCAGGAGGCGTTCCTCGTCGCCGACGAGGCCCTGGCCGACCGACTCGGCACCGTCTGCCCGGGACTGCGGGACATCACGGCGGCGGGAGCGGAGGAGCGGATGTCCGCCGACGTCGAGAACCTGGTCCACGCCGAACTGCTGGCCGCCCGCTCCCTCGCCCGCTTCGGCGTGGTCCGCGTGACCGCCCTCGCGCTGGGCGGACACCTCCCGATCGTGCTGCTGCTCGCGACCGCGCCCTGGCTGCTGCGGCAGGACGTCACCACCGGTGCCCTGATCGGCGCCCTGTCCTATGTCACCCAGTCCCTGCTCCCCGCCCTGCACAACCTGGTCCACGGCCTGGGCACGAGCGGCTCACGGCTGGCGGTGGTGCTGCGGCGGCTGGCGCCGGATGAGGCGCCAGGGGGCGGGTCGGGGCGTCGTAACGACCGGCGCGGTTCCGGCGCTCAGGGCGGGCGAAGCCGGGCTCGTGCATCCGACGCGCCGGACGGCCTACAGGGGCCGCGCGGGGGCGGCGCGGGCAACGAGCCGGACCCGCACCAGGCGCCCGGACCGATCGGCGCCCCCCGCCGGCCCCGAACCGAGACACCGACCGACCCGAGCGTCGAGCCCACGGTGAACGACCCGAGCGTCGAATCCATGGCGGCCAAGACCCCCGAACCACTCCCCCGGCCTGTCCCCTCCCCACGGCCACCCACGAATCGTCCGCGCCCCACCGACCCCCCGGCCCTCACTCTCTCCTCCGTGACCTTCGCCTACGGTCCGACCTCGGTTCCTGTGATCGACAATCTCGACCTCACCCTCCCGCCCGGCTCACACCTGGCCGTCGTCGGGCCGAGCGGCATCGGGAAGTCCACCCTGACGGCACTGGTCGCCGGTCTGCTGCGACCCCGGCGCGGCACGATCCGGGTCTGCGGAGAAGCGGTTCCGGGGCCGGAGGCCGTCGCGCGGCGTGTGCTCATTCCGCAGGAGGCGTACGTGTTCACCGGCAGCCTCGCCGAGAACCTGGCCCACCTGCGGCCGGACCCCGTCCCCGAGGCGGAGCTGCTCGCGGCCGCCGAGGCGGTCGGGCTGGTGCCGCTGCTCAAGACGCTGGGCGGGCTTGAGGGCCTGGTGGATCCCGCGGCGCTGTCCGCGGGCGAGCGCCAGTTGATCGCGCTGACCCGGGCCTACCTGGCGCACGCTCCGCTCGCGCTGCTCGACGAGGCGACCTGCCACCTCGACGCGCGGGCGGAGGAACGCGCCGAGCGCGCGTTCGCGGCCCGCACCGGCGGCACCCTGGTCGTCGTCGCCCACCGCATCAGCTCGGCCCGCCGCGCCGACCGGGTGCTGATGATGGACGGCCGGGACACGGCGTACGGCACGCACGACGAGCTCGTCCGGTGCTCGGCGCGCTACCGCGAACTCGTCGGCGCCTGGACCCCCGTACCGCGCGAACGGTCACAGCCAGCCCTCGCCCTGCGAGATCCGGATGGCGTCGATGCGGTTGCGGGCCCCGGTCTTGCGGGTGATGGCCGCCATGTAGTTGCGCACGGTCCCGTGGGACAGGTGCAGGTTCCCCGCGATCTCCGCGATGGACGCCCCCTCCGCGGCGAGGGATAACACGCTGAGCTCGCGTCGGGTCAGCGGCATCTCGGCCGCCTTGAGGAAACCGAAGCCCAGAGAGTCGTCGACGAAACGTTCCCCCTCCGCCACCCGGCGGATCGCGCGCACCAGTCGGTCCGGCGAGCCCTCCTTGTCGACATAGCCGAGCGCCCCGGCCTCCAGGGCACGCTTCAGCAGCCCCGGACGCTTCGCGCTCGCAAGCACGACAAGGTGCGGCGAGGGCATGCCCGCGTCCCGCACCCGCAGCTCGCCGAGCGGCGGGATGCCGTACGCGTCCGAGCAGTCCAGGTCCGCCGCGCACACGTCCGGGCGCACCGATCGCACCCGGGCGAGCGCGCTGCGCCAGGGCGCGTCATAAACCCCCAGGTCGGGTTCTCTGCGCAGCCACTCCGCAAGCACCGATCGCACCAGACACGTGTCGTGCACCACCAGGACACGGATCACTGCTGCCCCCTCCAGCCCGCCGTTCGCCGCGTTCATCGCTTTCATGGTGTTGAGCGCGTGCCCCATTGTTGGCGTTCATGACAGCCTGCGGGCGCGAAGATCCGGCCATCAGGGTGCGCGGGGGCGCACGCCAGGCGCCCGTACGCCGTGCCGCGCATCGACTGTGGGGGCATGGGCAGTCGGTCGAGGGGTATGGCGGGCCCTCTCCCGGGCGCGACGCGAGGCTCCCGGCCCCCTCGGTCGGTCCACAGGCCGCTCGCCGTGCGCGGCGAGCCCGGAGGAGGGAGATTTGAGCCCAGGGACCCGTCGCGCGGCTCCGCGGAGGAGGTGGTCGGCGTGTCCGACGGGCAGACGTCCATTCAGGCGCCGGCGGCCGCGAAGACGCGGGTCGGCCGGCCGCTGCTGTCGCTTGCGCTGGCCTCGATGATGGAGGAGGTGCACGCGCACTCCGGTGCCGTGTACCTGCTCGCGGCCGACGAGCCCGTGCTGGAGATGGCGGTGATGGCGGGGCTGCCCCGGGCGTTCGCGGCGCCGTGGGAGCGGGTGGGGCTGAGCGCGCCGATCCCTGTCGCCGACGCGGTGCGGGAGCGGCGGCTCGTCTGGATCGGGGGCGAGGAGGACATGGCGACCCGGTATCCGCGGATCGCGGTCGTGCTGCCGTATCCCTTCGCGCTCGCCGCGCTGCCCGTGGCCACCGAGACCACCGCCTACGGCGCGATCTTCGTGACCTGGCCCGGGTCGCATCCTCCGGAGCTGTCGGACCGGGACCGGGAGCATCTGACCGCTGCCTGCAGGCGGCTCGCGATGCGGCTGGAGCGCGCCTTCGACAAGAGCCGTCCGCCCCTGCCGGAGCCCGACCTGCTCGCCGGGCCGGCGTTCGGGGGCACGTCCGGCCTGTTCGGCACGGTGGAGGCGGCGCGCATGGTGTCGCGGCTGCCGTACGGACTGTGCTCGCTCGATCTGCACGGCCGGATCAGCTTCGCCAACGCCGCGGCGGCCGAGCTGATCGGCGTACCCGTCGCCCGGCTGCTCGGCAACCAGCTGTGGGCGGCGGTGCCCTGGCTCAACGACCCCGTCTACGAGGACCGTTACCGGGCCGCGCTGCTCAGCCAGCAGACCACGTCGTTCGTTGCGCTGCGCCCGCCCGGCGACTGGCTGTCCTTCCGCATGTATCCGAGCACGACCGGACTGAGCGTGCGCATCAGCAGGGCACGCGCGGTGGCCGAGATGGGCCGCCAGGGACCGGGGCCCGGCGACGCGCCGAGCCGGCTGGTGACGATCTCGCAGGTGCTGAGCCTGGCCGGGGCGCTCACGGAGGCCGCGAGCGTGCAGGACGTGGTGCAGCTCGTCGCGGACGAGATCGTCCCGGCCGTCGGCAGTCAGGCGCTCGTCGTGCTGGGTTCGCGGTCGGGACGCCTGCATGTGCTCGGCCATCGCGGCTACCACGACCCGCATGTCGTCGAACGGTTCGACGGGCTGCCGCTGGCGGAACGGACCCCGGGCGCCCATGCCCTGAGCACCGGCGTGCCCGCGTTCTTCGATTCCCAGCAGCAGCTGGAGCGCCTGTATCCGATTCGGCACTCGACCCCCGACGGCTTCGCGGCCTGGGCGTATCTGCCGCTCATCGCCTCCGGCCGGCCGGTCGGCACATGTGTGCTCGCCTATGCCGAGCCGCACCCCTTCCCGGCGGACGAGCGCGCGGTCCTGACCAGTCTGGGCGGGCTCATCGCGCAGGCGCTGGAGCGCGCCCAGCTCTACGACGCCAAGCACCAGCTGGCGCACGGCCTCCAGGCCGCCCTGCTCCCCCACACCCTGCCGGTGCTGCCCGGCATCGAGGCGGCGGCCCGCTATCTGCCCGCCACTCAGGGCATGGAGATCGGCGGCGACTTCTACGACCTGATGCCGACGGACGAGGGACTGACGGCGGCGGTGATCGGCGACGTGCAGGGCCACAACGTCACCGCGGCCGGGCTGATGGGCCAGATCCGCACCGCCGTACGGGCGTACACGACCGTGGGGCACTCGCCGGAGGAGGTCATGCGCAGCACCAACCGGCTGCTGATCGAACTGGGCTCCGACCTGTTCGCCAGCTGTCTGTATCTGCGCATCGACCCGGAGCGCGGGCGGGCGGTGATGGCCCGTGCCGGGCATCCGCCGCCGCTGCTGAGGCGGCCGGACGGTCGGGTGCGGGTGCTCGATCTCGCCGGTGGCCCGCTGCTGGGCATCGACGGCTCGCCGACCTATCCGACGACGGAGTTCGACCTCACGCCCGGGTGTGTGCTCGTCCTCTACACCGACGGGCTGATCGAGTCCCCCGGCCTGGACATCGAGGACGCGCTCGCCGACCTCGGGCGGGTGCTGACGGAGGCCGGGGAGCTGCCGTTGGACGAGCTGGCCGACCTGCTCGTGGAGTACAGCGGGTCGGTGCGGGAGCGGATCGACGACGTGGCGCTGTTGTTGCTGCGGGCGGGTGGTTGACGGGGGTTGGGCGGGCACATGGCCGACGTGTGTGCACCCCTCGCATGTCCGACGGCCCCCCGGAAACGGAGCGGTCCGGCCCTCCCGCCGGAGGGCCGGACCACGTTCCTTCCTTCCCGGCCGGATCACTTGGATCCGTGTGCCGGAGTGCGGGTGTCGGCTACCGGGGTGTCAGTTCCCGACGCCGTTGCCGACGATCTCGCCGAGGCCGTTGCCCGTGCCGTCGGCGTTGCCGTTGCCGACCTCTTCACCTGCACCGGCTTCCTGACCCGCGCCGGCCTCTTCACCCGCGCCGGCCTCATCGCCCGCGCCCGCTTCGTCACCGGCACCTGCCTCGTCGCCGGCGCCCGCGCCGCCGCCCGCGGCGTCTCCGCCGAGGGTCGCGCCGACCGCCTCCAGGGCGGTGGTCACCGGCTGGAAGAAGGTCTCGCCGCCTGCGGTGCAGTCACCGCTGCCGCCGGAGGTCAGTCCGATCGCCAGACCGTCCTGGGTGAACAGGGAGCCGCCGCTGTCGCCGGGCTCGGCACACACGTCGGTCTGGATGAGCCCGGTGACCGTGCCCTCCGGGTAGTTCACGGTGGCGTCGAGGCCGAGGACCTGACCGTCGTTCAGACCGGTGGTGCTGCCCATCCGGAAGACCTGGAGGCCGACCTCGGCATCCGCGGCCTGGCTGATGGCGACGGTCTGGTCGCCGAGGTTCACCTCGCTGGGCGCCTCGGTCGCCGGGTCGTCGTACTTGACCAGCGCGAAGTCGCCGTCACCGGGGAAGGTGGCCTGGTCGACGGTGGCGATCGGCTGACCGCCCTCGGCGTCCGACCACTGCTCGGCCGCGACCCCGCAGTGACCCGCGGTCAGGAAAGCGGGGGTGCCGTCGCCCGCGGTGACGTTGAAGCCCGCGGAGCAGCGCGCGCCGCCGGCGAAGATGGCGTCGCCGCCGGAGAGGAACGTCTTGAAGGTGCCGGCCGACTTCTTGATGGTGGCCATGTCCGAGCCGAGGCTCTCGACCGTCGACTCCAGCTGGTCCCAGTTGTCGCCGGTGACGGTGCTGTCGGCGGTGACGAGGATCTTGTTCGTTCTGGGGTCGACCGCCCACGCCGTGCCGGGGATGGTCGCCTCGGACTTCAGGGTCTGCGCGCCGGACTTGAGCTCGTCGATGCTGTTCTCGACCTCGCGGACCTTCGCGCCGGCCTTCTTCGCCTGGACGACCACGTTGTTGTTGTCGCCGGGGACGACGTTGACGACGAGCTGCTGGCTCTCGGCGTCGTAGTACGAACCGGCGAAGGCGTCGCCGAGCATTCCCGCGAGCTGCGAGGCGAGATCCGAGGCTGCCGCCGCCTTGAGGGTCTTGGGGGCGGCGGCGTCCGACGTGTCGTCCTGGGACGCGTTGGCGTTGGGCAACAGGATCGCGGCCGCTCCGAGCGCCACCACGCTGCCCGCGGCTATCGCGACCTTGCGCTTCGGCATTCGCTTGTGACTCAAACTTCTCGACCTCCTGGGGGACGGGGTCTGTGCCGCCGTCTCTGCGGCAGCTGTTCGGGGCGCCTGGTTGGCCATGGGTACGCAGGAGCCGGGTGGGGCGTTCAATTCCGTTTGCGCTCAAGCGACTCGGGACACCTATCCGGCCAAGGAACTCGTCCTGACCGCCGACGGCGGGAACAATCCCCCATATGACGATGACCACCGCCGAAGCCGACAAGATCCTCTCCGCCAACTTCGCCCCCTGGGTCCTCCGCCTTGGCCTGTCCGTCGAGGCGGTGGAGGATCACCGCGCGATTCTGCGACTGCCCTGGTCGGATGAGCTGGCGCGGGAGGGCGGCGCGCTGTCGGGGCAGGCGCTGATGGCCGCCGCCGACACCGCCACCGTGATCGCCGTGTCCGCAGCGCGCGGTTCGTACGGGCCGATGACGACGGTGCAGCAGTCGACCTCGTTCCAGCGCGCGGTGATCGGTTCGGATGTCCTGATCGAAGCGGTCGTGACCAAGCTGGGCCGCCGTATGGCGTTCGCCGACATCGCGATGACCGACGGGAGTTCGGGAGAAATCGCGGCCCGCGCGAGCACTGTGTATGCGCTTCTGGGCTGACACGATCCGCTACCGGTCGGTAACGATCGGTTGTGAACCCGTAGCGGAATCAGGGCTTCAACGAATCCGCACATTCAATACTCAACGAAGTCACCGGGGACCTGAGTTCTGCACATGCCGCTACCGCCGGTTACGTCATTGGGACGGGAGTGTCGCATTCGCCACAGCTATGGCCCGGGTACTCCCGAGCCGATGCAACAACCCTTCCGAGCCGATGCTGTGACGCATGTGAAGAAGTCGCCGACGAGACGTGCGCACGTCTGCACGGAACGAGGCCGCTGGGGCCGAAATGCCCTGGTGAGGCCGATGTTTGATTGGAAGCCCGTACCCGCAGCGTGCTTTGATCCATCGCACCGCAGGGGCCACGAACGGTTCCCGGAAACGGGCGCCGGGCGCCCGCGGTCGCGGCCGTCATCTGTCCCCAGAGGGGGCCGCTCCCCCTTGTGAATATCCATTAGGAAGGGAAGTTCCATCATGAACTCCACCCCCCAGGTTGCGACCGTCGAGATCTCCGACGCCGAGCTCGACAACGTCTCCGGCGGCCTGCAGGTCAACGCCGTGAACGGTGCCCTCGACGCTGTCAACGGCATCGCCCCGGTTTCCGGCCTGGTCGACACGGTCGTCGGCACCGTGGAGGGTGTCACCGGCCTGAACACCGCCCCGGTCTCGGGCCTGGTCGCCGGTCTCTGATCGCACCTTTTGCAACCGCTGAGTCCCGGAGCCGTTTCCCGGTTCCGGGACTCTTCGGGTGCCGCAAAACAAGCAGGCACCGCCCCGCAGCACGACCGGCCCACGCGCGCCGGTCTCCACTCATCCTCAGGTGAGGGAAAGTTCCGTGCAGTTCCGCCAACAGGCCCTCGCCAAGCTCCAGTCACCGGAGGAGCTCGACCTTCCGGTGCGCTTCGCCCGCCCGCAGGGGTGGCTGGTCCTCTCCGTGACGGTGGTCGTCATGGCCGCCGCCTCCGTGTGGGCGGTGACCGGTTCGGTCGCCTCCACCGTCGGCGCGCCCGCCATCCTCACGCACGGCCAGGGCAGCTACATCCTCCAGAGTCCGGTCGCCGGCCAGGTCACCGCGGTCCTCGCCAAGCAGGGCCAGCAGTTGCCGGCCGACTCGCCCGTGCTGAAGGTCCGTACCGCCAAGGGCGAGACGGTCGTCCGCACGGTCGCCGCCGGCCGGGTCACCGCGCTCGCCGCCACCATCGGGCAGATCATCGCCACCGGCGCGAACGTCGCCGCGGTCGAGAAGGTCGCCCACGCCAAGGACCCGTTGTACGCCACGGTGTACGTCCCCGCCGAGAACGCGGCCTCCATACCCGACGACGCCGCCGTGGACCTCACCGTGCAGTCGGTGCCCACCCAGGAGTACGGCGTGCTGCGCGGCCATGTGAAGTCGGTGGACCGCTCCGCGCAGTCGGCACAGCAAATCGCCGCGTTCCTCGGTGACAACCAGCTCGGCGAGCAGTTCACCAAGGACGGCAGGCCGGTGGCCGTGCTGGTGCGGCTGGACAAGAAGTCGAGCACCGAGAGCGGCTACAAGTGGTCGTCCGCCGACGGACCGCCGTTCTCCCTCACCTCCATGACCACGGCCGACGCCTCGATCCGGCTGGCCGACCAGCGTCCCGTCG
This sequence comes from Streptomyces sp. NPDC111802, assembly GCF_055634335.1. NCBI lineage: Bacteria > Bacillati > Actinomycetota > Actinomycetes > Kitasatosporales > Streptomycetaceae > Streptomyces > Streptomyces sp. NPDC111802. Next base: position 170,066 of record NZ_JBVKCZ010000014.1, on the reverse strand, counting down.
ATTGGCTGCTGCCGTGAGCGCCGCACAGCAGACCCGCAGCCGGCGCCGCGCCGCCCCGCCGAAGCGCCCCGTTCCCAAGGGGAAGTCGAAGACCGTCCGCACGCCCACCGTGCTCCAGATGGAGGCCGTGGAATGCGGCGCCGCCTCCCTCGCGATGGTGCTCGGCCACTACGGACGCCATGTCCCGCTGGAGGAACTGCGCATAGCGTGCGGCGTCTCCCGCGACGGCTCGCGCGCCAGCAACCTGCTGAAGGCCGCCCGCAGCTACGGTCTGACGGCCAAGGGCATGCAGATGGACACGGCCGCCCTCGCCGAGGTGAAGACGCCGGCCGTCCTGTTCTGGGAGTTCAACCACTACGTCGTCTACGACGGCATGGGCCGTCGCTTCGGCCGCCGGGGCGTCTACATCAACGACCCCGCAAAGGGCCGCCGTTTCGTGCCCATGGAGGACTTCGACGGCAGCTTCACCGGCGTCGTCCTGGTGATGGAGCCCGGCGCGGACTTCTCCAGGGGCGGGCGCAAGCCGGGCGTGCTCGGCGCGATGCCGGCCCGTCTGCGCGGCACCGCCGGCACGATGCCCGCCGCCGTCCTGGCGAGCCTGCTCCTGGTCCTGGTCGGCGCGGCGGTCCCCGCCCTGAGCCGCACCTACATCGACATGTTCCTCATCGGCGGCGAGACCTCCCTGCTGGGTGTGCTGTTCGCCTCGATGGGGACCTGCGTCGCGCTCACGGTCGTGCTGACCTGGCTGCAACAGGCGAACCTGCTGCGCGGCCGCATCATCTCCTCCACCCTCTCCAGCGCCCGCTTCCTACGGCATCTGCTGCGGCTGCCGGTGACGTTCTTCTCCCAGCGCAGCCCGGCCGACCTGGTGCAGCGCCTCCAGTCGAACGACGCGGTGTCCGAGACCCTGGCCCGCGACCTCGCGGCGGCGGGCGTGGACGCGGTGGTCGTCGTCCTCTACGCGATCCTCCTCTACACCTACGACCCCCAGCTCACCTTCGTCGGCATCGGCGTCGCCCTGCTGAACGTCGTCGCCATGCGCGTCGTCATCCGGCTGCGCGCCACCCGCACGGCCAAGCTGCGCGCGGACAGCGCCCGGCTGACCAACACCGCCTACACCGGCCTCCAGCTGATCGAGACGATGAAGGCGACCGGCGGCGAGGACGGCTACTTCCGCAAGTGGGCCGGACAGCACGCCACCACACTGGAGGAGCAGCAGCGCCTCGGCGTGCCGAGCGCCTGGCTGGGCGTGGTCGCGCCGACGCTCGCCACGCTCAACAGCGCGCTCATCCTCTGGATCGGCGGCATGCGCGCGGTCGAGGGCGGTATATCGGTCGGCCTGCTGGTCGCCTTCCAGGCCCTGGTCACCCGCTTCACCGCCCCGATCACCCGCCTGAACGGCGTCGCGGGCCGCATCCAGGACTTCGCCGCCGACGTGGCCCGTCTGAAGGACGTGGAGAACTTCGAGGCGGACCCGCTCTACGGCCGTCCCGGCACCGGCGAGTCGACGCGCCGGCTGCACGGCCACGTCGAGCTCCAGAACATCACCTTCGGCTACAGCCCGCTCGACAAGCCACTGCTGACGGGCTTCGACCTGACGGTGGGACCCGGCCAGCAGGTGGCCCTGGTCGGCGGCTCCGGCAGCGGCAAGTCGACGGTCTCCCGGCTGATCTCGGGGTTGTACGCCCCCTGGGAGGGCGTCATCCGCATCGACGACCAGCGCATCGAGGACATCCCGCGCGGCGCCCTCGCGGCCTCCGTCTCCTTCGTCGACCAGGAGGTGTTCCTCTTCGAGGGCACCGTCCGCGACAACGTGGCGCTGTGGGACCCGTCGATCCCGGACGACGCGGTGGTGGACGCGCTGCGCGACGCGGCGCTGTACGACGTGGTCATGCGCCGCCCCGGCGGTATCCAGAGCAAGGTCGAGCAGGACGGCCGCAACTTCTCCGGAGGACAGCGCCAACGCCTGGAGATCGCCCGGGCGTTGGTACGTCGCCCCAGCATCCTCGTCCTCGACGAGGTGACGAGCGCGCTGGACGCCGAGACCGAGCTGGTCGTGATGGACAATCTGCGCAAGCGCGGCTGTGCCTGTGTGGTGATCGCGCACCGGCTCAGCACCGTGCGCGACAGCGACGAGATCGTCGTACTCCAGCACGGCACGATCGTGGAACGCGGGCGGCACGAGGAGCTGGTGGCGCGCGGCGGCGCGTACGCGGCACTGGTCAAGGAGCGGTGAGATGACCTCCGTCCACGAGGGCGACCTCGTTCTCAACGCGCTCGGACAGATGGGCACGCGCATCGACTGCGCCGGCTTCAACCGCCTGGATCTGGAAGGCCCTCAGGTGCTGTGGCTGGTCGCGTCCGGCGCCGTGGACCTGTTCGCGGTCGACGCCGGGCAGCAGGGCCACTGGCACCACCTCGGCCGGCTGGAGGCGGGCTCGCTGCTGCTCGGCCCGGTCGCCGGACCCCAGCACACGCTGGTCGCACGTCCGCTCAGGGACTGCGTGGTGCACCGCATCGGGCTGCGCGAGCTGTACCAGCCCGCGAACACCCAGACCTGGTCCTACGACGAGTACGGCAACCCCCAGTACATCCCGCCGACGACGAGCCCGCTGGAGTACGCCCTCGCGCTCGGCGTCGGCCGCAGCCTCTCCATCCTCTTCCAGGCGCCGATGGCCACCGAGCGGGCCGCCGAGATGACCGACGACGACGTCTTCTGGATGCAGGTCCCGCCGGGCAGTGTGCAGTACGGCTCGCTGTACGGCGCCGAGGCGGCCGCCGATCTGCTGATGGACCCGGCGGTCTGGCAGTCCATGGTCGACCAGCAGTACCGCCTGCTGACCACGCTGGACCGCTGGATCGAGCAGCTGGAGCGCACCCACGAGACGCGTACGGCGGAGGGCATCAAGGCCGGCGAGGCGGTGCGCGCGCAGGCCGACCGGACCCTGCTGGCGTCCATCGGCAAGCGCGACGGCAAGCGCACGACTGCCGCCGACGCGGACGCCAGCTACGCGGCGTGCAAGCTGGTCGCCGAGGCGGCCGGGATCACCTTGGCCGAGCCCGCGCAGAGCGGCGCCGAGAGCGACCGGCTCGACCCGGTGGAGCGCGTGGCCATCGCCTCGCGGGTGCGCACCAGGGCCGTACGCCTCGACGGACGGTGGTGGCGGGACAACATCGGCCCGCTGGTGGGTCACCGGGCGCTGTCCGGTGCCCCGGTGGCGCTGCTGTGGCGGCGCGGCGGCTATGTCGCCGTCCATCCGGCGACCGGTCGTGAGACGCCGATCGAGAAGGCCAACGCGGAGGAGTTCGAGCCGCGCGGGGTGATGTTCTACCGTCCGCTGCCCGACCGCGCGTTGAGCCCGGCGAGGTTGCTGCGGTTCAGCATGCGGGGCACGGGCGGCGACCTCACGAACCTCCTGATCAGCGGCCTGGTCACGGTGGCGATCGGTGCGCTGGTGCCGATCGCGACCGGCAAGGTGCTCGGCGAGTTCGTGCCGAAGGCCCAGACCGGGCTGATCGTGCAGTTCTGTCTGGCCGTGATGATCAGCAGTGTCGTGGCCGCGGCGTTCATGCTGCTGCAGAACCTGACGATCCTGCGCCTGGAGGGCCGGATCGAGTCGACGCTCCAGCCGGCCCTGTGGGACCGGCTGCTGCGACTGCCCACGAAGTTCTTCACCGAACGCTCGACCGGCGAGCTGGCGAGCCAGGCCATGGGTATCAGCGCGATCCGCCGGCTGATGGCCGGAGTCGGCCCGGTCGTCGCGCAGTCGGTGACGGTCGGCGCGATGAACCTGTCGCTGCTGTTCTGGTACAGCGTGCCGATGGCGCTGGCGGCGATCGGGATGCTCGTCGTCATCGCCGCCGTGTTCCTGGGACTCGGACTGTGGCAGGTGCGCTGGCAGCGGCGGCTGGTGGTACTGAGCAACAAGCTCAACAACCAGGCGTTCCAGACACTGCGCGGACTGCCGAAGCTGCGGGTGGCGGCGGCGGAGAACTACGCCTACGCGGCCTGGGCGTCCCAGTTCGCGCGCAGCCGTGAGCTCCAGCAGAAGGTGGGGCGGATCAAGAACCTCACCACGGTGATGGGCGCGGTGTATCTGCCGCTGTGCACGCTGCTGATGTTCATGCTCCTCGCGGGACCGGCGCGCGGGTCGATGTCGGCGGCGGCGTTCCTGACCTTCAACACCTCGGTGACGATGCTGCTGACCTCGGTCACCCAGCTGACCGGCGCGTTCGTCTCGGCGGTGGCCGCGCTGCCGCTGTTCGAGGAGATCAAGCCGGTGCTGGAGGCCACGCCGGAGGTACGCACGGCGAGCACCCGGCCGGGCCCGCTGACCGGGGCGATGGAGTCGCGCCGCCTGTCCTTCCGGTACTCCGACGACGGCCCTCTGGTCCTCGACGACGTCTCCTTCGACGTCCGGCCGGGCGAGTTCGTGGCGATCGTCGGCCCCAGCGGCTGCGGCAAGTCGACACTGCTCAGGCTGCTGATCGGCTTCGACAAGCCGGTCTCGGGCAGTGTGCTGTACGACGGTCAGGACCTGGCGGCGCTGGATCAGTCGGCCGTGCGCCGGCAGTGCGGGGTCGTGCTCCAGCACGCGCAGCCGTTCACCGGGTCGATCATGGACGTCATCTGCGGCACCGAGCCGTACACGCCGGAGGAGGTCATGGCGGCGGCCGAGATGGCGGGCCTCGCCGAGGACATCAAGCGGATGCCGATGGGCCTGCACACCATCGTCTCGGGCAGCGGCGCGGTCTCCGGCGGTCAGCGCCAGCGCCTGATGATCGCCCACGCGCTCATCCGCCGGCCCCGCATCCTCTTCTTCGACGAGGCGACCAGCGCCCTCGACAACGAGACGCAGCGCGTGGTCATCGAGTCCACCAAGGCCCTCAACGCCACCCGCATCGTCATCGCGCACCGTCTGTCCACGGTGCTGGACGCCGACCGCGTCATCGTGATGGAGGAGGGCAAGGTCGCCCAGCAGGGCCCGCCCGCGCAGCTGCTCGCGGACACGAACGGGCGGCTGCACGAGCTGGTGCGGCGCCAGTTGGCCTGAACCGTCAGGCGTCCACGCCCGGGATGGGGGCGCCGGAGGGGAAACCGGCGGCGACGTAGCCGTCGTAGAGCCCCTTCCAGGGTGCCTCGCCCCCGGCGTGGGGTCCCTCGAAACGCTCCCCGCGCGCGTGTGCGTCCAGAGCGGTCAGGCACACCTCCCAGCCGGCGCCGTTGCGGGCGGCGGTGTTCTCGGCGACGAGGACGTTGGTGAGCGTGAAGCGGGTGCGCCGCTCGTCCAGGGCCTCCAGGTCGAAGTGCAGCTCGTCGCCGCCCCACTCGAAGGACAGGTGCCGGGGTTCGGTGACGGCGATGACCCGGCCCGTGGAGTCCTCCATGTTCGGGTCGCCGCCGAACTTGATCGTGCCGCCGGGGCGCAGCTCGATCTCGGCTCGGGACGGGAACCAGTGGGCCAGTTCGTCGACATCGGTCACGAACTGCCAGACCCGCTCGACGGGGTGGTCGTAGGTACGGCTGAAGCGGACGGCCGGGCGGCCGTCGTCCAGCGTCAGGTAGGTGCCGGTGAGGTCGGCGCTCATGGTGGATCAGTCCTTCGTGGTGGGTCCCTCGGGGTCGTACGAGGTGTCCTCCGACGTCTCCCGCGCCGTCTCGTCGAGGCGGCGGCCCAGCGCGTCCAGGCTGCGGTTCCAGAGCTTGCGGTACGGGGCCAGCCAGGCGTCGAGCACGGCGATCGGGGCGGGATCGAGGGCGTAGACGCGTCGCTGCGCGTCCTGCCGTACCCGCACCAGGCCGGCCTCCCGCAGCACCTTCAGATGCTTCGAGGTACTCGGCTGGCTCAGCCCGCATTCCTCCACGATCTCCCCGACGGACCTCGGCCGCTCCATGAGCAGCGCGACGATGGCCCGCCGATGGGGGTCGACGAGAGCGCTCCAGAGGGGGGCGTCGTCGGACATGACTCCAATATGCCTCGACGGTTATATGCCAGTCAAGGAATACGGACTGGTCAGGTGAATGGTCAGGGGCACCGGCTGTTTGCTCCTGCCCCCAGCAGGTACACGCGAGGGCATACGGGCGGCCGCCCGGCGAGGAAAGGAGATCGTCGTGCCCGACGACAGGAAGCAACACGAGGAGCGCCCCGACACGGCGCTCGAAGAGGTCATGAAAGAGATCACCGACGCCGAACGCCGCACCAGCGACTCCGCAGAGGAGCGGCGTCATCGGGGGGAGTCCGGCGAGGCCATCACCCCCAACACGGACGCCCAGGAGGAGTCCGAGGGCGACTGAGCCGGGCCGCCCACCTCACCACCGAAGCGTCAAGTCATGGTGGGCGAAATTCACCAGGTCGAGTGAACTAGATCTTGCGCGCGGCACCGCAGGGATGCTTGGCCCCGCCCCCGGGTAACAACCCGGATCAAATGCGCCCCTGCCGAGGTGGAGCGGACATGACGCCGGACGCCGACGACCGCGCCCCCCATTCGACCGAGGACCCGGCCGCGGACCTCTTCCGGTCCGCGCCGCCCGCGGCGAACGACCATGCCCGCACCCGCAGACGCGGCGCGTTCACCGTGGTCGAGGTGGCGGGTGAGATCGATCTGGCGACGGAGGTGTTCCTCGCCGAGCACCTGAATGCCGCGACCATGAGACCGGAGGCGGATGTGCTGGTCGATCTGCGGCGGGTGACCTTCTTCGACTGCTCGGGGCTGCGCGTCCTGTGCCGGGCCGAGACACGGGCCAGGGACCACGGCGGCCGGCTGCGGGTGGTGTCGGACGCGCCGCGGATACGGCGGCTGTTGCGCGGTGCGGGACTGCTGGGGCGTTTCCCTCTCCTGCCCGGGATTCCCGGGGAGGAGGGGTGACGCCAAGGTGAGACGAGGTGCCGGCCGGGCGGCCCCACTCCGCCCGACCGACCCCCGATGCGAGATCGCAGGGTCTCCTCGCCAGCGCTCGCACTCCCCATCCGCGAGCCGCTGCCGAACTGCACGGGACCGTGCGATCCCGGTCCCTAGAACGCGAAGAGGCTGGCCCCGTAGGAGCCCTTCACGCACTCGTTGGCGAAGATGCGCTCATAGGAGACGCGCTGCCCCTGCCAGACCCCGTCGACCGTGACCACCACGGGGTCGTACTGCTTGGTGCACATCACGCCCTCCCTGGCTCTCAGGGCGTCGAAGTCCCCATTCACCCCACGCAGTTCGGCGCAGGCCGAGCCGGGGGCGGGATGGGTGCCCGAGGGCGTCGGGGCGCAGCTGAGGGTGACCGCCCGCGCCGGGGTGGCCATGGTGGAGTTGTCGCCGTGGGCCATGGTGAGCACCAGGGCCGAGGGGGCGTAGAGAGAGGCGGGGGCGGCGTCCGGGGTGGCGAGGGCGGATCCGGTGAGGGGTCCGCAGACGGCGGTGGCCGTGAGAGCGAGGGTCGCTGCCCAGCGCGCGGTGTTCCGCATTGTGTGCATCCTTCCGCTTGAGTCGAGGGTGTGTCGGCTCCGGCGCGATCGGTGCCGGAACGACGAGCGGGAGTCTGCCGAGTCCGGCTCCGAAACTCACATCGACACCACTGGTTTCAGTAACCTTGCGTATTGAATCAGTGGCGTGAAGTGACGGAATTCGAACGTTCCAACGCCGAAACTTGGCGCCCCTTGATCGTTCCAACGCGCCGAGTGGCGCGATTCCGCACGTTGATTAATCGGCCTGAAACATTCCGATTGAGCCCTCGGCTGACACGCCCGCCACGCTCTTGTGTTCCTCGCGAGACGGAGTAATCGTGATTACATGATTACCAGCGAACAACGAGAGAAGCTGCGCGGCTGGTTCGCCGGCCGCCTGCCGGACGACCTCTTCGAGGAGCTGACCGAGATCACGGTCGACCGCGAGGAGATCACGGTGATCGGCCGCATCCCCGAACCTCACCTGGCCGAGGGCGTCTCGGCCGCCGAGCGGGAGGCGGCCGTGGAGGGCCGGATCCAGGAGTTCCGGGAGCGCACCCGGGAGACCCGGATCGAGGTGGCCCGCGAGGCGGAGCGCCGCTTCCGCAGGAAGGTCTCCTGGGGCGTGGAGTGCGATGGTGAGCGCGCCCTGTTCACGCATGTCGCCGCGCCCGTGATGACCCGGTTGCGGCAGCCCGAGCGCCAGGTACTCGACACCCTGATCGCCGGCGGTGTCGCCCGCAGCCGCAGCGAGGCCCTCGCCTGGTGCGTACGGCTGGTCCAGCGGCACACGGACGACTGGCTCGCCGAACTGCGCGAGTCACTGGAGAAGCTCCAGCGGGTGCGGGCGCAGGGGCCGGACACCGAGCCCGAGGACGACCCCTCGGACACCGAGTGATGGAGGATTCATACACCCACGGCACCGAAGATGGATGAACCGTCCACTGGTGCGGATCTCGCACACCGCCGTACGGTCTGCTGATCCCCGTCAGGACGGCATCCGCGCTGCCCGCACACCCCAGCGGCAGGCCCCGGCTGTTGCCCACGCCGCGCCACAACGCGCTCCAACGCCCCGCCCACGCTGGAGCCTTCCGTGTCCCCTCAGCCGGATCCGTCCGTTCAGTCCGAGCTCCCCTCCCCCGCCGCCTCCCTCACCGAGGTCGAGTCCCACGGCGTCGACCGCATCCCCGACGCCGAGCGCACCGCGACCCCGCTGGACCTGTTCCGCCTCGCCTTCGGCGGCGCCAACACCTTCTCCACCTGCGTCCTGGGCGCCTTCCCGATCCTGTTCGGCCTCTCCTTCTGGCAGGGCCTCACGGCCACGCTGCTCGGAGTCGTCGCGGGCGCGCTGATCCTGTGCCCCATGGCCGTGTTCGGACCGGTCAACGGCACCAACAACGCCGTCTCGTCGTCCGCGCACCTCGGTGTGCACGGGCGCGTGGTCGGCTCGTTCCTGTCCCTGCTTCAGTTCGTCGGGCCGCTGGGTGATCTCGCGGGCGGGGTCGACATCAGTCTGCCGTTGTCGCTGGTCGTCGCAGCCGTGCTGTTCCTGGCGCTGCTGCGGCTGTTCCCGGAGCCGCGGGCGGTGTACGGGCCCGAGGGTGCGCGGCTGACCCGGACCGTCGAGGTGCCGGTGCGGCCGATCAGTGGGCCGGGGGCGTTGTCAGTGGCCTCGACTACCTTGCACTCATGACCAATTACGTTCTGGTGGCGGGGGCGAAGCTGGGTGCGTGGGCGTGGGACGAGGTGGTGCCCGAGCTGCGCGCGGCCGGGCACGAGGCGTATGCGCTGACCCTGTCCGGGCTGGCCGAGAAGCGGGGCATACCGGCCGGGCAGCAGACCCATGTGCGGGACATCGTCGAGGAGGTGGAGCGGCTCGACCTGCGGGACGTGGTGCTGGTCGGGCACAGTTACTCGGGCCTACCGGTCGGACAGGCCGCCGAGCGGATCGGTGACCGGCTGACGCGTGTGGTGTACGTCGACGCGAAGGTCCCGGCCGAGGGGAAGTCGTTCCTGTGGGGCTGGCCGAGCGACGGGGTGCGGACGGCGATCGAGGCGAACGGCGGCTTCTGGGCCCCCTTCTCCGCCGAGGATCTGGCGGACCAGGGCCTCACGGACGAGCAGATCGCCCGGATCGTGCGTGGCGCGACGCCCCACCCCGGCGCCACGCTCACCGAACCGGCAGTCCTGACCGGCTCGCTCGCCGAGATACCGACGACCTACGTCAAGTGTCTGCTGGACTGGCCAGAGCCGAGCGACGACGTCGCCGAACTCCTCAAGAGCGACCGCTGGGAACTGGTGACCATGGACACCGGCCACTGGCCGATGTTCTCGCAGCCGCGCGAACTGGCCCGCATACTCCACGAATCCGTGACGGCCCCCTGATCCACTCACCCGCCTACCGGTCGGTATGGTCTGCCTACAGCGCGTTCTCAGTGACGAGAGGCGGGGCCTACCCATGGGCAAGCACTGGGCGGACTTCCAGTACGAGATCTATCTGAACGGGATGTCGGGGGCCGTACCCCGCCTCCCCACCGATCTGACCCGGCTGGAGGAGCTGACCGAGCAGCGCCTCGGTCCCGGCCCCGTCGGCTATGTGGCGGGCAGCGCGGGCGACGGCAGCACCGCCCGCGCCAACCGGGCGGCCCTGCACCGCCACCGGATCGTGCCGCGCATGCTGCGGGACGTGCACGAACGGGACCTGTCCGTCGAGGTGCTGGGCCGCGCCCTGCCCGCCCCGCTGGCGCTGGCACCGATCGGGGTGCTGTCGATCATGCACCCGGACGCCGAGTGCGCGGCCGCCCGCGCCGCCGCCGCGCAGGGCGTGCCGTTCACCTTGTCCTCGGCGTCCAGCACGCCCATGGAGCAGGTCGCGGAGGCGATGGGCGACGCCGAGCGCTGGTTCCAGCTGTACTGGCCGAAGGACCCGGAAGTGGCCCGTAGTTTCCTGACCCGCGCGAAGGCGGCCGGGTTCAGCACGCTGGTGGTCACGCTGGACACACCCCTGCTGGCCTGGCGCCCGCGCGATCTCGACCAGGCGTATCTGCCGTTCCTGCACGGTGTGGGCACCGCCAACTACTTCTCCGACCCGGCCTTCCAAGCCGGCTTGGCGAAGCCGGTGCACGAGGATCCCAACGCGGCCGTCATGCACTTCGTCGGCATGTTCTCCGACCCCGCCAAGACCTGGCCGGACCTTGCGTTCCTGCGGGAGAACTGGGACGGCCCGGTCGTCCTGAAGGGCATCCTGCACCCGGACGACGCCCGCGCGGCCGCCGACGCCGGGATGGACGGGGTGATCGTCTCCAACCACGGCGGCCGCCAGGTGGCCGGCGCCGTCGGGGCGGCCGACGCGCTGCCCAAGGTCGTGGCGGCGGTCGGCGACCGGCTGACGGTGCTGTTCGACAGCGGCATCCGCACCGGCGACGACGTCTTCAAGGCGCTGGCCCTCGGCGCGCGTGCGGTGCTCCTCGGACGGCCGTACGCGTACGGGCTCGGCCTGGACGGACAGGCGGGCGTCGAGCACGTCATCCGCTGTCTGCTCGCCGAACTCGACCTGACCCTGGCCCTGTCCGGGCACGCCACCCCCGCCACGATCGGCCTCGCCGACCTCATCGAGGAATCCGCATGACCGCCACGAAGAACGTCCTCGCCGTCGTCTCGCCCCACGTGGGCGGCCGTGGCATCGGAGCCGGCCTCGCCTCGCTGTTCCCCGAGGACGCGCGGGTCACCGTCGTCGAGACGGCCGACGAGGACCCGGCGGCGCTGCGCTCCGCGCATGTCGTCATCACCGCGCTCGCCCCCATGACCGCCGAACACCTCGCCATCGCATCGGAGTTGGAGCTGGTGCAGTGCGCGAGCCACGGCTTCGACTACGTCGATGTGGACGCGGCCCGTGAGCGCGGAGTGCGGGTGTGCAACATCGGCTCCAGCGGCGCCGAGGCGCAGAACGTGGCCGAGCAGACCTTCGCCCTCATGCTCGCCCTGGCCAAGCAGCTGATCCCCGCCCACACCGCGCTCGTCGATGCCGACTGGGCGCTCCCCCGGCTGCAGAACTCACTGACCGAGCTGTGCGGCAAGACACTCGGCATCGTGGGCCTGGGCCAGATCGGCCGGGAGGTCGCCCGGCGGGCGGTCGCGTTCGACATGAGCGTCGTCTACGCCGGACGCCGTCGGCTGCCGCCGGAGACGGAGGCCGAGTTCGGCGGTGCCCGCCATGTCCCGCTCGACGAACTGCTGCGCACCGCCGACTACGTCTCCCTGCACACCCCGCTCACCGACGAGACCCGGCATCTGCTCGATGCCGAGCGGCTGGCGCTGCTCAAGCCGACGGCGTTCGTCGTCAACACGGCCCGGGGCGCCCTGATCGACCAGGACGCCCTCGCGGACGCGCTGGAGAAGGGCGCCCTGGCCGGGGCGGGGATCGACGTCTTCGACCCCGAACCACCCACCCCGGCCCTGCGTCTGCTCCGCGCCCCGAACGTGGTGCTCTCCCCGCACGCGGGCGGCGTCACCCGCGAGACCCTGGTCCGTATCGCACTCGCCGCCGTGCAGAACGTGCGGGGCTTCCTCACGGGCGGGGAACCGCGGGACGTCGTGAACTAGGCATCGGGCGCCTCATGGGAAGAGGCGCCGTGCTCCTCGGCCGACGACGATGGCGAACCGCGTCACACCTGTCCGGGTCCGCCGTCCGGTCCTGTCGTGGATGTGGGCGAGACGGTGCCCCATGGTCCGGGCCGAGGTCGACAGTGGCATGCCCATCTCCCGATTGCTCAGCTCCCCGGCCCGCCAGCCGGAGCACCTGCGCCTCCTGTTCGGACAGGCCGGCGGGCAGCTCCGACCGGCGTGCGGCGGGCCGTGCGCGGGCGGGCGGTGTCGACGCCGACCGCGGGGCAGCGCCGGACACAGCGTCTACGCCCTCACCAAGGCCGCCGACCGGCCCCGTGCGGAACCGGGCGCACAACTCGCCGTACCCGGCAAGGAACTACGCGTTCTCCTCCCCCAACCCCACCGCCCGCGCCCCCGGCGTCTGCACCTCGGCGCTCGACAGCGAGCCGGGGCTCGCCGAGGTCACCGGATCGGTCAGCCAGCGCTGTCCTTCGGAGCCGTCGCGGACCTTGACTACGATGTCAGCGCCCGTGTCCGCGGTGGTGGCCGCCAGGGCGAGCAGTTCGTCCCAGCGGGGCAGCAACTCGCCCTGCACGGTGAGGTCGTAGCGCACATCGTCGGCCCGCTTCGAGCCGCCGTCGGCGCATTTGCCGAGGATGACCACGCCGGCGTCCATGTGCGAGTCCAGACACAGGTCGGGCTCCGCCACACTGCGCAACAGGCCGTCCTTCTCGTACGACCACTGCTGGGTGCCGTCGTCCGAGCACTCTGCCAGCTCGGTCCCGGCGCCGGCCTTGGCGTCGCCCCTGATGTCGAGGCACAGGTCTGCGTCGGCGTTGCGCAGCCTGGTCTGCCGCGGTGCGTTGGGGAGTTGGGCCGTGCCCGGAGGCGAGGAGGACACCGCAGGAGGCATCCGGGTTCTCGTGCCGCCTCCGGTGGCCGAGGCGGCCGGGTCGACGCCGTCGTCGTCCGACAGCAGGCCGGCGGCGAGCATGATCGCGATCAGTCCGGCCGAGGCCACGCCCACCCCCGTGAGCAGCGTCCGTGAGGAGCGGGGACCGCCCGGCGATCTGCGGACCTGTGCGGGGATGCGCGGCAGGAACCGACGGCGTCCGGCGCCGTGCCGGGCGGCGCCCCGCGAGCGGTGTGCGCCCCCCGGCGTACGGGCCGGACGCGTCTCCAGATACCGGCGCGCCCCCCAGCCGAGCACCGCCTCGGCGATGAGCACGCCCAACCCGCCCTCGAAATGACTCAGTTGTTCGGCGGCATTCCGGCAGTAGCGGCACTTCGTCAGATGCTGCTGCACATCCGGCAGCAGGGCACCACCCCGGCGAATCGGGACGTCGAGGAGGCGGTTGTAGAACCGGCAATCCTTCGTCGGCGCGAGTTCCCGATGGGCATGTACACAACCTTCACGGAATTTATCACGCGCTTGTTCGAGCGCGGCCGAGGCGGTAACGGTATCCATGCCCAGCAGACCGGCGGGGACGCCTATCGGCTCGGCTTCGACCTCGGTGTGCCAGAGCAGACATCGGGCAAGTCCCGGAAGCGACTGGAATGACCGATCGGCAAGCTTCCGATTTTCGGGCGTCATGGACTTCGCGGTACGCATACCGCGACCGCCCGCGGGTTTCCCCAGCTCCGGCAGAACGCCCGCTATTCGCTCGTCGGCCGACCACTGCCGGACCGTGTCCCGAACGGCGACGAGAAGCCTCGGGCGCAGCGCGGCGGCAGGTTCGCCGAGCGCGAGCCGGTCAAGGACCTGATGGAACGCGGCGGCGGTGACCAAGTCGGCGGCACCGGCCGGAGAGGCGAGACAGATCACCGCGTATTCGTGGGCCGGTTGCCAGTGCCGCGCCATGAGCAGCGCGACGGACGGAGCGGCATCACCATCCGGACGACCCCGAAGTCTGGCGGCGAGGCCTTCGTCGGATTCCTCCGGAATCCCGCCGGGCGGGGGGTAAGGAGGGCGAGGGGGGTGGGGGGTGGACACTGAACGGATTCCTTCCCACGCGCATGTCACAGAAGTTCTGATCGCCGAAAAGGACCGGGTGACTTGGTGTGTACCTCTTCGGCACTAGCGCGGGGAGCACGAATTCACCAGCGTCCTTCCGCTCCGGTTCCCCCTCGGAGCGAATGAGAGCCGGCCTTTTCCACCCCCCACGGGTAAGTTCACCCTTGCACAGCACACTCATGACCAACAAGGCGCTTGGGCAACATCTGCCCCTTTGAAAGAAAGTCAGAAACGGCCGCAACTCGCCGTACCGGCACGACCTTTCGGCATTCCATGCGCCCCGTGTGAAACCCACGCACGCGCCGGAGCACCACGCACGCTCCCCGGCGCACGCTCCGGCGTAGTCCACTGGGACCGGCCCTCTCGGAAGGGCCCCGCGCAGGACGGCGGCTCTCCTGCGCGCCATGGGCCGCCGACCCCGTTCCTCCCGCCCTCGGTCGGCGGCCCGGGGGGGGTGGGTGAGACGGGGACCGCCGAGCCGGCGGGCCCGGCGCCCGTGCGCGATTCCTCAGATCTGCCAGGAGCGCAGCCGGTCGGCCGCGCCGTACACGTCGACCTTGCCGGAGATCAGGTCACGGGCCAGGTCGACGAGGGCGCCGTAGGGCGGGTCGATGCCGACGCCGCTGACGAACATGTAGGCCACGGCGGAGGCGCAGGCGAAGCGGGCGTTGGCCGAGGGAAGCGGCTTGAGCAGGGCGAGGGTGTGCAGCAGCGCGGCGGCCCGCCAGGCCGGGTCGGAGTCGACGCCCAGCCGGGGCGGATCCACTCGATGGCGGGCGACGGCCGCGACCAACGCGGAGAAGTCGTTGACCGTGGGCTGGTCGGGCAGGACCTCTTCGTGCCGCTGGAGGAGCCAGGGCACGTCGATATGGATGACGGGTGCCATCGCTCAGGCGGCCCGCCCCTCGCCCTTGGCGGATGGTTCGTCGTCGGGGAAGGCGGCCGCGAACTCGTCGGCGTGCGACGAGAAGAACCGGCGGAACGCCTCGGCGCCCTCCTGCAGCGCCCGATGCCGGGCTATGTCGGCCGCGGCGGCCTCCCGTACGAGCGCCTTCATCGACGTACCGCGTTCCTTGGCGATCTGCCGGAGGTCCTCTAGCTCGCGGTCGCTGAACTCCACGTTGAGAGCTGGCATGTCTCTCACGGTACCGCTCGGGTACTTACTCGTAAATACGCGCAGGTCAAGTGGGATATACGACGGTACCGGGAGGCGTGGAAGGCACGGTCGGGCGCGCGCCCCCGGCGAGACGTAGGTCACATCCGGGTCGCGGGATGTCACATTCCGCCCCCCGTCGGCCCTCGCAGTGGTGAGAGCGCGCATTGGGAGGCCCCACTCATGTCCGACACCCCCGTACCCGTCACCGAGGACGTACTTCAGGAGACCTGGCTGTCGTGGACGGCGCGCAAGGCTGGCGCCCCGCTCGACGGCGTCATGAACCCGCGGGCGTATCTCGTGCGGACGGCCGTCAACCACGCGCCGACGCGGCGGGCCGCGATCAGCCGGCCGCGGGAGACATACGTCGGCCCGTGGCTACCGGAGCCGCTGGTCGCACCGGGCGAGGACGACGGCGCCGACGCCCCGGCGCCGCGCACCGAGTCCGTGTCGCTCGCGATGCCGGTCGTCCTGGAGTCGCCGACACCGCTGGAGCGCGCGGTGTTCGTGCTGCACGAGGTCTTCGGCTCCGCGCACCCCGAGATCGCGGAGATCATCGACCGCAGGCTGGCGGCCGTACGACAGCTCGCCCATCGCGCCCGCGAGCACGTGCATGCGCGGCGGCCGCGGTACAAGGCACATCCTCGGGTGCGGCGGGAGGCGACCGAGCGGTTCGTACGGGCCGCGGTGGACGGGGACATCGCCGAGCTGCTGGAGATCCTCGCCCCGGACATGACGGTGTGGACCGACGGCGGCGGCAGGCGGAAGCGGGCGGGGCTGCGTCCCGTGCACGGCCGTGACAAAGCGGTCCGGCTCTTCGACTCGTTCGCGCGCCGGGGCGGCGGAGGCGGAGGCCACCTGGACCTGCGCTACCGGGGGGTCAACGGCGACGAGGCGGCCGTGCTGTTCCAGGGCGAGGAGCCGTACGCCGACCTGGTCCTGGATCTCACACCGGGCGGCGAGCGGGTACCCGGCGTCTACGTGGAGAGCGGCCCCGAGAAGCTCACCCATGTGCACCGGGGGCAGGCATGAGCGCCGCCCGGGAGCTGCCCGGCAGGGGCGAGCGGATCGCGGACTGGTTCGACGGCCGACTCGGCATCCACTCGCTCGGCCGGAAGTATCTGCGCAAGGTCTTCCCGGACCACTGGTCCTTCCTGCTCGGCGAGATCTGCCTGTACAGCTTCGTCGTGCTGGTCCTGACGGGCGTGTACCTCACATTGTTCTTCCATCCGTCGATGAACGAGGTGACGTACCACGGCAGTTACGTGCCGCTGAACGGCGTCCGCATGTCCGAGGCCTACGCCTCCACCCTCGACATCAGCTTCGATGTGCGCGGCGGGCTGCTGATGCGGCAGGTGCACCACTGGGCGGCGCTGGTCTTCGTCGCCGGGATGCTCACGCACATGATGCGGCACTTCTTCACCGGGTCGTTCCGCAAGCCGCGGGAGATCAACTGGCTGTTCGGCTGGACCCTGCTGTTCCTCGGCCTGTTCGAGGGCCTCTTCGGCTACTCGCTGCCGGACGATCTGCTGTCGGGGACGGGCCTCAGGTTCGTGAACGGCGCGCTGCTGTCCGTCCCGGTCGTCGGAACGTATCTGTCGATGTTCCTGTTCGGCGGCGAGTTCCCGGGCGCCGACATCGTGGCCCGCTTCTACTCGCTGCACATCCTGGTGATCCCCGGCATCATGGCGGCGCTGGTCGTCGCGCACATCCTGCTGGTCGTGTACCACAAGCACACACAGTTCGCGGGTCCCGGACGCACCGAACGCAACGTGGTCGGCGCCCCGTTCATGCCGGTGTACCTGGCGAAGGCGGGCGGCTTCTTCTTCCTGGTCTTCGGCGCCCTCGCCCTGATGGCGGCCGTGGCGGCGATCAACCCGGTCTGGTCCTACGGCCCCTACCGTGCCGACCAGGTCTCCACCGGCGCCCAGCCCGACTGGTATCTGGGCTTCGCCGAGGGGCTGGTCCGTGTCATGCCGGGGTGGGAGATCAACCTGTGGGGCCACACGCTGGTCCTCGGGGTGCTGATCCCGGTCGTGGTCTTCCCGCTCCTGCTGGTGTTCATCGGCGTCTATCCGTTCCTGGAGGCCCGGTTCACGGGCGACCGGCGTGAGCACCACATCCTCGACCGGCCCCGCAACCGCCCCGTGCGCACGGGGATCGGCGCGGCCTGGATCAGCCTGTACCTGATCCTGCTGGCGGGAGGCGGCAACGACATCGTGGCGACCCGGCTGCATCTGTCGATCAACACGGTGACCTGGACGATCCGCGTCGCCGCGCTGGTCGTCCCGGTGGCCGTGTTCGTAGTCACCCGTCGCATCTGCCTGGGGCTCCGACTCCGCGACCGGGAACTGGTGTCGCACGGCCGGGAGACGGGCGTGATCAGGCGGCTTCCGCACGGTGAGTACGTCGAGGTGCACAAGCCGCTCAGCCAGGCCGAACTCCACACTCTCACCGCTCACGAGCGGCCCGGCGAGCTCATGGAGCGCGAACCGTAGCCAACCGGCAGGCGACAAGCAGCCAAACGGAATGTCTTGGGGCCGTACCGTCCCGACGGCCCCTACAACCCCCGGTGATGTCCCGCGGTCACACACCATGACAACCCCTCACATCACCAACGGAGTTCACGTGCACATGCACTCAACGGCCGCTCGTCCGGCCGCAGTCGCCTTTCTCGCCCTGGCCGCCGCGGCGGTGGTCGTACCGCCCGCCCATGCGGCGGAGGGCGACGACTACCAGGTGACGCTCACCAGCAGCAGGGCCACGACCGACTACAAGAACCGCACGGTCGATCTGACCGGCACCCTGACCCGCCCCGACGGCACTCCCGTCGCGGACGCGCCGGTCCAGCTCGAAGAATCGGTTCTGTTCGACACCTGGAACCCGTGGGGCGACCCGATCGACCCGACCGAGTGGGAGACCCGCAGCGTGGGCACCGTCCACACGGACGCGGCGGGGCGGTTCACCCTGGAGGACGTTCCCGCGGACCGCGTGGACACCCAGCCCAGCCCCTACCTGTTCCCGCGTCACCAGGTGATGTTCCGGGCGATCTACGACACCGACCCCACCGACATCCACATGGCCTTCGCGGACACCACGGTCAAGGCGAAGCCGGTCACCAGCGCCCTCACCTACCGGGTGAACAAGACCACGGTGCGCGAGGGCGACACGCTCATCGTGAAGGGCAAGGTCACCTGGCCGGCCGGGCACGGCCCGGTCGCGGGCACCCGAGTGTTCCTGCGGACGTACTTCGAGAGCGCCTACAACGCGCAGACCACCACCGACGCACGCGGCAACTTCACCGTCCGCGCCAAGATCCGGGACTATGACAACGAGTTCGCGGTCTTCTCCGCGCCCAAGGACTACTACATGGCGGGCGCGAGCAAGGACCTCCCGGTCAAGAACGTCACCCCGTAGCCCGGGCGCCCGGCACAGGGAAGGCCCGCTGCCGCACCCATCGGCAGCGGGCCTCCCGTGTCTGCCCCCGGCCGGTGACTATCCTTGATCGGCCACGAAGGAGGCCATCCGGGTCAGGGCCGAGTTCCAGTTGATCGTGTGCTCGTTCGTCGACCAGGACTGGATGTCGTCGATGTAGCAGAACTGACCGACGCAGCCCTGGAGTTTGCTCTGTGCGTAGGGGTCCTGGATACCCGAGTTCGGTCCGCCCGCGAGCGTGCCGAGCGGCGGGTTCGGCTGGTTCGGATCCAGCTGGTGCGCGTACCAACGGGCGTGCTGGTTGTGGGAGTTGACCTCGCCGTAGCCGGTCACGTACGAGATGTTCAGCGCGTTGCGCCCGAACAGGTAGTCCATGCTCTGCACCGCGCCGTCGCGGTACTTCGAGGCGCCCGTGATGTCGTACGCGGAGGCGATGACCACGGCGTTGTGCAGGATCTGGTGGTTGGAGCCCCAGTCGTAGAGGTTGCCGTCGGGGGCGTAGGGCATGCCGTACGGCTGTGCCTTCAGGGTGGCCAGATAGCGGTCGGCGCCCTGGACGACGGACCGGCGCACCTGGTCCCGGCCGGGCAGGCCGCTCGGCACGGTCGCCAGGTCCAGCCGGGCCGCGGCGGCCGTCCTCGCCCAGTCGTAGCCGAGGGGACCGAAGATGTCGGCCGTGTGGACGGGCGAGTTCAGGACGTGGTCCGCGAACTGCCGCTCGCCCGTGCTGAGATAGAGCTCGGCCGCGGCCCAGTAGAACTCGTCGGTGACATTGCCGTCGGCGTACGCACCGCCGCCGATGCCGTCACTCTCGGAGGCGTGGAGGTCGGGATGTGCGAGGGCCGCCGACCATGCCTTGCGGGAGGCGGACAGCGCCTTCGCCGCGAACTGCCTGTCGTACGGCCTGTACAGGCGCGCCGCCTGCGCGGCCGTCGCCGCCAGGTTGAGGGTCGCCGCGGTGGACGGCGGATGCAGCTCGCGCTTCTGCGGATCGTCGCTCGGCAGCAGGGGCAGGCCGGTCCACTGCTCGTCGTGGATCTTGTGGTGTGCCATGCCGGCCAGCGGCTGCCCCGCCGGCACCTGCATCCTCAGCAGGAACTCCAGCTCCCAGCGGACCTCGTCCAGGATGTCCGGCACCTTGTTGCCGCTCTCCGGGATGGCGAGCGTGCCGTCGCCCAGCCTCTCCGACTCCCCGGTGCGCGCGAGCAGTTCGCGTTCGTAGGTGCTCAGCAGCTCCCACACGGAGATACCGCCGTTGACGACGTACTTGCCGTGGTCACCCGCGTCGTACCAGCCGCCGGTGACGTCGAGCCGGTAGTCGCACACGCCCGGCTGGCAGGGCACGGCGCCGTCGCCCTGGTTGGGGGCGACGCCGACGTGACCGGCGGGGCGGGCGTATCCCGGGCGTAGATCGTCGCGGATCGCGATGCCGCTGCGCTGTGTGTAGTAGTACTTCACGGCGTCCAGGCGCAGCCGCTCATAGGCGGCCGTCCCGATGTCGAAGGGGCGGCTCGCCTGTCCGTCGGCGACGAGCGTGAAGTCCTTGCCGTGCTTGCGGTAGGCGCCGAAATCGATGGAGTGGACGTTCTGCGCGGAGGAGGCGTCGGTGCCGCGCGGCACGGTCCAGCCGTGGGCGATCACGGTCCCGGTCGCGTTCTTCAGCTGCCAGGGCAGCCTCTCGGTGGCGGCGGTGACCAGTGTGGCGTTCTTCGGCCCGGCGGGCAGATAGGCGACCTGGTTCACGCGCACCCTGGGCCCGGTGTCGGGCTCGTACACCTCGGGCGGGACACCGCCCAGCAGCGAGGCGTCGTCCATGCAGAAGCGCCACGCGTCCGCGCTGCCGCCGAGCTGGAAGCCGACCTGGCCCTGCGGGGTGTCGACGGGTGAGGTGAAGGTGTACGCGTACGAGTTCCCGGAGACGCTCAGCTCCGGCGTCACCTCGAAGTAGGTGTCGTACGGCGCCGCCGACAAGCCGACGATCGCCCGCACGACATGCCCCTCGGGCGAGCCGTTCGCGGTGAAGGAGAAGCGGTACGACTCCCCCTTCACCAGCGTGATGTCGTTCTGGCCGACGGCGGCGTCCCAGCGGTTGGTGGTGCCGCCCGGCACATCGGCGCAGAGCTGCCCGTCGGACAGGCCCGCGGTGACGTTGCTGGTCGTCCACCACGGCTCGGTGGTGGTGTCGAAGGTGCCGTTCCTGAGCTGCTCGACCTCTTCGGCGCCGGCCGGTGCGGCCGGGAGTGCGGTGAGTCCGGCCGCCAGCAGGGCCGTCAGGGACAACAGGGTGATTCTGCGTCGTTTCACGTCTGGGCTCCTCGGGTGAGGTGCGGGTGACGCTCGCTATGGGAGCGCTCCCAGAGGCGGACGCAGCCAAGCTTGTTGGCGACATGACATTCCGTCAACGGTCCGGACGGGACTGGCGGGACCTGTTCCGTCCGGACCGCTCACCGGCTCAGCTCGTCGGCACCTCCAGCTTGCTGATCCGTACCGCCCCGCGGGCCTCCCCGGGATGAGCACTGACCAGGTTGAGCCGCACCCGGGAGCCGCGTACGGCGTCGAAGGTGATGACGGTCGGCGCATCCGAGGCGACGGCCCACTCCACAGCCGCCCCCTCGACCGGCGCGTACCGTCGCCCGTCCCAGACTTCGGCCTCGATGGCCGCGGGGAGGGTGTGGGTCGCGTCCACGGTGAAGGAAGCCTCGACCCGGTCGAAGGTCCGTGCCCGTCCGAAGTCGACGGACACCCAGTCCCCCGGCCGGGCCCCGTCGAAGGCGGGCAGCAGAGCCGTCGCCGCCTTGGAGAAACCGTTGGACCAGCCGGTGGCCGGGTCTCCGTCGAGCATCGCGGCCGGGAGGGTGTCCGGTCGGCCGGAATAACTGGCGTCCGCGTAGGGGTGGTTCGGCGGGGCGGGGTGATCGGGCTCGAAGAGCGGGGCCGGGGTGAGCGCGGCCGACCGGGCGGGAGTCGTCCGCGCGGTCACGCTCCCCGCCCGCAGCCCCTCGGCCCGAGCGATCACCTTCAGCGAGCCCGCCTTCGTGCCGGACCGCACGATCGCCAGCGCCTTGCCGTGGAAAGCCGTACGTGTGCTCGCCTGGTAGCGCTCGGCGCTCTCCTCGCGGCCGTTGTCCAGCCCGGCGAGCGAGCCGCCCGTCACCTCGAAGGCGATCAGGTCCTCGGCGTCGGGCACCACGACACCGCGCGCGTCGACGACCTCGGCGGTCACGAAGAGAAGCGAACGGCCGTCGGCGGCCAGGGACTCGCGGTCGGCGGTGAGCCGCACGGCACGCGGCGCACCGGCCGTACGCAGCACGTCGGTGGCGACCGCCTTGCCGCCCCGACGGGCCACCGCCTTCAACTCCCCCGGCTCGTACGGCACCTTCCAGGTCAGGTGCAGCTTGCCCGCGCTGCCGTTGGGGCTGGTGTAGCTGCCGGGGTAGGGGCCGTCGGTGAAGGTCTTGTCGTCGCCGGTGGCCTCGGTGGTCTCGAGATAGGTCCGGCCGTCGAGGGTCTTCTTGGTGTCGAAGGTCCGCGTACCCAGGGACTTTCCGTTGAGGAGCAGCTCCACGGTGTCGATGTTGGAGTACGCCCACACCTCGACCGTGTCGCCCGCCCGGTGGTTCCAGGTCATCGGCAGGAGATGGACCATCGGCTCGCGGATCCACTGGCTGCGGAACAGGTGGTACATGTCCTTGGGGAAGCCGGCCGTGTCGACCGCGCCGAAGAAGGACGCCTTCACCGGGAAGACGTCGTACGGCGTGGGCTCGCCGATGTAGTCGATGCCCGACCACAGGAACTGCCCGGCGAACCACTTCCGGTCCCGGTCCTTCTTGTGCCCGTACTCGCCGCTCATGGTCCAGGAGGCGAGGTTGTTGTCGTACGACGAGGTGGCCCGCCCGCCCGGCGTGTGGTTCTCGCCGGTGTTCAGGCGCTCGGGCTCCTGGTAGACGCCGCGGGTGGACGTCTCGGAGGACGACTCGGACTCGAAGAGGAACAGGTGCGGGTAGGCGGCGTGCAGCTGGTCCACCGACTTGGCGGTGTTGTAGTTCAGGCCGAGGCCGTCCAGTTTGGCCAGCATCAGATCGGCCGCCGAGCCCTTGGCCGGCAGCCTGCGGTACTTGTCCGAGCCGATGACGAGGGGGCGGGTGTCGTCGGCGGCCTTGATAGCGTCGATGATCCGGTCGGCCATCGCGAGCCCGGCGGTGGACGTGGAGTCGGGGACCTCGTTGCCGATCGACCACATGAGGACGGCGGGCGAGTTGCGGGCCGCCAGCACCATCTCGGTGGCGTCCTTCTCGGCCCACTCGTCGAAGAAGCGGCCGTAGTCGTAGCGCGTCTTACCGGTCCGCCAGCAGTCGAACGCCTCCACCAGCATCACGATGCCCAGTTCCTCGCAGACCCGGATCATCTCCGGCGAGGGCGGGTTGTGCGAGGTGCGCAGGGCGTTGACGCCCATCGACTTCATGATGGTCATCTGCCGCCGGATCGCGTCGATGCTGACGGCGGCGCCCAGGGCGCCGAGGTCGTGGTGGAGGTCGACGCCCTTGATCTTGGTGTACTGGCCGTTGAGGTGGAAACCCTCGTCCGGGTCGAAGCGGAAGGTGCGGAAGCCGAAGGTCGTGTCATGGGTGTCGGTCGTGGCGCCGCCGACGCGTACTTCGGTCCTCAGGGTGTAGCGGTGGTGCGGGGTCGCGAAGTCCCACAACTTCGGCTCGGGGACCGTGAGTTCATGGGTCTCGGTCGCCCTTTCGGTGAGGGCGAGGGTGGATGACGTACGGGCGACCGTACGGCCCCTGGGGTCGACGATCCGCGAGACGAGCTCGGCGTCCGTGCCACCGCCGGAGGCGTTCACCACGCCGGTCCGCACCCGTACGACGCCCCGCTCCTCGCTGATCTCCGGCGTCGTGACATACGTGCCCCAGCGCTCGACATGCACCGGCTCGGTGACGACGAGGCGGGCCTCGCGGTAGATGCCGCTGCCCGAGTACCAGCGGCTGCTGGGCAGGCGGTTGTGCACCTTGACCGCGAGCACGTTCTCGGTTCTGCCGTCGGTGTGCAGCAGGTCGGTGAGGTCGAGGGCGAAGCCGGTGTAGCCGTAGGGGTGGCGGCCGGCCTCCGTGCCATTGCAGTAGACGTAGGCGTCCATGTAGACGCCGTCGAACTCCACCGATATCCGCTTGCCCGCGAAGGCGCGCGGCAGGGTGAAGGCGAGGCGGTACCAGCCGAGGCCGCCCGGGAAGAAGCCGGTGCCGCTGGTGGTGCCGTGCTCGGTGGTCGGGGCGAACTCGATGCTCCAGTCGTGCGGCACCGCGACCTCGCGCCAGTCCAAGTCGTCGTAGCCGGGCGCGGCGGCCTCGGAGTAGGCGCCGGTGGGGTCGGTGATGCCGCCCGGGTTCACCAGGGCGAAGCGCCAGCCGTCGCGCAGTGGCACGGTGCGGCGGCCCGACGCGGCCCCGGCGGCCTCGGCGGCATGCGCCGTCGGAGTGCTCAGCAGCGCCCCGGCGGCCGGGGCGGCGGTGGAGGCGAGCAGTAACGATCTTCGAGAGACTGTCATGGCGGCTCTCCCTCATCAGGACCCAGAAGTACTCAGAACTGATCGTGAACAAACAGATTCTGACGGGCTGGTCCGCGGAGCAGTCAAGAGTGCGGAGTGCGGGTTCGCTACGTGCACGTCACCGAAGCACTAGGCTGGAGCCCAAGTGACACGCTCGTTCACCGTGAGTGTGCGCGTGGGAGTGGCGCCCATGAGCCCGGAGTATCCGTTCGACGAGGCCGCGACGGCCCGGGCGGTCGTCGACGCCAACGGCGTGCTCGTCGACTGGAACGCCGGCGCCGAGCGACTGCTCGGCCATCCGGCCACCGAAGTGGTGGGGCGTCCCGCCGCGGATCTGCTGGTCGGCGAGGCGGAGCGGGGTTCCGTCACCCAGGACGGCGCGCGCTGGCACGGCATCGTCACCCTGCGCCGACACGACGGCGGCACGCTGCCCGTGTGGCTGCTCGCCCATCGGGTGCGGCCCCGGGACGACGGTCCGCATCAGTGGCTCGTGGTCACGCCGCTGGACGGCGGCACGCGTCCGCCCGGCGATCCACTGGACGCCGTCGGGCTCCTGGAGTCGCCCTGCCCCATCGCCATCTACGACGAACGGCTCCGGCTGCGCAGGATCAACTCCGTCATGTCGGAGATCCTCGGTCTCTCCGAGGAGCATGTGCGCGGGCTGCGGGCTTCCGAGCTGACCGGCAGACGGCAGAGCCAGGACATCGAGCGGCAGCTCCTGCGCGTGCTCACCACGGGCCGGGGCACCGACGTACGGACGTACGTTCCGGTCGGCGGGGACCGGACCCATACCTGGCTGGCCCGGATGGCTCCGATCACCGACGCCAAGGGGCGGGTGCGCGGCGTGAGTGTCGCGGCGCACGACTTCACCGACCAGTACCTGGCCCGGGAGCGGCTCCAGCTGGTGAACGAGGCCAGCGTCCGCATCGGCACCACTCTCGACGTCACCCGCACCGCGCAGGAGCTGGCCGACGTCTGCGTCCCCGCCCTCGCCGACTTCGTCAGCGTCGACCTGGTGGACCTTCCGGAGCACGGCGGCGAGCCGCCGACCGGCGGGCTGACCGCACCGATCAGCCTGCGCCGGGTGGCGCACCGGTCCATCAACGCGGGCAACCCCGAAGCCGTGGTCAAGCCCGGAAACCAGGACGTGTACCCGAGCCCCTCGCCCCAGGCCGACGCGATGGTGGCGGGCCACACCATCGTGGCCTCGCTCTCGAACGGCGACCTGGAGGAGTGGCTCGCCTGGGACCCGGCACGCGCCGAGCGGATCAAGGCCTACGGCATCCACACCACCATGTCCGTACCGATCCAGGCCCGCGGCGCCACCCTCGGCGTCGCCGTGCTCACCCGGTTCAAGAACCCCCAGCCGTTCACCCAGGACGACGCGCTGCTGGCCGAGGAGATCACCGCCCGCGCGGCCGTCTGCATCGACAACGCGCGCCGCTACTCACGCGAACGTGAGACCGCTCTCGCCCTGCAGCGCAGCCTCCTGCCCCGGTCCCTGCCGCGCACCGCCGCGCTGGACGCGGCCTCCCGCTATCTCCCGGCGGCGCGTTCGGGGGTGGGCGGTGACTGGTTCGATGTGATCCCGCTGTCCGGAATGCGGGTGGCGATGGTCGTCGGGGACGTCGTCGGCCATGGCATCCAGGCCTCGGCCACCATGGGCCGGCTGCGCACCGCCGTGCGCACCCTGGCCGACATCGACCTCGCGCCCGACGAGCTGCTCACCCACCTCGACGACCTGGTCGTGCGGTTGTCCGAGGAGGCGGGCAGCGAGGCCGGCCCCGGCGAGGTCGGCGCCACCTGTCTGTACGCGGTGTACGACCCGGTCTCCCGGCGCTGCACACTGGCCCGGGCCGGGCACCCCTCGCCCGTCATGGTCCCGCCCGGCGGTGCGGCACAGGAGATCGAGCTGCCCGCCGGGCCGCCGCTGGGCCTGGGCGGCCTGCCGTTCGAGTCCGCCGAGATCGAACTGCGCGAGGGCACCGTGCTCGCCCTCTACACCGACGGTCTGATCGAGACCCGGGAGCGCGACGTCGACGCCAGCCACGCGCTGCTGCGCACCGCGCTGGCATCCCTGTCCGACTCGCTCGACGAGACCTGCGACCGCGTCCTGCACACCCTGCTGCCCCCGGGCGGCGTCGCGGACGACGTGGCCCTGCTGCTGGCCCGCACCCAGGGGCTGCCCGCCTCCCGGGTCGCCACCTGGGACATCCCGGCGGACCCGGCGCTCGTCGCACCGATCCGCAAGCAGGTCGTGGAGCAGCTCGACGTCTGGAGCCTGAGCGAGGCGTCCTTCACCGCCGAGCTGGTGGTGAGCGAGCTGGTGACGAACGCCATCCGGTACGGCAGCCACCCCATCCGGCTCCGTCTGATCCATGACACGGCGACGCTGATCTGCGAGGTGTCCGACACCAGCCACACCGCACCGCACCTGCGTCGCGCCAAGATCTTCGACGAGGGCGGCCGCGGCCTGCTGCTGGTCGCCCAGCTGACCCAACGCTGGGGCAGCCGGCACACGTCCGACGGCAAGACGATCTGGGCGGAGATCGGGCTGCTCGGCGAGGGGTGAGTACTCGGCGCCAGAACGGGGAGTCGTGAGACATGGGACGTGCGCGGGTATTCCCCTCCTTACACCGAGCGATTCCCCTTCTGAGCGCCGTCGCGCTGCTGAGCGTGCTGACGGCATGCGGAGACGGCGGCGATTCCACGGGCGCCGTCAGGACACCGACCGACACGAGCAGCCGTACGACCGCAACGGCCACGGGCGGCACCGCGAGCCCCACGACGGGGCCCGACTCGACCGGGCCGGGCACGACGGGACCTCCCGCAGTCGACACCGCCAGCCCCGCCACCCAGTCGGGCGGCCCCGGTGCGCGCTGCCACACCTCCGAGCTGCGCGCGTCGATCGGCCGGCCCAGTCCGGGAGCGGGTCAGCGGAACTTCCCGATCGTGCTGACCAACACCAGCGACCACACCTGCAGCGTGCGCGGCTACCCCGGTGCCGCCTTCGTGGACGGGTCCGGCAAGCAGCTCGGCCCCGATCCGAAGCGTTCCCCGGACACACCCACGACCGTCACGCTGACGCCGGGTCGGAGCGCATGGGCGGGGCTCACGTTCGCCAGCCCCGAGATCAGCGGCGCCCGTACGGCGCGGCCGGTGGCGCTGCTCGTGACGCCGCCCGACGAGCGGGATCCGCTCAAGGTGGCCTGGACGGCCGGTGAGGTGCCGGTGGCCGGGAACGAGTCCTCGGTCTTCCTGACGGTGGTCCAGCCCGGCACCGGGGGCTGATCCGACCCGACCGCTCAGCGGCGGCCGTATCCGTGGCCGCCGTATCCCCCGCCGTACCCGCCCCCGTATCCGCCACCGGACCAGCCGCCGCTGTCGTCCCAGGAGCAGGCGTACGGGTTGTGGGAGCAGGACTCGTCGGTCGGGGACGGGCTCGCGGACGTCGGCTGCGAGCCGGACCGGGTCGCGGAGGGGGTGGGTGTGGGCGTCGGTGTCCTCGACGGCTCGGGGGACGGGGTCGGTGTCTCGGGCACCTGCGTCGCCGAGTCCCAGTTCACCACCTCCAGTTGGAGGTCCGGCTGGGAGGTGTCGATGACCCAGTGCTGGGAGTCGCCCTCGTCCTCGCGGGACTTGAGGACCAGGGCGCCCGAGCCGTCGGTGGCGGCGGGGCTCAGGGCCAGGTCCTGGTCGAAGCGGGGCACCAGGGTGCCCTGGAGGGTGAAGTCGTAGCGGATGTTCTTGGTCGCGGAGTCGGCGGAACCGGTGCAGCGGGCGAGCCGGACCGAGTAGCCGAGGTGGGAGTCGAGGCAGAGGCCGGGGTCGGCGCCGCTGCGGATCAGTCCGTCGGTCTCGTACGCCCACTGCTGGCCCGGCACCGAGGCGCAGGCGGCGAGTTCGGTCTCCGCGCCCTCGACGGCCTTCTCGCCCACGATGCCGACGCACAGCCCGGACCCGATGTTGTGCAGCCGGCCCCGCAGATCGCCCTTCGCGGCCTCGGCGGCGCCGGCCCAGGACGGGTTGCTGGTGGCGGAGCCCTCGCCCGGGCCGGGCACCTCGGAGGGGCGGTCGCCGGCCGGCGGTGCGGAACCGTCGCCGGATCCGGTGATGGACCAGATGACCAGCGGCAGGACGACGAGGGCGCTGACGGTCGCGACGGCGGCGGTGAGGTTACGGCGCCGGGTGGCGCGCCGGGCGGCCTTGAGCGCCGCACGGCCGGAGCAGGTGCGGGCGGCGCCGGCATCGGGAGCGGTGGCGGGGCGCGCCCGGCGGGTGGCACGGCGGGCGCGTCGGGGGCCGGGCTCGGCGGATGAGCCGACCACGTCGGCAGGGGCGGCGAAGGACTGCTCCGCGGGGAGGGGCCCGGCCTGTCCCAGGGGGGCTCGCATCTCGCCGCCGGGGGCGAAGAAGGTCTCCGGCGCGGGGGCGGGGGCGGGGGCCTCGCCCGCGTCCACCGCGGGTGCGGGGGCGGCCGCGTAGGTGTCCGCGAAGAAGGACTCGCCCGCGATCGAGGCCGGCGGCGTCGGCCTCGCCTGGGCCGTCTCCTCGGTGAGGGTCGCTCTCGACACCAGATACTCACCGGCGCCCCAGCCGAGCACCGCCTCGGCCAGCGCGACACCGAGCCCCTCGTTGAAGAAGGTGAGCTGGCAGGCGGTGTCGCTGCAGTGCTCGCAGCGGTTCAGGTGATCGCGCAGGTCGGGGTCGACGTCGACACCGCCGCGCCGGTACGTCACATCCAGCATCCGGAGGTACTGACGGCACTCCTGCTCGGGGGCGAGCTCGCGGTGGACCTGGAGGCATTCCTCGCGCAACCGCTCGCAGGCACGGCCCAGTTCGAGCCGCGCGGACTCCTCGTCGAGGCCGAGGAGGGCGGCCGGTACGGACAGCGGTTCGGCTTCGACCTCGGTGTGCCACAGCAGGCAGCGGGCCGACTGGGGAAGCCGTTGGAAGGCGCCGGACAGCAGGCGCCGGCTCGCCGGCGGCAGCAGCCGGGCGGCCGCGCGCTCCGCGCCGTCCGCCTCGGATCTCAGCTCGGGGTGGAGCAGCTCCCGTCTGCGGTCGATGTCCCACTCCGCCGCTATACGGCGCACGGTGACGAGCAGTTGGGGACGCCAGGCGGCCGTCGGGCCGGTCTGCCGCAGTGTCTCGCCGAAGAGCCGGGTGAACGCCGCGGTGGTGAGCATCCCCGCCGACCGGGCGTCGGCCGTGCAGAGCCGTGCGTAGGCGAAGCCCGCTTCCCAGTGCCGGTCGAGAAGTTCACCGACCGGGTGCAGGGCCGGTGACACCCCCGTCCACTTCTTGAGTTCGGCGCTCAGTTGAGCGTCCGTGACGTCAAAGATGCGGGCGTCGCTCGGGGAATTCGACAGGCCTGCGTCTTGCACGGCGGCATTCCTCCGGAGGGCATGCGGCATTGAAGGTCCATACCAAGGGGTATGCTCCGGGAGCAGCTCTGGTGAAGCATGGGGCTTAGGGGAGCGAGGCACACCTTTGCACAGGTCAGGGGCAGAGAACAAGCGATTCCGGCTTCTGCGCTTTGCGTGTGCGCCGGTCACTGTTTGACGAATGGTCAATAACGCGGTCGCCGCCATTGCCGGATATCGGCAATGGTAATTGGAAACGGTATTCACTGGACCGGCTCCGAGCCTCGGCGCGAACCATTGAGCGGCCGCACTGGGACCTTTTTGCCTGGTCATACGGATGTCCGCGCCTTCACCGACCCTTTACAAGTCACACGCCAACCATTGGCCCGCCCGTCCGATACGCGCCCGGCGGCCTCCCGTACCGCTCCCGGAACACCCGGTTGAAGTGATAGGGGCTGACGAAGCCCGAGGCGGCGGCCACGCGTTCCACGGACAGCCCCGTGCTCTCCAGCAGCCGGGCGGCGTGCCGCAGTCGGGCCTCGCGCAGGGCGCGCATCGGTGACTGGCCGAGTTGCCGGGTGAAGAGGTGGGCGAACCGGGAGGGCGAGAGCGCGACGTGTTCGGCGAGCGAGCGGACGGTGTGCGGTGCCGACGGGTCGGCGTCGATCAGCGCCTGCGCACGGCGCACCCGGGCGTCTACCCCGGGCCGGAGGGGCGGCCGCGCGGTGCCGGCCGTGAGCAGGACGACCTCCTCCAGTGAGCACAGGGCGAGTTCACGGGCCGCGCTGCCGTGCGCCACGGCGACCTGCTCCTCCCCCGGCGCCCTGACGGGCGGCGCCTCGGTGCCCGTCCAGCGGGCGTCGGCGAGCATCCGGCGAAACGCCGTCTCGATGCGGCCGTGCGCGGCGTCCGGCGTCGGCGTGACGACGTACATCCCCTCACCGGTGTCGTACGGGCGCAGCCACGACCGCCAGGTCGGGCGGGCCTGGCAGTGCACCCACCAGAACTCCCAGCGGGGCGCGCCCGGTTCGACCCCGTAGCCGTGCGGGACACCCGGCGCGAGCACCACCAGGTCCCCGGCCCCGGCCCGCGCCTCGCCGTCCCCGTGCCGCAGCCGGCCCCGACCTCCGGTCGTCCAGGTGAAGAGCCAGCTGTCCGCTCCGCGCGGCCTGTCGACCCCGTACCCCGGCGGCTGGTCGAAGTGCCCGACCACCACCAGGCCGGGCGGCGGTGCGGGGTCGCCGGGCGCGGCAGCCTCGGGCAATCCGTCAGCGCTCACGGTCATCCTCCTGATGCGCGTACCGGCCTAGCGTGACAGGCCGAGGACGTCTCATGGAGTCTCATGAAGGAGTGGACGCATGACAGCCACGGACATCGGCGCCGCCGGCGCCCCCATCCTGCCCGAGGCCGGGCTCCGCCGGTTCCGCGACGAGGGCTTCACCGTCGTACGCGGACTGTTCGGGTACGACGAGATCGACCGGTTGTGCGACGGGTTCGCGGCGCTGCACGCGGCCGGGCCGGTGGCTGGCCACTTCGAGCCGCGGCCGGGCGATGCCGACCCGCTGCGTGCGTATCCGCGCGTGATGCATCCGCATGAGATCGACGATCTGTCGCTGCGGGTGCTGCTCGATCCCCGGCTGCGCGGCGTGCTGGAGGCGCTGCTCGGGGAGGAGGTGCTGGCCGCGCAGAGCATGTTCTACTTCAAGCCACCGGGGGCCCGGGGGCAGGCGCTGCACCAGGACAACTTCTATCTGCGGGTCGAGCCGGGCACCTGTGTCGCGGCGTGGATCGCCTGCGATGTGATCGACCGGGACAACGGCGGGCTCGAAGTCGTGCCCGGCACCCATGCCATGGACCTGTTCTGCCCTGAACTGGCCGACGCCGAGGTGTCCTTCGCGCGGGAGTACGTACCGCCGCCCGGGGGTCTGCGGCCCGTACCCGTCGACATGGCGCCGGGGGATGTTCTGTTCTTCAACGGGAGTCTGGTGCACGGGTCGCAGCCGAACCGTACGGAGGATCGGTTTCGGCGGTCGTTCATCAGTCACTACGTGGGGCGTTCGGCCGAGCGGATCGGCCGCTTCTACCGGACGCTGACGATGGGTGGCGATCCTGCTCCGTTGCCGGAGAGCGAGGGGGCGGGCCCGTGCGGCAACGAGTTCGCGCCGTACGGGCCCCACTAGTACGTCGGCTGCGGGGTGGGGCTGGTCGCACGACTCCCCGCGCCCCGGGAAGGCGTTTCAGTGGCCGATGATCGGGTGCGGAGCGTAGGGCTGCTGCAGTTCCTCCAGTTCCTTCTCCGTGAGCTCCAGTTCCACCGCCGCTGCCGCGTCATCGATGTGCTGGGGCTTGGCCGCGCCGATGATCGGGGCCGTCACCGGGCTCTGGTGCAGGAGCCAGGCCAGGGCGATCCGGGCGCGGGGGACGCCGCGTTCGTTCGCCACTCGGGTGACGGCCTCGACCACGACCTGGTCACTGTCCACGTACAGGCGGCTGCCGAAGTTGTCGTTGGCGCTGCGGTCGGTCACCGTGCCCCAGTCCCGGGTGAGGCGGCCGCGTGCCAGCGGGCTCCAGGGCAGTACGCCGACGCCCTGGTCGGCGCACAGGGGCAGCATCTCGCGCTCCTCCTCGCGGTAGAGGAGGTTGTAGTGGTTCTGCATCGAGACGAACTTGGTCCAGCCGTGCCGCTCGGCCGTGTACTGCATCTTGGAGAACTGCCACGCGTACATCGAACTCGCCCCGATGTAGCGCACCTTGCCCGCCTTCACCAGGTCGTGCAGCGCCTCCATCGTCTCCTCGACCGGCGTGTGCGGGTCGAAGCGGTGGATCTGGTAGAGGTCGACGTAGTCCGTGCCGAGGCGGGCGAGGCTGTGGTCGATCTCCGTCATGATGGCCTTGCGGGAGAGCCCGACGCCGT
Organism: Streptomyces sp. NPDC111802; assembly: GCF_055634335.1. Classification (NCBI taxonomy): domain Bacteria; kingdom Bacillati; phylum Actinomycetota; class Actinomycetes; order Kitasatosporales; family Streptomycetaceae; genus Streptomyces; species Streptomyces sp. NPDC111802. The sequence goes on along the minus strand of NZ_JBVKCZ010000014.1, from coordinate 137,601 downwards.
TGGGTCCGGAACGCATCCGGCCATGCACCTTGGTCGCGAGGACGATCTCGTCCCGGCGGGCGAAGTCGCGCAGCGCCTTGCCGACGATTTCCTCGCTGGTGCCGTCGGAGTAGACGTTGGCGGTGTCGAAGAAGTTGATCCCGGCGTCCAGCGCCTGCCGGATCAGCGGCCGCGACGCCTCCTCGTCGAGCGTCCACTCGTGCACGCCACGGTCGGGGAGGCCGTAGGTCATGCAACCCAGACAGATCCGCGACACGTCCAGGCCCGTCGAACCGAGCTTCACGTACTGCATCGTTGCTGCTCCTGCCTTCGGGGTGGGGTACCAGGCGAGCCTACGGCGCCCGGTGACGCTCCAGCATGTCCAGCGCCCGCTCCCACCCGAACTCCGGGCGTCGGCCGTCCTCCCCCGCCTCGCCGGTGTACGGCTCCCCGAAGCGCACGCCCATCCCTCGCAGCCGTATCAGGCTGTCCTGGTAGGCGGGATGGGCGGCGAGCGCGTCGGCCACGCAGGGCAGGACGGCGATGGGGACGCCGAGGCCGTATGCCTCGCACAGGGTGCCCAGGGCGAGGGTGTCGGCGATGCCGGCCGCCCATTTGTTGATCGTGTTGAAGGTGGCCGGCGCGACGACGACGGCGTCCGGTGGCGGGAAGGGGCGCGGATCGGCGGGGGTGCGCCAGGCGGAGCGGATGGGGCGGCCGGTCACGGCCTGTGCGGCGGCGGTGTCGAAGAAGCCGTTCACGGCGACCGGGGTCGCGATGACGCCGACCTCCCAGTCCCGCTCCTGCGCGGCGGTGATCAGCTTGCTGACGTCCACGGCGATCCCGGCGGCACAGACGACGACGTAGAGGAAGGGTCTCCGAGCCTGTTCATTCGCTGCCTGTTCGGTCACTTGGGAACCCTACTGAAAGGGGCTAACGCAGCGGGAAGGACAGTCCGCGCTCGTTCTCCGGTCGCGGGCCGAGGATGCGGCGGTCGTTCTCCTCGATCGGCACGTCGTTGATGCTCGCCTCGCGCCGGGTCATCAGCCCGTGCTCGTCGAACTCCCACAGCTCGTTGCCGTAGGACCGCCACCACTGGCCGTCGGCATCCTTGCACTCGTACTGGAAGCGGACCGCGATGCGGTTGCCGTCGAAGGCCCACAGGTCCTTGCGCAGCGCGTACTCGTGCTCGCGCGCCCACTTCGCGGTGAGGAACTCGACGATCTCGGCGCGGCCGGTGACGAAGGTGCCGCGATTGCGCCACACCGAGTCCTCCGAGTAGGCGAGGGCCACCTTGTGCGGGTCGCGGGTGTTCCAGGCGTCCTCGGCGGCCTGCACCTTCTGCGCGGCGGTCTCTCGGGTGAACGGCGGGAGGGGCGGGCGGTCGTTCATGGCGTCCTCCGGGGACGGATCGACGGTCGAAGCAAGGGAGAACGAGCGTTCTCACGATGGCTGCTACCGTAGGAGAACGCTCGTTCTCGCGTCAAGGAGTGGTCGTACATGGACAGCGCTACCGCCCGGGAGCACGCACTGGACGCCGCCGAGAGCCTGTTCTACGGGCGCGGCATCCAGTCCGTCGGCATGGACGACATCCGGGGCGCGTCCGGGGTCTCGCTGAAGCGGCTGTATCAGTTGTTCCCGGCGAAGGAACAGCTGGTCGAGGCGTATCTGGAACGGCGCGATGTGCGCTGGCGCGGTGGGCTCGCGGCCTATGTGGAGCGACAGGGGGACCCCGAGCGGCGGATCCTCGCCGTCTTCGACTGGCTGGAGGAGTGGTTCGGCGAGGAGGACTTCCGCGGGTGCGCCTGGATCAATTCGTACGGCGAGCTGGGCGCCCGGTCGGATCGGGTGGCGCAGCAGGTGCGGACGCACAAGGCAGCCTTCCGGGAGTACCTCGCCTCACTGGTGGCCGGGGCCGGGCTGCCCGACGCGCTGACCGGGCCGCTGTATCTGCTGGCCGAGGGCGCCATGGTCACGGCGGGGATAACGGGCAGCACGCGACCGGCCGCAGAGGCACGGGAGGCGGCACGGACGCTGCTGGCGGCGCGCTGAGATCGGCGGGTCCCCGCCGCCGGCCTCCCGGCCCGGGATCAGCACGCTGAAGCCGTCGTCGGCCCCAGAGAGGCACGGGAATCGGCGCAGTCGCGCCGCACTGAGATCCGGCGGGCGGGCCCGGCACCAGGTGCGAACCCGCCCGCGACTCAGGACGCCGAGCGAGGGGGACCCGCGTCAACTCCGCGCCTCGGGCAAGGTGATGGCACCCACCGGACAGGCTCGCGCGGCCTCCCGCACCATCGGGTCCCCGCGACCGTCCTCCCGGCCGGGAGTCAGAACACTGAAGCCGCCGTCGCCCACGGCAAACACGACGGCCCCAGAGGCACGGGAAGCGGCACGGTCACTGCGCGCTGAGATCCGGCGGGCGGGCCCGGCACCAGGTGCGAACCCGCCCGCCGCTCAGGACGCCGAGCGAGGGGCCCTGCGTCAACTCCCCGTCTCGGACACGGTGATGGCGCCCACCGGACAGGCCCGCGCGGCCTCCCGCACCATCGGGTCCCCGCCGCCGTCCTCCCGGCCGGGGATCAGCACGCTGAAGCCGTCGTCGTCCTGGGTGAAGACGGAGGGGGCGGCCAGGGCGCACTGGCCGGCCCCGACACAGAGGCTGTGGTCGATGTCGATGTCCATGTGACCTGATTCGTGTGTTTCGTGCGTTTCTTTGTGCATGACCGGAGCCTCTTACCAGGTCACGGGGAGTTCCAGCATCCCCTGGATCGTGTCGCCGGGTTTGAAGGGGATTTCCTCCGCAGGGACGGCAAGTCGCAGGGTCGGCAGGCGGTCGAAGAGGGTGCGCAGGGCGATCTCCATCTCGGCGCGGGCCAGGTTCTGGCCGAGGCACTGGTGGATGCCGAACCCGAAGCCGACGTGATGGCGGGCCGGGCGGTGCCAGTCCAGGGTGTCGGGGTCGGGGTAGACGGACTCGTCGCGGTTGATGACCGAGGTGGAGAAGAGCACCCCGTCACCCGTCTGGATCGTCTCGCCGCCCGCCTCGATGTCCTCGACGGCGACGCGCAGCATCCCGTCGGCGATCGACAGCATCCGCATGAGCTCCTCGACCGCGGCGGGCAGCAGCCCGGGATCGGCCCGCAACTCGGCCAGCTGGTCGGGGTGCTGAAGCAGGGTGAAGGTGCCCAGGGAGATCATGTTGGCCGTGGTCTCATGGCCGGCGACCAGCAGGATGATCGCGATGGCGATGAGTTCCTCGCGGTCCAGTTCGCCGTCGCGCAGCTGCTGGTGGACGAGTTGGTCCAGGACTCCGTCGCCGGCCTCGCGGTCCTTCTGTTTGCGGTCGATCAGTTCGTCGATGTACGTCTCCATGCGGGCGCGCGCCTCCAGGGTGTCGGCCGCAGTCGGGCCGCGCAGCAGCCGGCGGGACTGGCCCTCGAAGAACTCGTGGTCCGCGTAGGGAACGCCGAGCAGGGCGCAGATCACCATCGAGGGCACGGGCAGCGCGAAGGCGCTCACCAGCTCGGCGGGCGCCCCCCGGTCGATCATCGCGTCGAGCCGCTCGTCGACGATCCGCTGGATCCACGGACGCAGTTCCACGGCGCGCTTGAGCGTGAAGCTGGGGATCATCATCCGTCGCTGGACACGGTGTTCGGGGTCGTCCACACCCAGCAGCGCGCTCTTGCGACGGCGTGCCTCCGCGAAGCGCGCGGTGGGCGCGGGGAAGTCGGGCCGGGTGGGATCGGTGGACAGCCGCGGGTCGGCCAGCAGGGTCCGGGCGAGGCCGTGGCCGGTGACCAGCCAGACCAGGCGGCCGTCGTAGAGCTTCACTCGGGCCAGCGGGCGGGTGTCGCGGAGCGGGGCGTAGGCGGTGGGTGGGTGGTAGGGGCAGGTGCGGTCCTGCGGAAAGGCGACGGTGTGCGATTCCGTCATGTCCGTCATGGAAGTCCTCGCAGACGAAGGGTGCGTCATGCAGATCTTCATTAGATGCCTGGGGCATCTAGACGGGCGACGCCAAGTTCGGCCAGATCAGATACGCGGGCAATCTGGCCGGGGATGGTCGCACAGAGCTTCGGGTTCGGAGGTGGCCGACGGGTCCCCTGGCGTGGACGAACCGCCGCTCCGGCGAAATTCGATGGCCGCCGGGCCGTCCCCACCCGCAGAATCCGGCCATGTCTACGACCATCGCCTTCCTGCCGCCGACCGCCGCCGTTCGTCCGGTGCGGTCCCAGCAGCAGCCCGGCCGATCCGGGAGGCCCACGCTTCCCACGTCGTGACCGCCGCGCTCGTCGCGGGGCTGCTCGCGGGCTACGGCATCGCCGTCCCGGTCGGCGCGGTCGCGACCTATCTCGTCTCCCTCACCGCCCGTACGTCTCTGCGGACCGGGGTCTGCGCCGCCCTGGGCGTCGCCACCGCGGACGGGCTCTACGCCCTCGTGGCCACCCTCGGCGGCTCCGCACTGGCCGCCGCGCTGCGACCGGTCCTGGTGCCGCTGCGCTGGGCCTCCGCCCTGGTGCTCGCGGCCCTCGCGGCACGGGGCGCGGTCATCGCCGTACGCCACCACCGCGACCACCGGCTCGCCACCCGCTCCGCTCCCCCTCCCCCGAGCCCGGCGCGCGCGTACGTGGCGCTGCTCGGCATCACGTTGCTCAACCCGACCACCGTGATCTACTTCGCGGCCCTGGTCCTCGGCACCCGCGCGGCGGATGCCGTATCGCCCCTGGAACAGGGCGTGTTCGTCCTGGCCGCGTTCACCGCGTCGGCGAGCTGGCAGCTGCTACTGGCAGGGGGCGGGGCGCTGCTGGGGCGGGTGCTGACGGGGCGTCGGGGCCGGTTGGTGACGGCGCTGGTGTCGAGCGGCGTGATTCTGGCGCTGGCGGTGCGGATGCTGCTGTAGTGGCCGGACCGGTCGGCATCGTGCGGATGATTCGAGCATGTGCCGGTGTTGAATGGGGCGTCAGTGATCACCAGGACACGACGATGGGACCGATGTCATGCCTCTTGAGGGCGAGTACGAGCCCAGCCCGACCGATTGGGTGCGCAAGCAGGTGGAGCTGTACGAGAGCTCCGGTGGCACCCAGGGCACGACCCTGATGGACACGGGGATGCCCGTGATCCTGCTCACCACCCGGGGCGCCAAGAGCGGCAAGCTCCGCAAGACGCCGCTGATGCGCGTCGAGCACGAGGGGCGCTACGCCGTCGTGGCCTCGCTGGGCGGGGCGCCCAAGCACCCGGTCTGGTACCACAACGTCAAGGCCGATCCCCGTGTGGAGCTCCGGGACGGGACCGTGCTGCGGGACATGAGGGCCCGCGAGGTCACCGGCGCGGAGAAGGACGAGTGGTGGGAGCGGGCCGTCGCGGCGTATCCGCCGTACGCGGACTACCAGAAGAAGACGGACCGGACCATCCCCGTGTTCGTGCTGGAGCCCGTCGAGGAGAGCTGACCCGGGGGCCCGAGGACTCGCGGTCGGGGCCTCGGCGCCGGCTCAGCGGGGTTCCGGAAATATCTTCTGCCCGGAACGCATGAACCGGCCTTCGCCGGGCACACGTGCGTCAGGCCCCGCCGCGTTCCCCCGTCGCGGCGGGGCTTCCCTGTGCCTCCCGCGCGGTGCGTTCGGTCACGTCGAGGAAGATCTGGTCCGCCTCGGCGACGGTGTGGCCGATGGACCGTTTGATGCGGACGGCGACCTCCTCGACCTGTTCGCTGTCCAGGCCAGGCACCAGGTCGACGCGGGCCGCCACCAGGGCCGTTTCCAGGCCCGTCTTCATCGTGAACAGCGCCTCCACGCTGTCGATCTCGGGCTGTGCCGCCAGCAGCGCGCGGATCCGGGCGTCGGCCTCGGGATCGGCGGCCTCCCCGATCAGCTGGTCGCGGGCGTCGCGGCCCAGACGGTAGGCGATGAACACCAGCAGCGCGCCGATCGCGAGCGAGGCGGACGCCTCCCATACGACCTGCCCGGTGACCATGTGCAGCGCCATGCCCGCGAAGGCGAGGGTCACGCCCAGCACGGCCGTGGCGTCCTCGGCGACGACCGTGCGCAGGGCCGGGTCGCGCAGTCCGCTCGCGAGGCCGCCCTGTCGGTGCACCTGATGGAGCGCCCGCACCAACGACAGGCCCTCGGCGACGAACGCGACGCCGAGCACGATCATGCCCGCCACATAGCCGCCGAAAGTCTCCTCGGAGCCGTTGCGGAGCGCCTCGACGCCCTGGAAGAAGGAGAAGCAGCCGCCCATCACGAAGATGCCGACGGCTGCGAGCAGCGACCAGAAGAAGCGCTCCTTGCCGTAGCCGAAGGGATGACGGGAGTCGGCGGGGCGGCGGCTGCGGCGCAGCGCGGCCAGCAGGAAGATCTCGTTCATGCTGTCCGCCACCGAGTGCGCCGCCTCCGACAGCAGCGCCGGCGAGTGCGCGATGAGACCGCCGACCGCCTTGGCGATCGCGATGACGAGGTTGGCCGCGAGAGCCACCAGGACGGTGACCCGGGTCTTGCGGTCCGCTTGTGGTGCCTCGGTCGTCCTGCTCATTTAACGCCGACTGCCCCGATCGGTCGGGCTCACACGGTGCCGACGGCGGAAATCGGGGGACTCGGTGAGACGGAAAGCGCGGTCTGCCGAAGAGAGGAGCGCGGTCATGAGCGGCGGGGGCAACACCGCCTACGGAAGGAAGTCGTTCCAGCGGTCGAAGGCCCATTTCACGGACCGGATCACGGCGGACGGCCGGGACGGCCGACCGGTGGAGGCGGGCCGCTACCGTCTGGTGGTCAGCCGCGCCTGTCCGTGGGCGAGCAGGGCGGTGATCTCGCGGCGGCTGCTCGGCCTGGAGGACGCCCTGTCCATGGCGATCGCCGACCCGATCCAGGACGACCGCAGCTGGCGCTTCACGCTGGACCCGGACGATCGCGACCCGGTGCTCGGCATCCGCTTCCTCAGCGAGGCCTACGACCGGCGGGAGACGGACTACCCGGGCGGCGTCAGCGTCCCCGCGATCGTGGACGTGCCGAGCGGCGAACTGGTCACCAACGACTACCAGCGCATCACCCTCGACCTCGCCACCGAGTGGACGGCCCTGCACCGCGCGGGCGCGCCCGATCTCTACCCGGCGCCGCTGCGCGACGAGATCGACGAGGTGATGACCGACGTCTACGAGGACGTCAACAACGGTGTGTACCGGGCGGGCTTCGCCACCGACCAGGAGACGTACGAGGGGGCGTGCGCGCGTCTGTTCCGGCGGCTGGAGCTGCTGGCGGAGCGGCTCGCCGGGCAACGCTATCTGGTCGGCGACACGATCACGGAGGCGGACATCCGGCTGTTCACCACGCTGGTACGTTTCGACCCCGTCTATCACGGCCACTTCAAGTGCAACCGCTGGAAGTTGACGGAGAACCGGGTCCTGTGGGCGTACGTCCGCGACCTCTACCAGACGCCCGGATTCGGTGACACCGTCGACTTCGACCACATCAAGCGGCACTACTACCAGGTGCACAGCGGCATCAACCCGACCGGCATCGTTCCCCTCGGGCCGGATCTGGCGGGCTGGCTGACGCCGCACCACCGTGAGGAGCTCGGCGGCAGGCCGTTCGGCGACGGGACACCGCCCGGGCCGGTTCCGCAGGCCGAGGAAGTTCCTGCTCAAGGGCGGCCCTGACACCAAGGAGGCGCACGTGGCCAAGAAGACCGACAAGAAGAAGCTGAAGCTCCCCCTCGCCTACAAGCCCCTGGGCTTCGCGCTCGGCTGGGCGAGCGGGGCACTGGCGGGGCTCGCCTTCCGCAAGACCTGGATGGCGATACGGCACGAGGAGGACGCCCCCGACGCGCTGGACCGCGACCGCAGTTGGGGAGAGGTCCTGCTGGCGGCCGCGGTCCAGGGCGCGCTGTTCGCGATGGCCCGCAGCCTGGCGGACCGCACCGGCGCGAAGGCGATCGAGCGCTCGACGGGCGTGTGGCCGGTCTCCGACAAGGGCGGGCGGGACTGAGCGCCCGCCCCGGCCGGTCTGGAGACCGAGCGCACGCCCCGGCCGGCCTCTGGAGGCCTCAGCCCTGCTTCGGTGCCGCGGCGGTGGTGCGGCGCAGGGTGAAGGAGTGGCCGGCCGGGTCGGAGTAACCGCGCTCCTCGTACGGGCCCGGCGCGTCCTTCGCCTCCAGGGGACGGCCGCCGAGTCCGACGATCCTGCGCTCCACCTCGTCCAGGTCCTCCACCACGAAGTCGAGATGGGCCTGGAGGGAGTTCTCGGGGCGCGGCCAGCTCGGCGGGGTCGCGTTCGTGTCGCGGCGGAACGCGAGCCGGGTTCCGTCGGCGCCCCTGATCTCGACGCGGTTGGCGGCGGCGTCGGTCTGCTCGCCTTCCAGTAGTTCCGTGTAGAACACGGCGAGCTTCTCGGGCTCGGCACAGTCGAGCACCACGAAGCCCGCTTTCACCATGGGCATGGCTCCTCCGAAGGGTCCTGGGCACGGCACGGTCCTGTCCCGCCGCCCTGTACCCCCACGGGTGTCCCGGCCAGGCCGTTTCAGTCCGCCACCAGCGACGCCCCGTCCCGCATCAGCTCCCGACCGTCCGGTTCGGGTGTCCGGCCCGGGACCGGATTTCCCCGAGCCGGGCCGAGGCGGCGCTCAACAGCAGGTCCAGGGCAGCCGGATAGGAGCTGCGCGGCATGTCCGCCACGAGATGGCGGGCCGTAGCGGCGATGTGCGGGTGGGTGTCGGCGGGCAGCCGCGCGTACGTCCCCCGCCAGACGGCCGCCTCCGCCTCCCGCGCCGCCTTCGGCATGGCCGCGCTCGCGGAGTCGAGGGCACCGTAGGCGAGGGCCTGGTCGACGAAGGCGTGGTAGATCCGCACCGCTTCCGCGTCGGGGAAACCCGCGCCGCGCAGCACGCCGAGGATGGTCTCGACGGCCTGGATCTCGTACGCCCGCCCCGTCACCCGGTACGAGCTCAGCACCGCCGCCCGGGGGTGGGCGAGGGCGCCGGCGTGCATGCGCAGGCCGAGATCCCGCAGGTCGGCGCGCCAGTCGCCGCTGGGCCGCCAGGTGCGCAGAGTACGGCCGATGAGTTCGTCGGCGATGGCGAGCATCAGGTCGTCGGTGTGCCGGAAGTACCGGTACAGCGAGCTGGGGTCGGCGCCGAGGGCGCGGCCGAGCCGGCGCACCGAGAGGGCGTCGGCGCCGTGCTCCTCGATGAGTCTGAGGGCGGTCTCGACGATCAGGTCCTCGGACAGCACGACACCCTGCTTGGTGGGGCGTCTGCGCTGCCGGGCGGCGGACGGGACGACGCGCTCGCTCATGGACTGCCTCCCTCGGGCCGGTGCCCGCACCTTATGACAACACCGTTGACCTGTTAAGCCCCCGTTCAGTTTCATGTCCGCTCATCGGGGCCGTCCAGGCCCCCGGTGCGAGCGGAGACCGGTCATGTCCGATCAGCAGCCCCACAGCGTCGATCCCCCAGCGCGGCCCGAGCTGCGCAAGACCCTCGGTGTCCTGGACGGCGTCGCCATCGCCGCGTCGAGCACGGCCGCGACCACCAGCATCGGCATCGGCCTCGGGGTCACCGCGGGCGTGGTCGGTCTGCACCTGCCGGCGATCATGCTTCTGGCGTTCCTGCCGGTCCTCGGCATCGCGGGCGCCTACTCCCGGCTCAACAAGGTCGAGCCCAACGCGGGCAACGGCTATGTGTGGGTGGGCCGTTCACTCACCCCCTGGCTGGGCTTCATGGTCGGCTGGGTGAACATCGTGGCCGTGGTGGCGTTCCTCGCGTACACCACGGCGGTCACCGGCTCGGCCCTGATCCAGCTGGCGGGCGATGCCGGGCTGCACCGGGTGGGCGGGCTCGCGCTGGACGCCGGTTCGACCGCGCAGACCACGGCGCTCGGCATCCTGGTCCTGGCGGCCGTGACGCTGACCGCCGTGACCGGAATCCGCACCGCCGCGCGACTGCAGGCCGGACTGCTGGTCTTCGAGTACGTCGTCCTGCTGGGCTTCTGCGGATACGGCATCGTCACCGGCCCGCACGACTTCAGCCTGAGCTGGTTCGACCCGTTCGCGATCCCCTCGGCGACCGCGCTCGCGCAAGGGATGCTGCTGTCGGTGTTCTGCTACTGGGGCTTCGAGTCCGCGTTCAGCGTCAACGAGGAGGTGCGCGACCCGCGCGACGCGTCCCGGGCCGGAACCACCACGTTGTTCACCATGCTGGCGCTGTTCCTGCTCGGCTCACTCGCCTTCCAACGCGTGCTGTCCGAGGAGGAGTTGGTCGGCCACGGCGCCGAGGGCCTCGCCTTCTTCGGCGACCGGCTGGCGTCCCAGCCGTGGGCCGCGCTCCCCCTGATCGCCCTGATGTTCTCGGCGGTCGCCTCGCTGCAGGCCGGAGTGATCCCCACGGCCCGGGCGATGTTCGCGATGAGCCGGGACCGTACGCTCGGGCCGGTGTGGTCCAAGGTCAGCCCCCGGTACGGGACTCCGGCCGCCGGGACGGTGCTGATCGGCGCGCTGGCGGCGGCGGTGGCGGGGCTGGCGCTGGTCATCCCCCGGCTCGCCGACATGATCATGGCGACGGTGAGCGCGGTGGGCATCGTGGTCGCCCTGTCGTACGCCCTCACGGCCCTCGCGGCAGCCGTGCGGTTCCGCGCGCTGCTGCGCGAGGACTGGCGGCAGGGGGTGCGCGCGGTGGTCCTGCCGACGCTGAGCGCGGCCGTGCTGCTCGGACTGGGCGGGTATCTCGGCTGGTCGTTCTACACCTCCGCGGACCACTTCGAAGTCAGCGCGGACAACGGCTGGTTCCTGCTCGTCACTCCCCTGGCGATGATCGCGTCCGGCTTCGTGGCAGCCGCGTGGGCCCGGTGGGTGCGCAGGTCGCCGTACTTCCGCACCGGCAAGGGCACCGACGCCGACGCGCCGCGGCTTCTCGCCACCTCCCGATAACTCCCTACCAGGAAACGGAACATGCACGCAGATCTCCTCTTCACCGGCGGCCCCGTACTCACCCCCGAGGGCCGCACCGCGACCGCCGTGGCCGTCACCGGCGACCGCATCACGGCCGTAGGACACCAGGAGGTGCACGATCTCGCCGGACCGCGGACCGAGGTGGTGGACCTCGCCGGGCGGCTGCTGCTGCCCGGGTTCCAGGACGCGCATGTGCATCCGGTGCCGGCCGGGCTGGAGCTCAGCCAGTGCGACCTGACAGAGACGAAGACGGCGGCTGACACCCTCGCCGCGGTGCGCGCCTACGCCGACGCGCACCCCGAGCGGGAGTGGATCAACGGTGGCGGCTGGTCGATGGAGGCATTCGAGGGCGGTACGCCGACGAAGGAGCTGCTGGACACGGTGGTGTCCGACCGGCCGGTGTATCTGCCCAACCGTGACCATCACGGCGCCTGGGTCAACAGCCGTGCCCTCGCGCTGGCGGGCATCACGCGCGACACGCCCGACCCGGCCGACGGGCGGATCGACCGGGACGCCTCGGGTGAGCCGAGCGGGACCTTGCAGGAGGGGGCGATGCAGCTGGTGGGGCGGCTCACCCCGGCCGCCACGCCGGCGGACCGGGTGGCGGCCCTGCTGCACGCCCAGCGGCATCTGCACGCGCTCGGCATCACCGCCTGGCAGGACGCGCTGGTCGGGGAGTTCCTCGGCATGGACGACCCGTCGCAGGCGTATCTGGCCGCCGCCCGGGACGGCTCGCTGACCGCGCGTGTCGTGGGCGCGCTGTGGTGGGACCGGGAGCGTGGCGCGGAGCAGATTCCCGAACTGGTCGAGCGGCGCGAGGCGTTGAGCCACGGCCGCTTCCGGGCGGGCAGCGTCAAGCTGATGCTGGACGGCGTCGCCGAGACCGGCACCGCGGCGCTCCTTGACCCCTATCTCGACAAGTGCGGCTGCGCCACCGCCAACCGGGGCACCGCCTTCATCGACGCCGAACAACTGCCCAAGTACGTCACCGAGTTGGACGCGCTCGGCTTCCAGTGCCACTTTCATGCCCTGGGCGACCGGGCGGTACGCGACGCGCTGGACGCGATCGAGGCCGCGCGCGCCGTGAACGGACCGAGCGACACGCGGCCCCACCTGGCACATCTCCAGGTCGTCCAGCCCACCGACGTGCCGCGGTTCGCCCGGCTCGGGGCGACGGCGAACATCCAGCCACTGTGGGCCGCGCACGAGCCGCAGATGGACGAGCTGACGATTCCCTTCCTGGGGCCCGAACGGGCCGCGTGGCAGTATCCGTTCGGCACGCTGCTGCGCTCCGGCGCGCGGCTGGCGGCGGGCAGCGACTGGCCGGTGAGCAGCCCGGATCCGCTCCAGGGGATCCATGTCGCGGTCAACCGCATGACACCCGACGCCGACGACACGCCGGTGTTCCTGCCCGGCGAACGCATCGGACTCGCCGAGGCGTTCACGGCCTACACGGCAGGCTCGGCGTATGTGAACCACCTCGACGACACGGGCGAGGTGCGCGCGGGAGCGCTGGCGGACCTCGTGGTCCTGGACCGCGATCCGTTCGACGGGCCGGTCGAGGCGATCGCGGAAACCCGTGTATCTCTCACTTACATCGGGGGCGCGCGAGTATACGCAGCTCAAGAGGCTTGAGCAGTAACGGACATCACGGTCCGGTTACGCGTAGATCATTTACGCTCTGGGCAGTCTCGTAGCGCTTTGCGGTTCAACTTTCGTATCACGAAACCCAGTTCGAGTGCGCGGGCGGTCACGGTGACCGCCCGCGCGCAGGAGCGGGGGGACTTTGCGCTGCCCTCTCCCGAAAGGAAACACATGCCGCAGGACGTCCGGTTCGATCTCCCCTTCGACAAGGGCGGGCCGTTCATGGGAGGCCGCCGGCGGTGTCGCGGATGAATCTGCCGTGGACGAGCGGCTCGCCGCGTTCGAGAACCGGGCGGGCAACCACGGCCGATCGATTCCGTTGCCAGGACCACAGCTTGAAGGGAGACCGGTGTGAATTCTCGAGTCGTAGGCGGTGGTCCGGAGACGTCCACCGACAGCTTGCTCCCGGCGCAGCCAAGCGCCCAGCTCCAGCCGGCGGAGGCGGGGAACAACCTGGCCCGCCTCTTTGCGAAACACGTCAATGGGTGCACGGAGCAGTACCGAGATTGCCAGAACGCCGCTCAGCAGCGGCTGGACGCACTCGGATCCCCCCACTCCAGCACCACGCTGCATGTGGAGGGAGCCCTCCATATGGCGCCGCGCGCGTTCCTCCCGCCCGACGAGGAGGGCTACGCCAGGTTGAGGCGACTCGACACCAGCCTGCGCGTGATCGAAGCGGCCTTCCCCCAAGTCAGCACCGATATTGAGGTCTGCCGACTGACCTGCATGATGCTGGAAGGGGCCTGGAGGAGCCGGGCACTCACCCCGCCGCGCGAGGAGGAGCAAACAACCGCCTGCACGTGCCCCCTGTGCCGCCGGCTGCCCACGCCCCCCGCACGCACGCTGGCTGACTACGGTTGGCGGCAGAGCGCCGGTCGTCCCCTCACCGTCAAGACCTGGCCGTACCACCGGGAACTCGACAGCGTCCTGACCGGTGGATGGGTCTTGGCCCGCCAGATGAACGACCTTGAACGAGACCTTGGCTACCGCCACCGCTTCGAGGACGACATCCTGCTCTTCCACGAATACAAACGCGTGATCGACACCATAGACACCACGCACCTCACCCAACTCATCGAAGGCCGCTTGGCCGAGAATTTCAGCACCAACACCGCACGGGCCCTCGTCTGCGGACTCTACGCAGCCCATAAGCGTTCCGTCGACGAGTACTGGCTCCAACAGCATCACGCGGGCAGCGTCGTACTCCCCCAGACCAACCCACTGAGCCAGAGCACCTACTCGCTCCTGCAGATGATGGACTGCCTGTTCTGGCATGTCTCGCCCGACACCGAACTCTGGCAGGAAGAACACCTCGCCTCCCTGCTGTTGTGCCGCGTCGTCGACGACATGGTCGACGTACGAGCAGACGCCCTCACCGGCGAGATCAGCAACTTCTGGCTCGCCGACATGCCCTCCCACACCAAGGCCCTCTACGCTGCCAGCGCCATTGCCCTCATCAAGTACGGCTGCATGCCCGAGGCGCATCCCCCGATGTGGAACACGTGGCTGATGACCAGCACCATCGTCTGGTTGGGGCTCACGGGCCGCCACGCCCTGTGGTTCGACGGCATCACCCAGAGCCTCCCCCCGGCCCAGGACTGCCCGCTGTGCGACCTTCAGCCCAACGCATGCACCGGCATCCTCACCCACGGCACCACCCTCACCATCGCCCCGCGGCCCACCGCACCAGCTCTGAGCCCCCGGACCGCCGAGCTGTCCGCTCGCTGCCAAGCCCAATACCCCGAGACATGGCCCCTCTTCGACGCCGAGCTCCATGCCTTCGAAGCACTGCACGGCCCCTGGCACGGCAACACCGACAGCACATGGGAGATCCTGCGCCGCACGTACATCGCCGCCGTGGAGGCATCCAGCGCCGCACCGTCCACGGCCCGCGCTCGTGATGTCCAACAAGACTCCGGCGCAGTCGGATCTGAGTTCTTCTACGCCCTGCACGAGCGTGAGACCGGGAGGGAGGACACCGCACTGCTCGCCTACATGTTCGGCTGTGCCCACCCGCATTTCCTCTGGAACGCCACGGGATACCGTCCCACGGACCTCGCAGGCGACTGGCTCGACGGCTGACGCCTCAATCCTGTTCCAGAAACCAGTAGATGCCGCTGCCCGGACGGGTTACCCGTCCGGGCAGCGGCGTCTGAGGGCTATACCTCGAACTCGACCGGCAGGCTGTCCAGCAGGGACATCCAGGTGGACGCGGTCGAGGTGAGCTCCTCCGGCGGCACGGCCAGGCGCAGGCGCGGCAGACGGTGCAGCAGGACGTCCACCGCGATCTCGATGATGGACATCCCGATGTTCTGCCCGGGGCACTCGTGCGGGCCCGCGCCGAAAGCCAGGTGTGCCTGGTTGCCGTGCACCGAGACACCCGGGTCGGGCCGGATCGCGGGGTCAAGGTTGCCCGGGGCGAGACCGAGCACGAGCAGGTCGCCCTCCTCGATGCGGTGCCCGCCCAGTTCGACATCGCTGGCGGCGAAGCGCCCCGGCAGGACGGCCAACGGCGGAGAGTTCCACATGGCCTCCTCGATCAGCGCCGAGATGTTCAGCTCACCGCTGATCAGCCCGGCGAGCCGGGAGGCGTCGGTCAGGACCAGCTCCAGCACCCGGGCCAGCAGGTTGGTCGTGACGTGCGCAGCGATCAGCACCGCGCGCAGGTGGGCCACGACCTCGTCGTGGTCGAGTGCCGCGTGATGCTCCAGCAGGCCGGTGGCGAGGTCGGAACCGGGTTCGGACCGCCTGCGCTCGGCGAGTTCACCGAAGATCTCCCTGATCACACCGTCGTGCATGACGGCGTCCTCGCCGCCCTTCATCACCTGGGCGCAGGACTCGACCAGGCGACGCCCTTCCGCCTCGGCAAGCCCCAGAACGCGGGCGATCACGAGCATCGGCAGATAGTCGGCGTAGTCCGCCACCAGATCGGCGCGGCCGGAGTCCGCGAACGCGTCGATCTGCTTGTTGGCGAAGTGCGTGGCGTGGCGCCGGACACCGCGGCCGGCGGCGGACTGCAGCCCGTCGCTGACGGCACCGCGCAGTCGGCGGTGAGCCTCGCCGTCCTGGGACACACAGTCGGGGCGCCAGGCGAGCATGGGAACCAGTGGAGAGTTTTCCGCGACCCGGCCTTCCCGCCAGTCCCGCCAGATCCGCGCGTCCCGGGGGAACTGGAGGGGATTGTTGAGCACTCGCCGGCTGTCCCGGTAGCCCAGTACCAGCCAGGCGGGGATGTCGCCCTCCAGCAGCACCGGCGCGACGGAGCCGTGCTCCTTGCGCAGCCGCTCATAGATGCCGGCCGGGTCGGTCGCCGCCTCCGGGCCGAACAGCCTGGTGACGTCGGTCCCATGACCGAAGGGGCAACCGCGGGGCGCATCGGGATCGTTTAAGGGCTGGGCGTTCATCGGGACTCCAGGGCGACGGCTGAGCGATCCTTCAAGTGGCGTATCAGGGCGACGAGGACGTCACGGCTGGAGGCCCGGTCGCGGGCGTCGCAGGCCACGACCGGGATGTGCGGGGAGATGTCGAGGGCGTCCCTGATCTCCTCGACCGGGTAGTCCTTGGAGTCGGGGAAGACGTTCAGCGCGACGACGAACGGCACGTCCTGCCGCTCCATCTCCTCGATCGCCCGGAAGCTGGAGGCGAGCCGGCGGGTGTCGACCAGGACGACCGCGCCGAGGGCGCCCTTGAACAGGCCGTTCCACAGGAACCAGAAGCGTTCCTGCCCGGGGGTGCCGAACAGGTACAGCATCAGGCTGTCGTTGAGGCTGATCTTGCCGAAGTCCAGGCTGACGGTGGTCTCCGTCTTGTCGGCGACGCCGATGAGGTGATCGACGTCGGCACTGGCCTGGGTGAGCGTCTCCTCGGTGGTAAGCGGCTTGATGTCGCTCACCGAGCGCACCATGGTGGTCTTCCCGGTGCCGAAGCCGCCGGCGATCATCACCTTCACCGAGCGGGTGCCGCCGGCACCGGGCCCGCCGGGCTGGTCAAAGCCTTTGAAGTCCACTGAGTACCTCCTCAAGGAGCGCGAGGTCGGGCCCGCGACCGACGCCGTGCGCCGGGATGGGATCACGGGCTTCGACACGGCCTGCCTCCAGCAGATCCGTCAGCAGCACCGCGAGAATGTTGAAGGGCAGTCCGAGGTGGGCGCCGAGTTCGGCCACCGACAGCGGATCGCGGCAGCGCCGGAGGATCTCCTCGTGCTCGTGCTGCATCCCCGGTCCGGGGGCGGTGCGGGAGACGATGAGGGTCGCCACGTCGAGACTCGACGCCGAACCGCCCGGCCCGCTACGGCCCCGCGTGAGGACGTAGTAGCGCTCAAGACCGGACGGATTCGTGGGCCGGCGGGGAGCACTCATCCAGAGTGCTCCTCCAGGCGCGGAGTGGTGCCGAGCAACTCGCCCATCCTGCGCGCCAGGTCCCTCATCTGATGGCCGAGCAGGCCCTGGTCGAGGCCCTCCCGGGCCAGGACGCCGAGATAGGTCTCCACACCGGCCCGCACGACGAAGAGGTGGCCGCCGTCGACCTCGATCATCGCCAGCCTGAGCTGCCCCGCGTACTTGGGGAACTGCTCGGCGACCGGCTGGGCCAGCGCCTGGAGGCCGGCCACCACGGCCGCGAAGCGGTCCACGTCGTCGGGGTCCTCGGCACCGTAGGAGGTGATGGCCTTGCCGTCGCTGGAGGCCACGAGGGCGAAATTGATCTCCTGGATGCTCTCCACCAGGTCGCGGAGCGCCCAGCTCACGTCGGTTCCCTGTTGCGTCATGGGGACTAGTCGCTCTCTTCAGTGCGGTGCTGCTCGGTGGACTCGCGGCCGTCGGCCGTCGCGCCTTCCTCGCCGGCCTCGCGGCCCGCGGTGGCGAAGGCGGCCAGGCCGGCGAAGGACGCGTCGGGCGGCACGGCGACGACACTTGTCGTCTCCTCGGTCCGCTCCAGGCGCTCGGCCGGCTCGTGGCGTCCCGCCTCGTGCCGCTTGCTGCGGCGTCGGGGCAGGCCGCCCGGCGTGGTGTCCACGGCGTCGGCGGGGTCGGCCGGGGCCGTCGTCGTGACGACGTCCGGCTCGCGGGCCGGGGCGGAGGCGCCGGCCTGTGCCGTCGGTGCGGTCGCCGCCGGGGTGGCGGAGGCGGCCGCGGGCAGCGGGCTGAAGTACTTGTGCGGGACCACGACCACCACCGAGGTGCCCAGCCACGGCGAGTCCGCGAAGGTGACGCGGATGCCGTACCGGCGGGCGAGGATACCGACGACGCGCAGACCGATGTTCGCGTCCTCCGAGATACCGCCGAGGCCCGCGCCCTGCGCGGTGCCCGAGAGGGCGTGCTCGGCCTCGCGCTTCTTCTCCTCGCTCAGGCCCTTGCCGGAGTCCTGGATCTCGATGCCGACGCCGTTCGGGACCTCCTTGCCGGAGACGACCACCGGCTCGGTGGGCGGCGAGTAGCGGGCGGCGTTGTCCAGGAGGTGGGCGAAGATCAGCGTGAGGTGGTCCACCAGGCCGCCGTCGACGCCGAGTTCGGGCAGATGGCGTACGTCGATCCGGTGGAAGTCCTTGATCCGGCCGATACCGCCGCGGACCACGCTGAGCAGGCGCTGCGGCTCCTGCCACTGGCGGCCGGGCCGGTCCGAGCCGCCGAGGACGCTGATGCTGGCGGCGAGACAGTCGGCGGGGCCGATCGCCTGGTCGAGCTCCATCAGGCCGCGGGCGACGGCCGGCAGCCGGCCGTGCTCGCCCTGGAGGTCGTGCAGCCGGCCGCGGAGCTTGCTGGTCAGCACGTGGATACGGTTGCCGATGCCGACCACGGCCTGCTCGGCGGAGGTGGAGCGGTTGAACTCCTCCTCGACGCCGATCAGTGAGGTGCGCAGGACCTTGCGCAGGTTGGTCTGGAGCTCGGCGCTGACCTTGGCGCACTGGTTGACGCTCGGCAGGACGTCGTCGATGGAGTCGCCCTCGCGCAGTCGGCGCAGCGCGTCGGGCAGTTGCTCGTCGGCGAGGCGTGTGACGGCCTGCAGCTGGTGGGCCAGCTGCTCCTGCCAGATCTCGGCCTGGTCGGCGAGCTGGGCCTCGTAGGACCGGGCCTGGGCGGCGATCCGCTCCTCGTAGGAGCCGCTCTCCTCGGCCAGTCGCTCCTCGTACGCGCGGGCCTGTTCGGCCAGTTGGGCCTCGTAGGCACCGGACTGTTCGGCCAGACGGCCTTCCAGTGCGGCGCGCTCGGCGTTGTACTTCCGCTCCAGGCCCACCACATGCTGCTGCCACTGCTGGGAGTGCTCGGCCTGCGAGGTGCGGAAGTCGCCCTCGGTCCGGCGCAGCTGCGTCCGGGTGCGGAGCAGGAGGCGTACACACACGGAGCTGGCGGCGGTGGCGGCGGCGCCGGCGACGGCGGTGGTTATTCGCTCCGAGCTCATGAACGTGGCGGCAACGGTCCCACCTCCTAAAGCGAGTGGCATGAGCCACCAGCTGTACCAGGCGACAGGGGGCCGCGCCGCCGGCGGCGGTGTGGCGAGTTCCATCTGCATCCTTCGAGGCGACGATCGAACAAGGGGGGTGTGCTAGGCGATCGCACTCATGAGTACGCACCGCGAGATGACCGTTCACGACCGAGTCAACTCGCAGCGCCGAACGGGAGCTTATCGGGTTTGAACGCAAAAGGATCAACCTCGAGCCTTGACGGAAGTGAGGGTTCCATCACTGTCAGCCAAGGGCACGTACATCGACAAATGCCTTTACAGACCTGAACAGTTGACCAAATCGACCACCCGCCGCCGGACCTTCGCGGCTAGTGGACGGCGGCCGTCTGGAACGTGCGACGGTACGCCTGGGGTGACACCCCGATCGCGGCGTGCAGGTGCTGGCGCAGGGAGGCGGCGGTGGCGAAGCCGACCTGGCCGGCGATCCGGTCGACCGGAAGGTCGCTGGACTCCAGCAGGTGGCGGGCGCGGGTGACGCGCTGCTGGATCAGCCAGCGGCCGGGGCTGAGGCCGACCTCCTCGTTGAAGCGGCGGGCGAAGGTGCGCAGGCTCATCCGGGCATGGCTCGCTAGGTCGGTCAGGGTGAGGGGCTCGTCGAGGTGCTCCAGGGCCCAGGCGCGGGTGGCGGCGGTGCTCGCGGCGCCGCTCTGCGGGACCGGTTGCTCGATGTACTGGGCCTGGCCGCCGTCCCTGAAGGGCGGCACGACGCAGCGCCGGGCCACGGTGTTGGCCAGTTCGCTGCCGTGGTCGCTGCGGACGATGTGCAGGCACACGTCGACGCCGGACGCGGCGCCGGCCGAGGTGAGGACGCGGCCGTCGTCGACGAAGAGGACGTCCGGGTCCAGGTCGACCTGCGGGAACCGCTGCCGGAACAGGCCGGTCACCCGCCAGTGCGTGGTTGCCCTCCGCCCGTCCAGGAGGCCCGCCTCGGCGAGCACGAAGGCGGCGGTGCAGATGGACACGATGCGCGCGTCCGGGCGGATCCACGTGAGCGCGGCGGCGACCTCGGCGGACAGTTCGACGGGAATGTACGCGTCGGCGACGGAGGCGATCACCACGGTGTCGGCCGTGGCGAGGATCTCCGGGCCGTGCTGGACGCCGATCGTGAAGTCCGCGTTGCTGCGCACCGGCCGGCCGTCGACGCTGCACGTCAGCACTTCGTACCGGCCGTCGGCCGCGCCGAAGATCCGGCTGGGGATGCCCAGCTCGAAGGGGTAGACGCCGTCCAGCGCCAGCACCACGACCCGTTCCACATGCAGTTCACCGCTCATGGCACGATCCTATCGAAGCTTGGCAATCGTGCCATTTTCTTGCGCGGCGGCTCCCGGCAGGCTGGTTCACCATGAGCACTGTGAACACCATGCGAGCCATCAGCCAGGACGTCCTCGGCGGTCCCGAGGTCCTGAAGGAAGTGGAACTGGAGCGGCCGGAGCCGCGCCCGAACGAGGTCCTGGTGCGGGTACGCGCCGCGGGCGTCAACCCGACCGACTGGAAGCACCGCGCGACCGGCGGTTTCCTGGGCGAGCCGCCCTTCGTCCTGGGTTGGGACGTGTCCGGCGTGGTCGAGGCGGTCGGGATCGGCGTGGCCCGGTTCCAGCCCGGCGACGAGGTCTTCGGGATGCTGTCCTACCCCTTCGGCCACGGCTCGCACGCCGAGTACGTCACCGCCCCGGCGCGTACCTTCGCGCACAAGCCTGCCTCGATCGACCACACCCAGGCCGGCGCGCTGCCGCTGGTCTCCCTGACCGCGTGGCAGGCCCTGGTCGAGTACGCCGATCTGCGGCCGGGTCAGCGGGTGCTGATCCACGCGGCGGCCGGCGGCGTCGGGCATGTGGCCGTGCAGATCGCCAAGGCGCGGGGCGCCTACGTGATCGGCACGGCGAGCGCGGGCAAGCACGACTTCCTGCGGGAGATCGGTGTCGACGAGGCGATCGACTACCGGGAGACGGACTTCGTCGAGGCGGTGAAGGACGTCGACGTCGTCCTGGACACGATCGGCGGCGACAACGCCACGCGCTCGCTGCGGGTGCTGCGGCCGGGCGGCGTCGTCGTCTCGATCCTGCCGGTGGGTTCTGACGACTTCTACGCGGAGGCCGAGCGGCTCGGCGTCCGGGCGCTGCGGATGCTCGTCGACGCCTCGCACAGCGGCATGAAGGCGATCGCGGAGCTTGTCGAGACGGGGAAGCTGCGCCCCACGATCGCCGGTACGTTCCCGCTGGCCGATGCCGCCAAGGCGCATGCGCTGGGCGACACCGGCCGGACGGCGGGGAAGCTGGTCCTGACGGTCGACTGAGTCAGAACGTGAGCACGGGCTTGATCGCCTTGCCCGCGCCCATGTCCCGCACCGCCTGGTCGATGTCCGTGAACGGATAGGTGCTGACCAGGCGGTGCAGCGGGAGCCGGCCTTCCTTCACCAGCCGGACCAGGGCCGGGATGAAGGTCTGGGTCTCCGCGTCCCCGAGGGTGAGGCCGACGATCCGCTTGCCGCCGAGCAACCCGTTGATGTCCAGGGCGACTTCGGTGCCGAACGGCGGGGCGCCCACGACGACCAGGGTGCCGCGGGCGGCGAGCGCGTCGACGCCCTGGCGCAGTACGCCGACGTTGCCCGTGGTCTCCACGACGCCGTCCGCGCCCTGGCCGCCGGTGATCTCGGCGAGCGTCTCGGCGAGGTCGGCCTCGGCGGCGTTGACGGTGTGGGTGGCGCCCAACTCCTGGGCCAGCGAGAGGCGTTCGCCGACCCGGTCGACGGCGACGATGTTGGTGGCGGGGGTGAGGGCGGCCGCCATGACGGCGGACAGGCCGACGGCTCCGGCGCCGAGGACGACGACGGTGCTGCCGGTGACCGGCTTCAGTACGTTCCAGACGGCGCCGACACCGGTCTGCACTCCGCAGCCCAGCGGGGCGATCGAGGCGAGCGGCACATCCGGGTCGACCTTCACCAGACTGCGTTCGTCCACCAGCGCCCGCTCGGCGAAGGAGGACTGTCCGAAGAAGTGGCCGCCGAGTTCCGCGCCGTCCCGGCTGATCGTGCTGCTGCCGTCGGCCCGGCGCCCGCCGATGAGGTTCAGCGGCAGCCAGGTCGCGCAGTACGCCGGGTGGCCGCCGCGGCAGTTGCGGCATTCCCCGCACGAGGTGAAGGACAGCACGACATGGTCGCCCGGCGCGACGCCGGTCACGGCCGAGCCGACGGCCTCGACGACGCCCGCGCCCTCGTGCCCGAGGACGCCGGGGAGGGGGAAGGGCAGTCCGCCGCTCGCCACGCCGAGGTCGGTGTGACACAGGCCGGTCGCCACCATGCGGACGACGGTCTCGTGCGGTCCGGGCTCGTCGAGCTCGACGTCGGAGAGGGTGAACGGGGCTCCGCCGGACTCGACGACGGCAGCGCGGGTGGGGATGGGCATCCTACGAACTCCTTGGCGGGGGCGCTCAGTCGAGCGAGACGACGACGGACTTGGTGGTGGTGTAGGCGTCGAGCGCCTCGGGGCCGTACTCACGGCCGAACCCGGATGCCTTGACGCCGCCGAAGGGGACGGCGGGGTCGAGCATCGCCCAGTCGTTGACCCAGACGATGCCGGCGTCCAGCCGGTCGGCGACGCGGTGCGCGCGGGCCAGGTTGCCGGTCTGGACGCCCGAGGCCAGTCCGTACGGCGTGGAGTTGGCGAGCTCGATCGCCTCGTCCTCGGAGTCGAAGGGCTGGACGGTGAGGACGGGGCCGAAGATCTCCTCCTGGATGACCCGGGAGTCGTTCGGCAGGTCGGCGATCACGGTGGGCTGGTAGTAGTAGCCGCCGTCGAGGTCGAGCCGCTCACCGCCGCAGACGATGCGGCCGCCGTCCTTGCGGGCCAGTTCGACGTACTCCTCGACCTTGCGCAGATGCCGCTCCCCCGCCATCGGGCCGATCACGGTCTCGGGCTTGCGGGGGTCGCCGATCGGCACGCCGGGCACGGCGTCGGCGAGGATGCCGAGCAGGGTGCCGTAGGCCTGGCGTGCCACCAGCAGCCGGGGTCCGCCCATGCAGAACTGCCCGGTGTTGAAGACGAAGCCCTTGATGATCGCGCCGACGGCCTTCTCCAGGTCGGCGTCCTCGAAGACGACGTGGGCCGCGTTGCCGCCTAGTTCCATGGTGACCGGCTTGAGCGACTCACCGGCGACGGCCGCGACTTTCCGGCCGACCGAGGTCGAGCCGGTGAAGGCGACCTTGTCGACGCCGGAGTGCCGCAGCAGCGCCTCGCCGGCCGCGGGGCCGCCGGTGACGACGTTGACGACGCCGTCGGGGACACCCGCCTTCTTGAAGAGTTCGGCCATGTAGAGGGCGCTGAGCGGGGTCTCCTCGGCCGGCTTGTGCACCACCGTGTTGCCGGCCGCGAGCGCCGGGGCGATCTTCGAACCGGCCAGGATCAGCGGGAAGTTGTACGGCGTGATCGCCGCGACCACGCCGATCGGCCGGCGACGGACGTAGGCGAGGGCGTTCATGGGCGTGTCGCGGACGGAGCCGTCGAGCGTGTGGGCGAGGGCGGCGAAGTGCTCGTAGTCGTTGGCCGCGTTGGTGACGTCCACGGCGTGCGCGAGGGTGATCGGCTTGCCGACGTCACGGCTCTCCAGCTCGGCTATCCGGTCGGCGTTCTCCCGGATCAGCTCGGCGACGCGGTGCAGCACCCTGCCGCGCTCGCGGCCGCTCAGCCCGGACCAGGCGCCGTCGTCGAAGGCCTCCCGCGCGGCGCGCACGGCCGCGTCCATGTCGGCGGCGCCGGCGTCCGCGACGGTGGTGACGACCGTACCGCGGGACGGGTCGACCACCTCGGTGCGCGCTCCGTCGGCGGCCTCGTGCCACCGGCCCCCGATGAACAGCCGACCGGGTTCGATCTCGAAGGTGGTCATCGCCACTCCTCAGCCTTATCGCCAAGATTTCAACAAACAGGATTCCTGTGTGTTCGCAGTCTCATTACAGACAGGTTTCCTGTCAATGCTCTAGGCTGAACGCATGCTCGACACCAAGGCAACCAAGGCACCACCGTCGCTGCTCTACATGGTGAAGCAGGTGGAGCTCGTCGTCCGCTCCCACCTGGACGAGCTGGTCAAACCGTCCGGGATCACGGCGCTGCAGTACACCGCGCTCACCGTCCTCCAGCGGCACGACGGACTGTCGGCCGCACAGCTGGCCCGCGACTCCTTCGTCACGGCGCAGTCGATCGCCGATCTCCTGCGCAGCCTGGAGAGCCGTGGACTGGTCCGCAGGGAGCGCAATCCGCGCAATCGCCGGGAGCTGCTGATCCTGCTGACCGACGCGGCCCGCGAGCTGCTCACCCGGCACGAAGGTCCCGTACGGGAACTGGAGGAACGGATGGTGCGCGACCTCACGGCCCACCAGACGGAACAGTTTCGTCAGGCGCTGTCCAAGGCGTGGCACGCGCTGTCGTAGTCACCTTCCGAACATCCGGCGAATCATCTGTCGCAATTCAAAGACATATGTCAATCGAACATGCTCAGATTCGCTCGATCGAGGGTAACTTGCAGTGCGGGGACTGGTGTTGAGCAGCCCGCCCCAAGTGGACAGGTTGGAGGCGATGTCGTCGTGCAGCAGGATCCTGCGCCGTTCAGCCGGCATCTGCGCGTCCACCGGCACCGGGACCACACGGTGCTGGAGTTCCTCGGCGAGATCGACATCGCGGCAGCGGTGGAGATAGCCCCGTATCTGGACCGGGTGACCACGCACCCGGACGCGCGGATCGTGATCGACCTCAGGAGCGTCGAGTTCTTCGACTGCTCGGGGCTGCGCCTGCTGTACCGGGCCCGCAGCCGGGTGCTCGACCACGGCGGGCAGCTGCACCTGGTCTGCACCCACCCGCTGACCCTGCGCGTCCTGAAGATCACCGGCCTGTCCCGGCTGCTGCCCCCGCATCCGACGCCGGACGCGGCCCTGGGCCGGCCCGAGGCCAGGTCCGGCACGTTATGAGGGGGCTGTCTATTCGGTTCCCGGCGCGTCGAACAGGGCGCTGACGGACTCCCCGTTGTGAATACGGCGCACCGCTTCGGCGAGCGCCGGGGCGATGGAGAGCACGCGCAGCTTCTCGATGCGCTGCTCCGCCGGGATCGGCACCGTGTTGGTGCACACGATCTCCAGTACGTCCGGCTGCTCACCGATCCGCTTCAGCGCGCCGGACGCGAACAGGCCGTGCGTACAGGCGACCCTGATCGAGCGCGGACCCAACTCCCTCAGCCGGGCGAGGAGTTCGAGGACGGTACTGCCCTTGGCGATCTCGTCGTCGAGGATGATGACGTCCCGGCCGGTCACATCGCCGATGACCGAGCTGATGCTGACCCGGTCGTCCGCGAACCGCTGCTTGGCCCCGGCGGCCACCTGGGCGCCGATCAGCCGCGCGAACGCGGCGGCCTCCTTGGCGTTGCCGAGGTCCGGCGAGACGACGGTGGTACGGCTCAGGTCGTACTGCCGGAAGTGCGCGGCGAGCTCGCGCAGCGCGTGCAGGTGGTCGACCGGCACCGTGAAGAAGCCGTGCACCTGAGGGGCGTGCAGGGTCATGGCAAGGACGCGGCTCGCGCCGGCCGCGACCATCAGATCGGCGACGAGCCGGCCGCCGAGGGAGATACGCGGCGCGTCCTTCTTGTCGGAGCGGGCGTAGGAGTAGTGCGGCATGACGACGGTGATCCGGCGCGCGGACGCCCCGCGTGCGGCGTCGCACATCAGCAGCAGCTCGACCAGGTGCTCCTGGACCGGCCGGACCAGGGGCTGGATCAGGAAGACATCCCGTTCCCGGCAGTTCGCCTGAAGCTGTACCTCCAGGCAGTCGTTGGCGAACCGGCTGACCCGGGTCGGGCTGAGCGGCACCCCAAGGTGAGAGCAGACCTCCGCCGCAAGTTCGGGGTGGGCACTACCGCTGAACACGGCGATCTCTCGCACGATCCGCTCCTCGCATGATCATTCCGGCTGGCGGACTCATGCTACTGACGTCTGCAGAAACGTT
The DNA here is from genome assembly GCF_055634335.1 of Streptomyces sp. NPDC111802. Lineage (NCBI taxonomy): Bacteria > Bacillati > Actinomycetota > Actinomycetes > Kitasatosporales > Streptomycetaceae > Streptomyces > Streptomyces sp. NPDC111802. Next base: position 111,611 of record NZ_JBVKCZ010000014.1, on the reverse strand, counting down.
GCGGCTCATGGCCGGGCACGGTGTGTGATGCATGGGCGGAAGCCCGCCGGGAGGTGCTCTCCGCCCTGATCACCACCCTGGTGCGCCGCCCCCGCTCCGGTCAGGGGGCGGCAATTCGGCCAACGAATCGGTCCGACAAGGGATTTGGGGGTATCCGAACAGCAGGGAAGGAGGAACGTCGACATGACGACTCCCATCAAGCGCATCAACAAGCGCATGCCCGGCTGGGCGAAGGCGGTGAGCGCTCTCGTGCTCGTGCTCGTCGTCTTCTTCGCCGGGATCCGGCTGAGCGTGATTCCCGGCCTCAAGGACCTGTTCGGCACCGAGACCAACGACCGCTCGGGTCCCGCGCTGCTCCAGTCCATCCAGGACATGAGCCGCTACGACGCCGCCTCCGGCAACTTCCAGATCGTCGTGGATCTGGAGAAGGACGCCAAGTTCCTGCCCGACGCGATCCGCGGCTCCCGCACGCTGTACGTCGGCGCGGGCACCGTGGACGCCTATGTCGACCTCGGAAAGCTCGGCGAGGACGACGTCACGGTCAACGGCGACCGTACGTCCGCCACCCTCCGCCTGCCGCACGCCGCCCTCGGCAAACCGTCCCTCGACCCCGACCGCTCCTACGCCGTCTCCAAGCAGCGCGGTCTCCTCGACCGGCTCGGCGACCTCTTCTCGGACAACCCGAACAGCGAGCAGGCCGTGCAGAAGCTGGCGGTACGGCACATCGGCGACGCCGCCAAGCAGAGCGGGCTGACCAAACGCGCGGAGACCAACACCACCAACATGCTCGAAGGACTGCTTCACTCCCTCGGCTTCAAGGAGGTGAAGGTGACCTACGCGGCCTGATCCCTCAGGTCAGCAGCCCGGGCAGGGCCAGTGCCCCGAGCACGGTCGCGCCCACCAGCAGCCAGGCCACGTAGTCCCCGACGTGCCCGGACTGCAGGCGCCTCAGCGGCGCTGCCCGGTCCGGGGCGGCGAGCAGCCCCGGCCGGGTGACCGCCACGGCGGCGAGCCCCAGGGCCAGTGCCGTCGAGGCGAGGTCCAGCAGCACACCGGCCGGGCTCCAGTGCGGTGCGGGGACCACGGCACCGCCGGACCCGGCCTCGTTGACGGCACGCGACACCACCTCGCCGAGGCCGGGGCCCACGCCGACAGCCAGCGCCCCGGCGAGCAGCACGGCCGGGACGGCGGTCATGGTGTCGGGGATCCGGCCGAGCCGGTGCCGGGTCTCGGGCCGGTCCGCGACCCCGGTCGTCTCGAACTGGGTGCCCTCCTCGGGCGTCGGGCCGAGCCCGAGGAACACCCGGGCCGCGACCCGAAGCACCGCCCCCGCGGTGACGGCGGACGCGGCGACATACAGCACGGTGAGCGGGCCGCCCACGGCCTCCTCGGTGACGGCCTTGCCGAACCCGGTGCCGAAGGGCGGGAGCCCGGCGAGCGCGAGCCCGCCGACCGCGTACAGCACGGCGACGCCGCGCAGTTCCCGGGCCCGGCCGTGCAGGGCGTGCTCGTCGACGTTGCCGTACCGGTCGAGGAGGATGCCCGTACAGGCGAACAGCGCGGCCTTCACTCCGGCATGTCCGAGGACGTACAGCGCGATCCCGTCGTCGGCCTCGGGCTTCAGCACGCCGATGCCGATCAGGAACAGCCCGGTGTGGGCGACCGTCGAGTACGCCAGCAGCCGCTTGATATGCCGCTGGTACCAGCACATCACCGCGCCGATCACCGCCGTCACCGCACCCAGCACGAGGAGCACCCGCTCCAGGTCGGCCGCCGGGATGCCACCGGGTCCGGCGAAGACCGTGCCGTACGCGCGCCAGACGCCGTAGACGCCGAGTTCGACCATGACCCCTGACAGCAGCATGCACACCGGGGTGGGGGCGACGGCGTGGGCGTCCGGGAGCCAGAAGTGGAAGGGGACGGCGGCCGCCTTGACCAGCAGACCGGTCAGGACGAGGACGAAGGCGGCGAGGACCAGCGCGTCCGGCGGCCCGTGCGCGTCCAGGCCGCGGCCGATCTGCGCCATGGCGAGCTCGCCGGTGCGGGCGTAGAGCAGTCCGATGCCCATCAGCATGGCGTACGCGCCGAGGGAGGTGACGACCGCGAAGGTCAGCGCGCCCTGCACGGCCTTGGCCTCCTCGACCCGGGTGCCGGTCAGCGCGTAGGCGACGACGCTCATCAGCTCGAACCACACGAACGCGTTGAACAGGTCGCCCGCGATCGAGAATCCGCACATGCCGGCCTGGAACAGCAGCATCAGCGCGGGGAACGAGCCGGCGTGCCGGCGCGGGGGTTCGTCGAAGTAGTGCCAGGAGTACACCAGGGCCGCGAGGGTGAGCAGGGAGGCCAGGGCCGCCATGCCGAGCCCCGGGCCGTCCCCGAGCAGGACGATCCCGACACTGCGGCCGTTGACGGGCGTCCAGCCGCCGACCCATTCGGCCATCGGCGGCGAGGAGTTCAGCAGCAGCACGAGCGCGAGCCCCGCGGTGCCCGCCGAGACGGCGCAGCCCAGCGATTCGGCGAGGACACGGGGCAGGAGGCGTCCGCCCGCGACCAGCAGGGCGGCCCCGAGGAGCGGTACGGCGACGAGCAGCGGCAGCAGGTCGTTCATCAGCCGCGCAGCTCCGAGAGTTCGTCGGGGTCGACAGTGCCGTGCCGTTTGGCGACCTGGATGACGAGGGCCAGCAGCAGGGCGGTGACGGTGGCGCCGACGACGACGTCGGTCAGGGCCAGCGCCTGGACGACCGGGTCGACGACGGGGCGTGAGCCGGGCTCGATGTCGGAGAACACGGGGGCGGTGGCGTCGTCGCGGTAGCCGACGGCCAGCAGCAGCACATAGGTGCCGCTCTGGCACACGGACAGACAGCCGACGGCGTGGATCAGATTGCGGCTGGTGGCGAGGCCGTAGCAGCCGACGAGGAAGACCCACGCGGCGACCAGGTACGGCACGACGTCCATCACGGCGCTCACTTCGCGTTCTCCTCCTCGATCTCGACGGCCTGGTCCAGGAAGCGGGCGAGCAGCACGACGACCGCGCAGGCGACCTCCATGCCGACGGCCGCGTTCAGCAGCGGCACGGTGCCGCCGGAGGACAGCGTGTTGAACGTGCCGTACGGCAGCAGGGTGTTGGCGAGGAACGCGGTGCCGCCGATGAGGCCCGCCAGGCCGGTGACCAGGTAGGCCGAGGCCGACAGGGCGTCGCCGACCTCGTACAGGCCGATCGGGCGGATGCGTTCCAGGGCGCGGTAGTCGGCACCGAGGTAGAGCAGGTGCAGGGAGGTCGCGGTGACGACGCCGCCCTGGAAGCCGCCGCCGGGGCTGAGCTGTCCGTGTGCGATGACGTACAGGCCGACCACCAGGGCGATCGGCAGGACGAGGAGGGCGTAGCGGCGTACGGGTGGGGCCACGTCGGCGGGTTCGGGCCGGGCGCGGTGCTCGTCGCGGGCCTGGCGCAGCAGGACGACACAGCCGACGACGGCCGCGAACAGGATGGTCATCTCGCCGAGGGTGTCGAAGGCGCGCTGGTCGAAGTTGACGGAGGCGATGGCGTTCGCGGTGTGCCGGTCGAGGGATGCCCACACCGCGCGGTCGCCGTACGGGTGGCGGTCGCCGCCGAAGTCCGGCAGCCGCAGACAGGCCGCGACGAAGAGCGCGGCGAGGCCGGCGAGGCCGATGGCGACGAGCCCGAGCCGGGTGCGCGGGTTCACCGCTCACGCCCCTTGCGCCGCTTGACCTTGCGGACCGCCAGGAGCAGCAACAGCGGGGTGAGGGCGCTGCCGACCGCCAACTGCGACAGGGCGACGTCGGGTGCCTGCAGCACGGTGAACAGCACGGCGAGCGCCACGCCGAGGATGGCCAGCACCAGGGCCTGGCGCACGGGGTCGCGGACCAGTACGGCCACGGTCGCGACGACGGCGACCAGCAGCAGCGCGACGACGATCACCGCGTCAGCCACCGCGCACCCCCGCGAAACCGCCGGACAGCGCGCGGGAGGCGACGACGTTTCCGCCGATCAACAGCGTGCCGGTGACGAGGAGCTTCACCATCGCCCGGCTCGGTCCGGTCGCCGCGCACAGCGCCAGGACCACCACCGCGCCGAGCCCCGCGACCGCCCAGGTCAGGCCCCAGGCGCGCGGGGGGTCGCCAGCGAGTTCGTCGGCGAGTTCGTCGGCGAGTTCGTCGGCGAGCAGACGGGCGAAGACCAGGGTGCCCACCGGGCCGAGCAGGGCGAGCACCAGGGCGACATCGACATACGCGGGGCGGTCGTAGCCCTGGGCCAGCAGGAGCAGTCCGGGGCAGGCCAGGGCGGTGGAGAGGTTCTGGGCCACGGCGCGGCGGCGCAGCGGGCCGGTGGCGACGCCCCAGAGGGCGGCGCCCACTCCCCCGCCGAGCACGACGGTCGCCGCGAGGAGCCAGCCGTTCATCGTCCGGTCACCGCCCGGCGTGCGGCGGCCGCGGCGAGCGCTGCCAGGCCGGCGACGCCCGCGCCGACCGCGAGCTCCAAGGTGTCCACGGCGCTGATGAGGACCAGCCACAGCAGAGCGAGCGCGGCCCACCAGGCCAGGAACTCGGCCGTCCTGAAGAGCGCCGTACGCCGGTTCATACGCCACCTCCGCGGGCCAGATGTCCGTTTTCGCTCCGCGTCATCCAAGCACCGCCCCCGGTGACAGGGGCGGCGGCACGCGCGGGTCCCCGCAGGAGTGCCCCGACAGCGTGAGGGGAAACCGGTCAGGATCGCGTCCGGTCGGCGGCACGGTGGGCATCGCATCGCGGTACCGGGGTAATCCCCTTACAACAATGGGAAGTTGAAGACTGGAGGACCGCATGGCCCGTGGAACCCCACATTCCCGTGCCGCGTCGCACCCCGGCACTCCCAAACCCGCAGGCACCGCCAAATCGTCCGCGAGCGGCCGCAAGTCGGCGAGCGGCGCGAAGTCCGGTGGTGCCGCCAAGTCGAAGGGGGCCGGCAGGTCGAAGGGGTCCGGTAAGTCCAAGGGCCCTTCCAAGGCAGAGCGGCCCGCCAAAGCCGGGCGCCCCCCGCGATCCGGGCGAAGCCCCCTGCGCGTGCTCGCCCGGCTGGTGGCGATGCTGTGCGCCTTCGCGTTCATGGTCGCCTTCGCCGTCGTACTGGCGAAGCTCACCCTGCTGCCCTCGCCCGCCTCGGAGGCCCTGACACACACCAACCTGCGGCCGGGCAGCACCCTGCAGGCCTATCTGGACCAGCCCGAACTGCGCGACGCCGTACGGCAGATCGGCGGCAATGTGCTGCTGGGCGTTCCCTTCGGCATCCTCGTCCCCGTCGTCGCTCCGCGGACACGCGGCGTCCTGCGCGTCCTGCTGCTGACGGCGACCGTCATGCTCCTCGTCGAGTTCGCGCAGGGCGCGCTGGTCACGGGGCGCGCCTTCGACATCGATGACGTCATCCTCAACACCGCCGGGGCCCTGGTCGGCTACGTCCTGCTGGGACGGCGGCTGAGCCGCGCGGTGCACGCCCGGGAGCCCCGCGCCTCCTAGGCCGTGTCCGCAAAATCCCGTCGTCCGCCCGGAGGGCGGGCCCCGCGGCGTCTGGTGCGTGCTCTCGGCGTGCCGGGCGGAAGCCCTCGTACTGGACGTACTTGGGCTTCCGCCCGGTGCGGCGAGAGCATGTGCCGGGCTTCGCGGGGCAGGCGGGACTTTGCGGACACGGCCTAGCGGGCCACGAGCTGGACGATCGCCACTGTGCCGACCACGACGATGAAGGCGCGCAGTACGGCGGGACGCAGCCGGCGGCCCACGGTGGCTCCGAGGTGGCCGCCGGCCGCGGACCCGATCGCGAGGAGGGCCACGGCCGTCCAGTCGAAGTCGGCGACGAGGAGGAAGAACAGCGCGGCGGTGGAGTTGACGACGGCGACGAGGACGTTCTTGACCGCGGTGAGGCGTTGCAGACCGTCGTCCAGGAGCATGCCCATCAGGGCGACGTAGATGATGCCCTGGGCGGCCGCGAAGTAGCCGCCGTAGACGCTGGCCAGGGTCAGTCCGGCGAGCAGCAGGGGGCCGCCGTCGGGGTGTGCGGGCCGCCCTGTCCTGGCCCGGCGGTCACGCAGTCGCCGGCTGATCAGCGGCTGGAGCACGACCAGCACGAGGGCGAGCCCCACCAGGACCGGCACGATCCGTTCGAACGCGGAGGCGGGCAGGGCCAGCAGCAGCGTGGCCCCCGTGAGACCGCCGGCCAGGGCACCGGCGCTCCACTTCAGGATGCGCCGGCGCTGGCCGCTCAGTTCGCGCCGGTACCCGATGGCCCCGCTGATCGAGCCGGGGATCAGGCCGAGCGCGTTGGAGACCGTGGCGGTGACGGGCGGCAGGCCGGTCGCGAGCAGTACCGGGAACGTGATCAGCGTCCCCGAGCCGACGACGGCGTTGACTGCGCCGGCGGCGATGCCGGCGCCCAGGACGGCGAGCAGCTCACCTATGTGTGCGGCGTTCATGGCGAGAAGCCTAGGAATTCAACAGTGCGGCGGCGGACGAAGTGTCACGGACGTCGCGCGTGAGCCGGTCAACCGGTCGTGACCGCGCCACGCGCCGCACGAACCGGACGGATCGGGCCGACTCCCCCGCTCCGGAGGCACGGTCAACTTCTGGTCCGTACCTAGGTATTGACGACCTCTTATCTCACTTCTTAAATCAAGTGGCGACATCCTCACCCCCCACCACGGTCGGCGCATCCCGTCCATCGGGTCGCCGTACGGAAGGGAGCACTATGGCCTCCCCACGCCCGCTCCGCGCCGCTCTGCTCGCCGCGCTGTCGGCCGTCCTGGTCGCGTCCGCCGCGATCGGCCCCGCACACGCGGAACAGGCGGACGTCTCGGCGGCGGCAGTCACGTTCTCCGACAACTTCGACGGGCCCGCGGGCGCCGCGGTCGACTCGTCGAAGTGGCAGATCGAGACCGGCGACAACGTCAACAACCACGAGCGGCAGTACTACACATCGGGCAACAAGAACGCCGCGCTGGACGGCCAGGGCCACCTGGTGATCACGGCCCGGCGGGAGAACCCGGCCAACTACCAGTGCTGGTACGGGACCTGTCAGTACACGTCGGCCCGGCTGAACACCTCCGGCAAGTTCACCGCCCAGTACGGGCACATCGAGGCACGTATGAAGGTACCGCGCGGGCAGGGCATGTGGCCGGCGTTCTGGATGCTCGGCACACCGGTCAACTGGCCCGACTCGGGCGAGATCGACATCATGGAGAACGTCGGCTTCGAGCCGTCGACCGTGCACGGCACCATCCACGGCCCCGGCTACTCCGGCTCGGGCGGCATAGGGGCCGGCTACTCCCTGCCGAACGGACAGGCCTTCGCCGACGCCTTCCACACCTTCGCCGTCGACTGGGCACCCGACTCCATCACCTGGTCCGTGGACGGCAATGTCTACCAGCGGCGCACGCCGGCCGACCTGGGCGGCAGGCAGTGGGTGTTCAACAAGCCGTTCTTCCTGATCCTGAACCTCGCGGTGGGCGGCTACTGGCCCGGCGACCCCGACGGCTCCACGGTGTTCCCGCAGCAGCTGGTGGTGGACCACGTCTCGGTGACCACCGGCGACACGGCCGCCGGGACGGCGATCAAGGGCCTCGCCGGCAAGTGCGTCGACGTGGCCGGGGCGAGCTCCGCCAACGGCACGCCGGTACAGCTCTACGACTGCAACGGCACCGCCGCCCAGCAGTGGTCCGTCGGCTCGGACGGCACGCTCCGCGCGCTCGGCAAGTGCCTGGACGCCACCGGCAACGGCACGGCGGACGGCACGACCGTGCAGTTGTGGGACTGCGGCGGCGGCCCCAATCAGAGATGGACCGTCACCGCGGCGCACGACATCGTCAATCCACAGGCCGACAAGTGCCTCGACCTGACCGGGAACAACTCGGCCAACGGCACCCGGCTGCAGATCTGGACGTGCACGGGCGGCAGCAACCAGAAGTGGACGGTCGGCTGACCCGGCCGGCTAGTGGTGGTGCCAGGTGAACTTGTCGCCGCCGACCCAGCGGACCACGTCCGGGTCGTCGAGATCATGGACGGTGATGCCGAAGGCGGCGGCGGTCTCCAGGACGTCGGTGATCGCCCTGGCAAACCCGACCACGGCACCGTCGATCTCCATGATCCGGAACGGAGGCGTGCCCGGCTGAACCCCGAGCACCATGATCCGCGGGTGTGACATATGCGGGCTCGCGCTTTCGGTCATGAATAGAGCGTAGAGCGCTACCCGCGTAAAGGGATGCTTCAGACCATCGGGGCATCTCGGATCCGGGACCCCGCCCTGTCGTCACCGCCGTGCGGGCGCGGCAGCGCCGGGGAACCCTGGAGGTGGAGGTGGCGATGGATCCCGTGGAGGCGCTGAACCGGATCGCCTTTCTGCTGGAGCGGTCCCTGGAGCCGACGTATCGCGTACGTGCCTTCCGTACGGCGGCCCGGGTGCTCGCGGAGCTGCCCGAGGACGAGGTGCGAGAGCGGGCGCGGGCCGCGACGCTGGAGTCGCTGCGGGGCGTCGGACCGAAGACGGCCCAGGTGGTGCGGGAGGCGCTGGCCGGTCAGGTGCCCGGCTATCTGACTGACCTGGAGAGCCGCCCCGCGGCCGGGCCGCCCGAGGGGGGCCGGGCGCTGTGGGAGCTGCTGCGCGGGGACTGCCATCTGCATTCCGACTGGTCGGACGGCGGCAGCCCGATCGAGGAGATGGGCCGGACGGCGGCCGAGCTCGGGCACGAGTGGGCGGTGCTGACCGATCACTCGCCCCGGCTGACCGTCGCCCGCGGGCTGTCGGCCGACCGGCTGCGCGAGCAGCTGGACGTGGTGGCGGAGCTGAACACGACCTGGGCGCCGTTCCGGCTGCTCACCGGTATCGAGTGCGACATCCTCGAGGACGGCTCCCTCGACCAGGAACCCGGGCTGCTCGAGCGGCTCGATGTCGTGGTGGTGTCCGTGCACTCCAAGCTGCGCATGGACGCCCGCGCGATGACCCGCCGGATGGTCACCGCCGTACGCAATCCGCACGCGGACGTCCTGGGCCACTGCACCGGGCGGCTGATCACCGGGCGGGGGCGGCCGGAGTCGGAGTTCGACGCCGACGAGGTGTTCGCGGCCTGTGCCGAGTCCGGTACGGCGGTGGAGATCAACAGCCGGCCCGAGCGACTGGACCCGCCGCGGCGGCTGCTGCGCCGGGCCGTCGGGGCGGGTGTGCTGTTCTCCATCGACACCGACGCGCACGCGCCCGGACAGCTGGACTGGCAGCGGTACGGCTGTGCGCGGGCGGAGGAGTGCGGGGTGCCCGCCGAGCGGGTCCTCACCACCTGGACGGCGGACGAGCTGCTGGCCTGGACGCGCGAGAAGTCGGCGCGACCGACTCCGTGACACAGATCACCGCCCCGCGCGGCAGTCTCAGGAACACCCACCGGTAGTTTCCCGTTGAACCAGCCGTGGGTGTGGATGGGACAGTGTCCCCGGGCCTCACCTTTTGCCCACAGGGACGATCGTTCGGCTGAAGCCCTGTGGAGCCTTTCGCCGAGAGGCGACCGCCATCCGCACCCACACCTCTGACCGCCCCGACCGGAATCCCCCGTCCGGCCGGGGCTTCCTCTTGTTCGGGCCGCGCGCTCACGAGTCGGCTTGACTTCGAGAGCACTCCAATTCGTAGCGTTCCGGACATGAGCACTGCACAGCACAAGATCGGCTCCGGTTTCGGAGCGACCAGCACCGCCGACGACGTCCTCCAGGGCCTCGACCTGACCGGAAAGCTCGCGATCGTCACCGGCGGCTACTCCGGACTCGGCCTGGAGACCACCCGGGCCCTCACCAAGGCCGGCGCCCACGTCGTCGTCCCCGCCCGCCGCCCCGCCACCGCCGAGGAGGCGCTGGCCGGACTCGCCGACGTCGAGGTGGACGAGCTGGATCTCGGCGACCTGGAGAGCGTGCGCGGCTTCGCCGAGCGGTTCCTCGCCTCCGGCCGCACGGTCGACTTCGTGATCGACAACGCCGGGATCATGGCCTGCCCGGAGACCCGGGTCGGGCCCGGCTGGGAGGCGCAGTTCGCGACCAACCACCTCGGTCACTTCGCGCTGGTCAACCGCCTGTGGCCGGCGATCGAGCCCGGTGGCGCCCGTGTGGTCTCCGTGTCCTCGCGCGGCCACCACTTCTCCGGCATCCGCTGGGACGACGTGCACTGGCGGCACGGCTACGACAAGTGGGAGGCGTACGGGCAGGCGAAGACGGCGAACGTCCTGTTCGCGGTCCATCTCGACAGGCTCGGGGCCGAGGGCGGGGTACGGGCCTTCTCGCTCCACCCCGGCGGCATCCTCACCCCGTTGCAGCGCCACCTCCCGAAGGCGGAGATGGTCGAGCGCGGCTGGATCGACGAGCAGGGCAACCCGCTCAACCCCGAGGGCTTCAAGTCCCCGGCGCAGGGCGCGGCCACGCAGGTGTGGGCGGCGACCTCTCCGCAGCTCAGCGGCATGGGCGGCGTCTATCTGGAGGACTGCGACATCGCCGAGCGCGCTGTCGAGGGCGACCAGCGCGGCGGCGTCAAGGACTGGGCGACGGACCCGGAGCAGGCTGCGCGGTTGTGGGAGCTGTCGGCGGAGCTGACGGGCGTGAACGCGTTCGCCGTCTAGCGGGGACTCGACGCGTTCGAGCGCCCCGGAGGGGGTACTCGAACGCCCCGTCCCCATCTCCGGGAGGAGCCGCAGGTGAGCAGCGAACCGGCCCGCAGGGTCGTGGTCACCGGAGCCACGGGCAATGTCGGTACCAGCGTGGTGCGGCTCCTCTCGGAGGACCCCGAGGTCGACTCCGTCCTGGGGCTGGCCCGCCGCACTCCCGACTGGTCCCCTCCGAAAACCGACTGGGCGGCGGTCGACCTGACGTCCGAGCAGGCCGGCCTGGCGCATCTCTTCGAGGGCGCGGCCGCCGTCATCCATCTGGCCTGGGCGTTCCAGCCGACGCATGATCCGGCGACGACCTGGCGGACGAATGTGCTGGGCGGCATCCGCGTGTTCGAGGCGGTGGCCGCCGCGAAGGTCCCGACGCTGGTGCACGCCTCGTCGGTCGGCGCGTACTCGCCGGGTCCGAAGGACCATGCCGTGGACGAGTCGTGGCCCACGCACGGCTGGCCCGACGCCGCGTACTGCCGGGAGAAGGCCTATCTGGAACGGACGCTGGACACGTTCGACCGGGCCCATCCCAGGGTGCGTGTGGTGCGGATGCGGCCGGCGTTCCTGTTCAAGCGTGAGTCCGCCAGCGAGCAGCGCCGCATCTTCGGCGGCCGGTTCCTGCCCGGCCCGCTCGCGCGCCCCGAGCTGCTGCCGCTCCTGCCCGACATCCCGGGACTGCGGGTGCAGGCCCTGCACACCGACGACGCGGCCGCGGCGTATCTGCTCGCGGTGAAGTCCGACGTGCGGGGCGCCTTCAACCTGGCCGCCGACCCTCCGGTCGACGCGAAACTGCTGGGCGAGATGCTCGGAGCGCGCCCGGTACGGCTCCCGCGTTCGGCGGCCCGTTCGGCGATCGCCGCGGCGTGGGGGCTGCATCTGCTGCCGGCCTCCCCGCACCTGTTCGACGCGGTCCTCAGGGTGCCCCTGATGGACTGCACGCGGGCGCGTACGGAACTGCGCTGGCGTCCGGAGCGCACCGCGCCCGAGGTGCTGAAGGAGTTCCTCCAGGGCCTCCAGCGCGGCGAGGGCGCGGCCACGGCGCCCATGCGGGGGCGGAAGGTGGGCTGACTCGCCTCGGACGCCCTCTCAGGCGGACGGCTCCTCGGGCGCCGGATGCTCGGGGTGGACCGTGTCCGACCGCGGTGAACCCTGCCGGCCGGTGCCCGCCTCGTCCGTGTCCGGGACATCGTCCGCTTCGGTCGCGTCGTCCGTGGACTCGACGGGCACCTCCCAGGGGTCCTCGCCCGCGTCCGCCTGCTGGTCGGGCAGGTCCCTTGGTACCGGCTCCGGGGTCTCGCCCGGCGCCTCGCGACGCTTGTCGTTCATGGTGCACCTCTCTCGCGTCGTCCAAGGTCACCGCGAGTACCGTCCCCGCCGACGGCGAAACGTCAGTGCGGCACCCGCTCCGCCACCGCCGTGCGCGGGGTCGGGGACGGGGTCTGTGACACGGGCTCGGCGCGTCTGCCGCCGTGGGCGAAGAAGTCCGCGAGCGGCAGGATCGCGGCCCCGACGGTGACCGCGTCCGGGCCGAGCCTGCCCAGGTCGATGGTGACCTTGTGGGCCGGATGCCGCAGGGCGTACGAGGCCGCGTGCCGGCGTACGGCGGGCAGGAAGCGGGCGCCGAGCTGGAGACCGGCCCAGCCGCCGATCAGGATGCGCTCGGGCTGGAAGAGGTTGATCAGGTCGGACAGGCCCGCGCCGACGTACTCGGCGGTCTCCTCCAGCACGACGACCGCCACCGGGTCCGGCGCGCCGCCCTCGGCCGGATAGGCGCCGGCCAGCATCGCCGTCAGCGCGGTCTCCTCGTCGGCCCCCTTGGGCACGCTCCCACCCTGCTCGCGCCAGCGGTCCAGCAGCGACTCGGCGCCCGCGTAGGCCTCCAGACAGCCCAGGGCACCGCACCGGCAGCGGCGCCCCCTGACCCGTACCGTCAGATGCCCCCACTCGACGGCCCGGCCGTGCTCCACCTCGGGCGTGACCAGGCACGCCCCGACGCCGGAGCCGAAGAGCACGACGACGGCGTTGCGGGCGCCGCGTCCGCCGCCGAACCACATCTCGGCCTGGCCCAGGGTCCGGGCGCCGTTGTCGATGAAGTACGGGACCCCGTCGGGGAGTTGGGAGCCGTCGCGCAGCAGCTTCTCCAGCGGTACGGCGTCCCAGCCGATCGTCTGCCCGTGCACCACGGCGCCGAGCTCCCCGGTGTCCTCGACGATGCCGGGGACGCCGATGCCGACGCCGAGGAGCCGCTCGGGTGCGATGCCGGCCTCCGCGAGCACCTCGGCGATGCCCTCGCGGACATGGCCGACGATGCCCTCCACCTCGTACCGCTGCTGCGTCAACGGGCGTTCCGCGCGGGCGAGTTCGGTGAGAGTCAGGTCGAACAGGCCGATCCGTACCCGGGTCTCGCCGACGTCGACGCCGATCATGTGGCCGCTGGCGGGCGCGACGCGCAGCAGGATGCGGGGGCGGCCGCCGTCGGAGTCGACGCTGCCGGCCTCCTCGACCAGGCCGTCGGCGATCAGCTCGGCGACGACATTGCTGACGGAGCCGGAGCTGAGGCCGGTCGCCGGGCCGAGTTCGAAGCGGCTGAGGGGACCGTCGAAGTAGAGGCGCTGCAGTACCGCGGTACGGTTGCCCCGCCTGAGGTCCCGTACCGTGCGCCCCTTACGCCCCGCCATCTGGCTCCCTCCGGATCAGCCCTGGTCCCCCGCCGTGTTCGGACCGCCTCCCATTGTGACCTACGCCGCGTAGACGTCCTCCACATAGCGACCGTCCGCGATCAACGCGTCCAGCCACCGCTCGGCCGCCGCGTCGTCGGCGCCCGCGGTGCGGTCCCGGTACAGCGTACGGAAGGCGTCCCGTACGCCCGGCGCCATACGGGAGCCGTCGCCGCAGACGTACACCCGGGCGCCCGCGGCGAGCAGCTCCCAGACGTCGTCGGCCTCGGCGGCGATGCGGTGCTGGACGAAGGTCCCGGCGGTGCTGAAGGCGGGACGGAGCGAGACGGCTCCGGCCGCGGCCGCCGCGTGCAGTTCCTCGGCGTGCAGGAAGTCGGCGTCGGAGGCGTCGCAGCCGAAGTAGCAAAGGCCCGGGGCGAGTTCGGCGCCGGCCGCGAGGGCCGCCGTACGGTCCGCGACGGCACCGCGGAACGGGGCGAGGCCGGTGCCCGCGGCGACCATGACGACCGGCGCGGCGGCGTCGATCCGGAAGGCCTCGCGGCACGGCTGGACACGGGCGTACACCGTGTCGCCGGGCTCGACGTCGGTCAGATAGCCGGATCCGGTGCCCCGGTGGATGCCCTTGCCGGAGCGCGCGGGCGCCTGGAGCAGGGAGATCATCAGGTCCGCGTGGCCGGGGTCGACGGCGGGCGAGGAGGAGATCGAGTAATGGCGGGGGCGCAGTGGGGTGAGCAGGTCGAGGAGGGTCGGCCAGTCCAGGGCGCCGCGCAGGGCCGGGTGGTCCTCGATCAGCTCGACCAGGGTGCGCGGGTCGTCACGCAGTCCCGTCAGCGCGAGGCGCTCCGGCGGACAGGGGTTGGCGGCGGCGAGCACGGACAGCTGGGCCGCGCTCGGGCGCTCCCGCAACTCGACGTGGTGGGTGAGGAGTTGGCGTACGGTCAACGGCCGGTCGATCGCGAGGCCGTCCCGGCGGGGGCGGGTGGCCCGGATGTCCAGGACGGTGTCGAGGTCGACGCCGAGCGCGGCGGCGGCCCGCTCGACCAGGGCCGGGGCGTTGGCGGGCAGGACGGTGAGGTGGTCGGCGGTGCGGTAGGTGACGCCGTCCGGGAGGGCGAGGCGGACGAAGCGCTTGCGGCGCGGGTGGTCCGGGGCGGTGAGGTCGCGGGCCTCGGTGACCGTCATCGGGACGAGTCCGTGCCGTTCGGCGAGGGCGTCCAGGGGGCCGCCGGTCAGGGTGCGGACCTCGTACGCCGCCGAGGGCTCGTCGCCCGGGGCCTGCGCGTCGGGGTCGCCGTACCGCTCCAGGAGGGCCGTCCGCAGTCGGGCGGTGAAGTCACGGACGGCGCCGGTCAGGTCGCCGGAGGCGTCGGCGGCCGTGCGATCGAGGAGCCGGGTGGCGCCGAGCTCGGCGAGGCGGTCGTCGATGCGGGTGGAGACCTGCTGGTAGGTGGCGGCCCAGTTGCGGTCGCCGACGCCGAGGACGGCGTAGGTGACGTCCGAGGCGTCGGTGGCCTGTTCCAGCCAGGCGGCGAAGGCGGTGGCGTCGTCGGTGGGGCGGCCGTTGTAGGAGGCGGCGGTGATCACGACGGGGCGGTCGGTGGGCAGGCCGCCCGCGTAGGTGTCCAGGGCGGTGACCTCGGTCTCGCAGCCGACGGCGGCGGCCTCGTCGGCGAGGGACGCGGCGAACTCTCGGCAGGTGCCGTAGTTGCTGCCGTGCAGGAAGAGAGCACGGGTGCCGGGGCGGACGCGGGCGGGCAGCGACGTCGTGTCGGTGGTCCGGGGTGCCTCGGTGGGCGTGCTTCCGGGCAGCGGAGCGTGCCTGCGCTCGGCGGTGGTGCGCGGGGTCAGGGCGAGGGTGAAGCCCTCGGGCTTGAGGGTGAGGGTCTCCTTGACCGTGAGGCGGTAGTCGGCGTGGTCGTGCAGCCGGTAGCGGTGGACGAGCATCGCCAGCAGCATGGTCGCCTCGTGCAGCGCGAACTGCCGCCCGATGCAGGCGCGTTCACCGGTGCCGAACGGCTTGAAGGCGTGTACCGGCCGGGCCTCCTCGGCCTCGGGCGTGAAGCGGGAGCGGTCGAACAGCTCGGGGTTGTCGCCCCAGACCGGCTGCCGGTGCAGCATCGGCGTGAGCACCAGGGCGGACTGTCCAGCGCGCAGCGGGATGCGCCCGCCGAGCAGCGTGTCCTCACGGGCGTGCCGGGCGAACACGGCGGCCGTCGGCCACAGCCGGAGCGTCTCGTTGAGGACCTGGCGGGTGTACGTCAGCCTGCCGATCTCGTCGTACGTCGGCTCCGGGTCGCGCTGGTCGCCCCACAGCGCGTCGACCTCGCGCCGCACCAGCTCCAGCGCCGTCGGGTGCTTGGCGAGGTGGTACAGCGCGAAGGACATCGCACCGGAGGTGGTCTCATGGCCGGCGATCAGGAAGGTGATGACCTGGTTGCGGATGTTGGCTGCGTCGAGGGCGGTGCCGTCGGCCGGGTGCCGGGCGGTGAGCATCAGGCCGAGGAGGTCCTCGGCGGCGCTCTGGTCTGTGCCGGTGCGGGCGGCGATGACGTCGTCGACGACCTGGGCGAGGTAGGCGGCGTCAGTACGGAAGGCCGCGTCCGCCGTCGAGTAGTCGCGGCCCGGTACCCGGGCCAGCCGGGTCATGCTCCACTCCAGGCACCGGACCATCGACTCGACGAAGGGGTGCGGCTCGGGCCGCTCGAAGGAACCGAAGTCGTAGTCGAACCCGGCGAGTCCGATGGTGTCCAGGGTCATCCGGGTCATGTCGTCGGGTACGTTCACCGGCCGGCCGGCGCGGGCGTCACGGTCCCATGACTCGATGAGCCGGCGCGCCACCTTCAGCATCACGGGGTGGTAGGTGCGCATCGAGCCGAGCGCGAAGGCGGGCATCAGGATGTCGTGCGCCTTGGCCCAGTTGGGCTCGTCGTTGTACGCGGTGAACAGGCCGTCGGCGGCGAACTCTCGGACGTTCTCCAGACCGGGCCCGATGTGCTTGGCGAACCGCTGCTCGTCGGCGAGTTCGGTCACCAGGTCCAGGTCGCCGACGAACAGCGAGTCCCGCCCGTACAGCCGCCGTACGAACACGGGCCCGTGCTCACGCATGAGCCCCATGGCCTGCTGCACGGGGGTGCCGCCGGGTCCGGTGGCGGAGATGTCGGCGACGGGGAGGGCGTCCAGGGTCTGTGGGGCCGGCGCGGTGGGGGGCATGGCGCGACAACTGCCTTTCGCGGTACGGGAGTACTGCGATCCAGGTTGATCGACGGGTCCCGGCCGCCGGCGCCCCGGCACTACATGATTGTGTAGTGCCCGGACGTACGTCGCTCTTGCGTCAGGTGAGCGGAGGTGCTCGTGGACCGGACCCACCCGGAGGCGGTGGTGTGGCGCAACCGCGCCCTGATGGTCTTCGACCGCGTCGTGGTGCCGGTCGCGGTCTGCGATGTGTACGGCGCGGTCCGGCTGGCCAATCCGGCGATGGCGACGGAGTGCGGTACGACACCGGGGCGGCTGCGCGGCCGGGACGTACTGGAGCTGTTCCGGCCGCAGGAGGCGACGCAGGTCGAGCGCATCGCCGAGGCACTGCGGCTGCGGCACCGCTCGCGCTACCAGGTGTCGGTGCGCTGGCGGGCTCCCGGCGGTGCGGAACGCTACGGGGAGCTCACGGCGGACCCGGTGAGCGACACCGTGGAGGAGACGCCGGCGCTGCTGGTGATGCTGCGTGTCCTCGGTGACCGCGAGCCGGTCACCGGGACACCGCCCGCGCCGGTCACCCCGGTGGAGGCCCGCATCCTGGCCCTGCTCGCCGGAGGCGCCACGACAGCGCGGGCCGCCCGGGAGACGGACCTCACGGTGGACGGCGTCAACTACCACCTGCGGCGCCTGTCCGCGCGTTGGGCAGCGTCGAACCGTACGGAGCTGGTGGCGAGGGCCTACGCGCTGGGCGTGCTCACCCCCGGCGTGTGGCCACCGACGCCGGCCGCCGCCCCGGGGGGACCGGAGCAGGCCGTACCCGCGCCCTCCGGGGCACCGAAACGGGCCAGGGTGTGCCACACCATCTTCAGGTCCTGGAGCTCGTAGCGGCCGGTGCGGGCGGCGTCCCCGATGACCCGCGGGTCGATGCGGCCGTCGTCGGCGATCCGGGCGCCCAGGTCGACGTACTCCTGGCCACGGTAGTCCGCGTGGCGGCGCAGTTCCGGCACGGTGATCCGGTAGCCGGGGTGCCATTCGACGGGGCAGGGCAGC
This sequence comes from Streptomyces sp. NPDC111802, assembly GCF_055634335.1. Lineage (NCBI taxonomy): Bacteria > Bacillati > Actinomycetota > Actinomycetes > Kitasatosporales > Streptomycetaceae > Streptomyces > Streptomyces sp. NPDC111802. Next base: position 94,024 of record NZ_JBVKCZ010000014.1, on the reverse strand, counting down.
AGGCGGGCCGCGGTCTCCACGGGGGTGCCGCGATAGCAGGCGTCCAGGACGACGGCCTCCATGTCCCGGGCGAGCACGACTCCCCCGTGGACCTGGGTCTCGATGTAGTCGTTGAGGGCGTCCTGTTCGTCGGCCTCGGCGAGCGCGACGAGGTGCATGCCGGCGGCGACCCCGAAGTCGGTCGGACCGGCGGCGCTGTCGGGGTAGCAGAAGGTGGCGCGGGCCAGCGCCGGAGCGGTCAGCCGGAAGTGCGAGGAGCCGAACCTCGGGGCGGCGCCCACCACTTGGCGCCGGAAGTTCAGCGCGCCGTACACCGGCCGCTCGCGCGCGGGCGCGTCGTCGTAGACCCGGCCGAAGATCCGGCTCTCCCAGCGCCAACGGTCGCCGCCCGGGTGTGCGGTGAGCCCGCCGTTGCTGGTGCCGGTGACGAACTGGGAGTGGTACGTGCCGTCCTCGGCGAGCGCGCGCAGGATCGGCACCCCTCTGACCAGCCGGTCCGGATGGAAGTTGAGGGTGACGCGCACCTCGCGGTCGACTGCGGGTCCCGCGGAGGCAGCCGCGACATGCCGCAGTGCCGCCCAGGCGCGCGGTGACCCGGCATCGTCGAAATCCACTGGCTCTCCTTCACTCAGCCTGCCTAACCTAGCCATTAACCTAGAGCCCCTAGGTTCTGCATCATCGATCGATCGAGCCCAGGAGACTCCCCATGAGGTCACTCACCGAGCAGGACATCCGCAACTCATTTATCAACTGCTCGAAAGGCGAGGCCAAGCGCGTCTCCCTCCCCCGCGATCTCGACGAACGCCCTTGGGAGGACCTGGACTTCCTGGGCTGGCGGGATCCCGGGGCGCCCGATCGCAGCTATCTGGTGACCGAGCGGGAGGGACGCCCGGTGGGCCTCAGCCTCCGCTTCCCGTCCTCGCGGCGCGGATTCCTGCACCGCAGCATGTGCTCCCTGTGTCTGACGACCCATCCGGGCGGCGGTGTCTCCCTGATGACCGCCCGCAAGGCGGGCCCGGCGGGGCGTGAGGGCAACTCGGTCGGTCTGTACATGTGCACCGACCTGGCGTGTTCGCTCTACGTCCGGGGCAAGAAGGTCCCGGAGTCGGGCGGCCGCTTCGAGGAGAGCCTCACCCTGGCGGAGCAGATCGCCCGGACCACGGGCAATCTGTCCGCCTTCCTCGACAAGCTCTATGCCTGACGGGGACAAGTCGCCCGTCCGCCTGGGCGCTCTCGTCCCGCTGATGCGGCCCGGCTGGGTCGAGGCGGGTCGACACCTGCTCGCGGGACTCGAGCTGGCCGTTCGCGAGGTCAATGACGCCGGTGGGATCGACGGCAGACCACTGGAGCTGGTGGTCCGGGACACCGCGGCCGATCCGGAGCGGGCCGCGGCGGCCGTGGAAGAACTGGCCGGCCTGGGCGTGGCCGCCGTAGCGGGCGAGTACCACAGCGTCGTCGCCCGCGCCGCCGCTGCCCGGGCCGACGCCCTCGGCGTGCCGTTCCTCTGCTCGTCCGCCGTGCTCGACGCGCTCACCGAGGAGCCGACGGAGTGGGTCGCGCGCCTGCCCCCGGCCCAGTCCCACGGCTGGCGGATCTACGCCGACTTCCTCCTCGGCGCGGACCGCCGTCGGATCGCCGTGGCAACCCAGCCGAGCGTCTACTGGGCGACCGGGACCCGCGTCCTGCGGGAGCACCTCGCTGCCCGCGGCGGCACCGTCGTAGAACTCGACACGAACGCACTCAACCCCGAGGCCCTCTGCGACGCGCTCGTCGATCACGGCGCTACGGCACTCCTGCTGCTGGTCGGCCATCCGAAGCCGGCGGTCCCGCTCGTCAGGGCCGTCCGGGGAGACCGGCGGCTCGCGGACGTCCTGATCGGCGCTCCGGCCGGACAGCCGGAGTTCGCCGAGTGGGCCGCGATGCTGGGCGACGACGGCGCCGGGATCCCGTTCCTGCGCTACCTGCCCGAGCGCCTCGGTCCGCTCGGCGAACGCGTCGGAAAGGAGCTCCGCGAGCGCCTGGGCGAGGCGCCCTCTTTCGTCGCGTTCGAGGGCTGGGACACCGTCGCCGTCCTCGCCGAGGTGCTGCGTTCCCACGGCACCGACCGGGCGGCCATCGCCGGGTCATGGCCGCGGGTGGCGGTCGAGGGGACCCGCGGGCCGATCCGGTTCTCCCGCACGCCGGGCATCAGCGTTCGGCAATGGGCCTGGCCGCCGGTCCAAGTCGTCGACCGGGACCCGGCGGAGCCCGATCGCTTCCGGATCCTGCACGCCGGCTGAGAAGGCACCCGGGTCCTACTGCGGCCGGTCGTCCCGCAGCCGGGCCGCCTCCACCCGGTGCAGATGGATCAGGATGTCGTGGCTACGGGCGAGTGCGATGTCGTGCGGGCCGTCCGGGTAGGCCGTGCCGATGCTGCGCGTCGGCCGGGCCCGGCGCAGCCAGTCCCGGGCCGGCGCCCCGACGGACCGCATGTCGAGCACGTAGTCGTGGTGGCGCACCCGGTCCAGGGTCCGCTCGTTGCTGTCCGGACCCGCCGGTCCCAGTGTCCAGCGGCGGACCGTGTCGTCGTCCCAGCCGGTGGCGTTGAAGGAGCCGTGGTCGAACGTCAGGCCGACGCTCACATAGCCCGCGCCGAGGCTCTCGCGCAGGAACGCGCCCTGCACCTTCGGGTTATGGGCGGGCTCCTCCGGCACATAGCCGACGTGGTTGTTGTGGGCCGACAGCAGCACCTTGGTGTCGGTGTGCTTCTGCCACCACACCACGTTGGCCGCCATCGCCCCGTCGCGATAGCGCATGGCGGCGGCGATCTGGGCGGGGTCCTCGACGTCGAAGGCGTACTGCCGGGCTGTCCGGTCGATGACCGTCGCCTGCTGGATCGCCCAGTCGTGCGCCGCGCGGTGGGCACCGGGGTCCGTCCGACGGAGCAGCCGTAGCGCCTCACCCGTACGGGCCGCCCGCCCTTTTCGTTCCGTGTACGGCAGCGCGAGGTACCGCTCTATGTACGCCCCGGTCTGCACGGTGGGCCGCAGCCCGCGATAGAGCTCGGCGAGCCGGGCGCTGAGCTCGAGGTGCGCGTCGGCCGCGTGGTCCTCGACGGCGTCGTACAACTCGGGTCCGGTCCAGGCGATGTCGTCGCCGATGAAGCGCACGGGGTCCCCGGGGTGGCGGATGTTGTACGCCCGCATCCACTCGACGAGGCGGAGGTAGTCCGTGTTGTTCCACCACAGGTAGTCCCGCTGGAACTCCTCGCGCATGATGCGCCGGGGGTCCCCCTTGCCGTACCGCACATAGGCGTCGAGGCGCAGGCCGGTGCTCCAGGGGGCCTCCAGGGCGAAGGTGCGGAAGCCCTTCTCCTCCACGAGATGGCGCAGGACGCGGTCCTTGAGGGCGAAGAAGTCGTGGGAGCTGTGGGTGGCCTCCCCCAGGCCGACCACACGAGCGGTGCCGATCATCCGGTCCAGCGAGCGCAGGTCACCGGTGTCGCCGCCCGGTTCGACGGTGCGCAGTCGGCGGGCCGCGCGATCCAGCGCGTCGATCACCGGGGTGGGGGTGGATGCCGCCGTGGCCGGGATGCCGGTCGTCAGGGCGGCGAGGATGATGAACAGGGTCAGCAGTAATCCGGTCCGATGCCGATTCATGATCCAAGGCTTGCGCTCCGGGCGGGCGGGGACCATCCGGCGGTCCTCCGTTCCCGGGTGCGGACAACCACGGGGTGAGGGCGGGGGTTCTCCTCAGCGCCGGACCCGGTCGGCAGGCCCGTCTCGCTCGGGTGTCGACGATCACCAGCGCAGCCCCTTGCCGTACCGTGGCCGCGGCGATCAATCTGGGGTTCCTTGCGGACCGTTACGTTCCGCAAGCGCTGCGCGGGAAGCAACGGTGGAAAGGGAACAGCCCGAGGATGCGAGAGGGACGTGAGGGGACACCGGCCCGGGAGCGGCTGACGAAGCTGAGCCGGGACCCGGTGGTGGTCCAGACGCTGCGGTCGGCGGCCGCGGCGACGATCGCGTATGTCATCGCGCTGCGCCTCAGCCCGGAGGCCGCACCGCTGACCGCGCCCCTGACCGCGCTGCTGGTCGTCCAGGTCACCTTCTACGCCACTCTCACCAACGGCATCCGCCGGGTGAACTCCGTGGTGGCCGGCGTGCTGGTGGCCATCGCCTTCAGCCTCCTGGTCGGTCTGACCTGGTGGAGCCTTGCCCTGCTGATCGTGGCCGCGCTGGGGGTCGGGCATCTCGTGCGTGTGAACGAGTACGTTCCCGAGGTGGCGATCAGCGCGATGCTGGTCCTCGGGGTCACGACCGTCGGGGACACGGCGTGGGCGCGGATCCTGGAGACACTGATCGGCGCGGTGGTGGGGCTCGGCTTCAACCTGCTGCTCGCGCCGCCGGTGTGGGTGGACGAGGCCGGTGAGTCGATGGAGGACCTGGCCCGTCGGCTGCGGCAGTTGATGCTGCGCATCGGTGAGGAGGCCGCAGGCCGCCAGCCGGTCGAGCAGGCGGCGGCCCGGCTGCACGAGGCGCGCCGGCTGGACCACGACATCGTGGAGGTGGACGCGGCGCTCAGACAGGCCGAGGACAGCCTGCGGCTCAATCCGCGCGTGCGCGACAGCCTGCTGCACCGCGTGGTGCTGCGCACCGGACTGGACACGCTGGAGATCTGCACGGTGGTCCTGCGGGTGCTCGCGCGCACCCTCACCGACCTCACGAAGGAGCGGGAGCCCGAGCCGCTGTTCGCGAAGGAGACGGGCGCCGTCCTGGAGCAGCAGCTGTCGGAGATCGCCGACGCGGTGGTCAGCTTCTCGGTGCTGGTCACCACCCATGTCAGCAGCAACGCCGATGCCGCGGAGACCCGGCTGTCGGCGGAGCTGCGCACGGCGGCGGGCACCCGCGACAAGCTCGCCCTGCTGCTGCGCGAGGAGGCAGAGCGCGAGAGCCGGCACTGGCAGCTGTTCGGCGCGGTCCTGACCGAGGTGAACCGCATCATCGACGAGCTCGACACCGAGCACCGCTCGCGGCGGCTGCTGGAGGAGCTGGACCGGGTGTCGCAGGAGCAGCGCGTGCGGATGCCGGGGCTGACCAGGCTGCGCGAACGCATGGGCGTCCAGGAGCAGCTGTGGCGGAACCGTACGGGGATGGGCGAGCGTTCTCGATAGGGGACGCCGGGTCGGGGCCGGCGCCGGACGCGAGGGAGCGGGCCGATGACCGACACGACCGTACGGATCGACGGAAACACCCTGCGGCTGCCGGGTGGAGTGGCGGTGCGGTTCATCCGTACGCTGCGGCTGCCCGAGACGGGCACGCACGCGCTGCCGCCGGGGCTCGGCGAGTTCCCGGTCCGGCGGGTGGCGGACTACGCGGACACGGTGCCGGAGGCGTGGCGGGCGCGCGGCGGTGTGATGCTGCCGGTCTACCTGCGCGAGGCGATGTGGCTGAGCTTCGGGGGTACGACGGAGCCGGCCGCCTTGCAGGTGGGCGTCGGCAAGGTGTGCGCGGTGTCGGGGAAGCCGTGGAGCGACCGGCTGTCGCGCAGGCCGCAGAACTATGTCGTACTCCCCCGCCAGCCGTGGCTGGACGGCATCAACTCCGGGAAGGGCACGGTCCGCCAGTTCGTGGCGGTGCCCCTGGGGCTGGGCGCGACCGTCGAGGGTCAGGTCACCGGCGAGGAGGTCTGGGGCGGCGTACAGCTGCAGTCCTTCGCGCTGAAGGAGCCGCAGCTGGCGAAATGGCGCGAGGAGGAGCGGCGCCGGGCGGAGCGGGCGCGGGCGATGCCGCAGTTCGGCGGCTATGGCGCCGCCATGCCCATGTCGGCACCGGCGCCCCAGGGCGGGGTCCCGGCGCCGGCGGCCGCTCCGGCCGGCGGGGCGCCCAGGGCCGCCGCGGCGATGGGTCTGGGCGTCGGCGGGTCGATGCGCCAGGAGGTCTACGAGGACGACCGGCCGCTGAAGGACTGGGCCGACCGTCCCGGTGGCCGGGTCTTCGTCCATCTCGTGACGCCTCCGGAGTGGCGCCGTATCACCGGGGAGGCTCCCCCGCCGTCGCCGGTCGACCGGGCGGCGTACACGCGAGCGGGGCTGCCCTGGTTCGACTACTACGACCAGGACGCCGGGGATCTCGCCCCGACCGACACGCTTGAGTCGGTGCAGCCGGTCGGTGACTGGCTCGGCGACGACCACGAGCCCTGGCAGGCACCCACGCCGGGCCAGGTCGTGCCGCTCAAGGACGCGCAGGGCAAGCCGGTGGAGGACGGCGACTGGTAGACGGCGCGAAGCAGCCCACTATTGCAGAGGATGCAACAGGTGTTGCTGTTCTTGCGTTTGAGTTCTTGCGTTTGACGGGTGATCCACGCGAAGGTTGCTGTCGCGACCACGACGACCGACGACCTGAGGTGTGGACATGGGCAGTGGTGGGCTGAGCAGGCGCCGATTCGTCGGGACCCTCGCGGGATCGGCCGCCGGTGCGACACTTCCGGCGGCCACCGGGTGCGACGACGCGCCCGCCCCCGCGGACACGGCCGACACGGCGACCTCCGAGGCCACCGGCCCCGAGTCCCGTCCCAGCGCCCAGGCCGAGAGCCGTGCGCCGTCCGGCCCGCGCCCTCTCTACCTCGGCACCTACACCTCGGTCGAGGGCGGCGGCCAGGGCATCGGCCTCGCCACGTACGACCCGGCCTCGGGCGCGATCACCGGCGCCGGAACCATCACGGACGTCGTCGACCCGTCGTATCTGGCGCTGCATCCGAGCGGCCGGACGCTGTACGCGGTCGACGAGCGCGAGGACGGCGCCGTGACCGCCGTGCGCCTCGCCGACCGCAGGGTTCTGGGGAGCCGCGGCACCGGTGGGGCGGCGCCCTGCCATCTGTCGGTGCATCACAGCGGGCGCTGGCTGCTGAGCGCCAACTACGGCACGGGCAGTGTGGCCGTGCATCCGATCGACGCCTCGGGCATGCTCGGCGAGCGCACCGACCTGGTCACGCACTCCAGTCCGGCGCCCGGTCCGGGTCAGGAGGGCCCGCACGCCCATCAGATCATCACCAGTCCCGACGGCCGCCATGTCCTCGCCGTCGACCTGGGCACGGACACCGTGTACACCTACCGCCTCGACCAGAAGGGCGGCACGCTCACCGAGGTCGCGCGAGCGCAGACGAAGCCGGGCGCGGGCCCGCGTCATCTCACCTTCCACCCGGGCGGCCGGTACGCGTATCTGGCCAACGAGGTCGACAACAGCGTCGCGGTCTGCGCCTACGACCCCGGCTCGGGCCGGCTGACCATCGGCGCGGAGCAGGACACGGGCACGGGCTCGGGCACCAGCTATCCGGCGCAGATCGTGGTGACGCCGAACGGCCGTTACGCCTATCTGGCCAACCGGGGCCACAACAGCCTCGCACGCTACGCGGTGGAGGCGAAGGGCGCCCGGCTGAGTCTGCTCGACACGGTGCCGGTGACCGGGGACTTCCCCCGGCAGATCGCCCTCTCGCCGGACGGGGCGCTGCTGTTCGCGGCCAACCAGCGGTCGAGCACCGTCAGCGTCTTCCATGTCGACGACAGCAGCGGTGAACTGCGGCTCGCGGGCGAGCCGTTCGCGTCACCCGTCGCCGTCTGTGCGCTGCCGCTGTAGGGCGCGCGGGCAGGAGGCGGCACTGGCCTGGGCGAGCAGGATGTGCATGCGCTCGGTGAGCTGTGCGACGTCGTCGGCGGGCCGGTGGAACGGCAGTCGTACGTCGCCGTGGGAGCGGGCGCGCTCGATGCGCAGCGTGAGTCCGTGCCGGTCGACGGCGAGGGGCTGGACGCGCACGGCGCCGTGCAGGCTGTCGGAGTCGACGAGGCGGGTGAGCCGCTCGACGGCGTCCGGGTGGCAGTCGGCGAGGTGGGTGAGCAGCCGGGCCTCGGCGGTGGCCAGCGGGTCGGGCGCGGCGTCGGCGAACTCGTCGAGGTCGACGACGACGGCACCGGACGACTGCCGCAGCACCACCCGCGTGGGCTGGAAGGCGAGTTTGCCCTCCTGCGGGGTGAACCAGCCGGACAGCCACAGCCGGGTGCGGATCCGCTTGCGTACGGGAACGGGAGCGACATCGGCGAACTCCAGGACGGCGGAGGGCTCGCCACGCGGTGCGCAGATCGCCGCCGTGACAAGCACACTGTCCTCCGGCACCTCCAGCAGGACACGACCGTCCTCGGTCACGGTGTGCGCGCCCACGAGCTCCTCGCGGCAGCTCTCCGCGGTCACCCCGCAGGACCATGCGCCGGCGAGCACCGACCGGGCTCGTTCCGCCGCGGAAGGCGCGGCCGTCCAGGCTTCGCTGTCACCCATCCCAAACCTCCTTAGGTAAGCCTTGCCTAACCTATCGAAGATCGGGCTGCACGCCAACCAGCCCGGCCGACACCATGCGATCTCTTTGCGGAGGCTCAGGGTGCTCAGGGTGCGATGACGCCCAGGAGGGCGCGGGCGCACAGGTCGCGCACCTGCTCCCGGGAGAGGTCCGCGCCCCTCAGCCACTCCAGACAGACGGCGGTGGTGAACGCCAGCCAGCCACGTACGGCGAGCCGGACGTCCGGCCGCTCCTCGAAGGCCGGCCCGAACTCGGGGTCCGCCGCCATCGCCGCCAGGATCTGCTTCTCCTGTGCGGCCAGGGCCCGTTGATAGACCTTGCGCACGGCTTGGTCGCCGGCGGCGTCGGCGCGATGGAAGGCGCGATAGCCGTGGGCATGGGCGTGGACGTACTCAAGGAAGGCGTCGAGCCCCGCGGGGAGCTGCTCGCGCACCGGAAGCCCGGGCACCGCGGCCGTCATCCGCAGCATGCGCTCGCTCTCCCGCTCGACCACGGCCGCGAAGAAGTCCCGCTTGGTCGGGAAGTAGTGGTAGAGCAGCCCGCGCGAGACACCGGCGATCTCGGCGACCTGCTCGATCCACACATCGTCGTACGGACTCTCCGAGAACAGCCGCGCCCCGACCGCGAGGAGCTGCTCACGACGCTCCTCGGTGCTGAGCCGACGGCGTGTGCGCCCACCCTGTTTCGCGGCCATGCCCGCACTTTACTTGACGTGAGTTCAACAGCCGGACCAGACTGAACCGCGTTATTGAACTCACGTACAACGAGCTCAACCTGCCGCTGGTGCAAGGGAGATCGCGTCATGGTGGAGACGATGACCGGGACCGGACTGCCCAAGGGCTTCCGCAGCGCCGAGCAGGGCTGGCCGGAGCTGTTCCGCATACCTCATCCCCCGCACCGGCTCCCGCTGCTCGGCGATGTGCTGGGCGCGAGCAGGCGCACACCGCTGCAGGACTCCCTGCGGTTCGCCCGGGAGCTGGGGCCGATCTTCCGGCGCCGGGCGTTCAACAAGGAGTTCGTGTTCGTGTGGGGCGCCGGACTCGCGGCCGACATGGCGGACGAGTCCCGATTCGCCAAGCATGTCGGGCTCGGCATCGCCAATCTGCGGCCGGTCGTCGGGGACGGGCTGTTCACGGCGTACAACCACGAGCCGAACTGGCAGTTGGCGCACGACGTACTCGCCCCGGGGTTCAGCCGTGAGGCCATGGCGGGCTATCACCCGATGATGCTGGCCGTGGCCGACCGGCTCATGGACCACTGGGACCGTGCGCTGGCGGCGGGACGGGCTGTGGACGTGCCCGGTGACATGACCAAGCTGACCCTGGAGACCATCGCGCGCACCGGGTTCGGGCATGACTTCGGCTCCTTCGAGCGGGCCCGGCCGCATCCCTTCGTATCGGCGATGGTCGGCACGCTCACCTACGCGCAGCGCCTCAACACCGTGCCGGCGCCGTTTCTGCTCCGGCGTGCCGCGCGCCGCAACCAGGCCGACATCGCCCACCTCGACCGCACGGTCGACGACCTGGTCCGGGCCCGTACGGCGAACGGGCCCGGGGACGGCGACCTGCTGGACCGGATGCTGGAGACGGCCCATCCCGAGACGGGCGAGCGGCTGTCCGCGCAGAACGTCCGCCGACAGGTGATCACCTTCCTGGTGGCCGGCCATGAGACCACCTCGGGCGCGCTCTCCTTCGCCCTGCACTACCTCTCGCGCCACCCGGACGTCGCGGCTCGCGCCCGCGCCGAGGTGGACCAGGTCTGGGGCGGCACCGCGACGCCCGGCTACGACCAGGTGGCGCGGCTGCGCTATGTACGCCGCGTGCTCGACGAGTCGCTGCGGCTGTGGCCGACGGCGCCCGCCTTCGCCCGGGAGGCCCGCGAGGACACCGTGCTGGGCGGGGCCCATCCGATGCGGCGGGGCGCCTGGGCGCTGGTGCTCGCGGCGATGCTGCACCGTGATCCCGAGGTGTGGGGCGCGGACGCCGAGCGGTTCGACCCGGACCGCTTCGATCCGAAGGCCGTACGGACGCGTGCGCCGCACACCTTCAAGCCGTTCGGGACGGGGGCGCGGGCGTGCATCGGGCGCCAGTTCGCGCTGCACGAGGCCACGCTGGTGCTGGGGCTGCTGCTGCGCCGGTACGAGTTCCGGAGCGACCCCGCCTATCGGCTGCGGGTGACGGAGCGGCTGACGCTGATGCCGGAGGGGCTGCGGCTGCGTCTGGAGCGGCGCTCCCCCGTCGCCACGCCGGGATCCGTCGCGGAGGAGCCGTCCTCAGAGGTCCGCTGTCCAGTGCGCGGGGCGGCCGACTGAGGCGGGCAGCCGGGTGCCCGCGCTGCCCCGGGCAGCGTTCAGCTGCGGCTGGGTCAGGAAGAAGGCGCCGGTCAGATCGGCGTCCGTGAGGTCGGTGTCGCGCAGGTCGGCGCCGATGAGGTCCGCCCCGCGCAGGTCGGCTCCGGTCAGGTCGGCGGCGATCAGATAGGCGCCCCGCAGGTTCGCGCCGCGCAGGTCGGCTCCCCTGAGCCGGGCGCCCATCAGATCCGCGCCGCGGCGGTCCTTCTTGCGTCCGCGTACGCCCGCACGGGCGAGCTCACTGGTCTTCAGCAGCAGGACGTTGACCTCCTGCCGGTGAGCGGCCACGTCCAGCGCGGCCAGTTCCTCCGGGGTCCGGCGGGTGATCGCCTCGGTCCTCTCCAGCAGCTCGCGCAGATCGGCGTGGACGGGACGGGCGGCGGGCAGGGTGAGCGCCTCGGTCAGGTACCAGAGCAGTTCGTGGAGGCGGCGGACGACCGGGAAGACGTCGAACATCTGCCGGGCCTGCTCCCGGGGGCCCGTGCGCCAGTCCTTCCCGGCGAAGGTGACCTGCGAGACCTTCTGCCCGGCGCCGAAGCAGTCGTAGACCGTGCAGCCGGCGAGGCCGCTCTGCCGGAGCCGGGCGTGGATGCCGCAGCGGTGGTCGTCCTGGAGGTTGCGGCAGGGCGTCCCGGCGTCCTTGTCGAACGCGAAGTCCGCCGAGGCGGTGAAGGGCAGCGCGACACAGCACAGCCCGAAGCAGTTCGCGCAGTCTCCGCGCAGGTCGGTGAGACGGCCGGGGTGATCTTGCATGTCATAAGCCTAATGTCCGCCCCGGGGACAGAACTCACCGATGGGTTTCCGGCGCTGTGGGCGTCGTCTCATACAACGGAAAACAAGCTGCGCTACCACTGGGATACGAGCCGGCGAAAGCTGGAGCGCCACCGCATCGAGGAATCCGAGGAGAGACGTCATGTGCAGCCACCAGCCCCCGTGCCCCGCCGCCGACAGCCCGGACCACCGCGACGCCGTGATCGTCTCGGCCCACCCCGAACAGGGCTGGACCCTGCTGTGCAACGGCACCATCGTCTTCGACGACACCGGTGAGCTCCTGCCCGACGGACGGGTGGTCGGCCCGCACCGCACGGTCGGCGCGCTGGTCGTGGCCGCCTGACTCAGCCGTCGAGGTCCGGCAGATCGAGGCCGGCCAGCCGCTCGGCGTCGGCCAGGATGTACATCTCGGTGATCCGGCCGTCCACGATGGTGACGCCCATGACCGACTGCGGCCGCCCGTCGGGGGCGTTGAGCACCCCGACCGTGCCGTTGACGAACACGAGCTGCATGTACTGCGCGAACTGCCGGAACAGCATCGCCTGTTCGGCCACCGGCTTCGCGCCCCGCACGACCTTGGACGCCGCCACACCGCCGACCAGCGGTCCGGAGTCGACCCGCAGCGTGATGCCGGGGTCGAGGACCGCGAGCAGCGCCTCGAAGTCCCCCGCGCGGGCGGCGGCCATGAACGCGTCCAGCACTTGCCGCTGTCTGCCGAGCTCCGGCTCGGTCGACGGCGTGGCGCCCTTCACCCGGCGCCGGGCACGGCTGGCGAGCTGCCGGGTGGCGGCCGAGGAGCGCTCCACGATCGGCGCGATGTCGTCGAACGGCACCGCGAACATGTCGTGCAGCACGAACGCGATCCGCTCGGCGGGCTCCAGCGTCTCCAGCACCACCAGCAGGGCCAGGCCCACCGAGTCGGCCTGGAGCACCTCCTGTTCCGGGTCGATCTGCGACAGGGGCCGGATCACGGGGTCGGGGACGAAGGTGTCGTCGAGCGGCTCCTCGTGGCGCCGGGTCCGCGAGCGGAGCATGTCCAGGCAGACCCGGCCGACGACGGTGGTCAGCCAGCCGCCGAGGTTGTCGATGTCGTCCGCGTCGGTCCGGCTCAGCTTGAGCCAGGTCTCCTGGACGGCGTCCTCCGCCTCGGCCAGTGAGCCGAGCATGCGGTAGGCGACCGCCTTGAGACGGCCGCGGTGCTCCTCGAAGCGGTCCGCCAGCAGTTCCGTGTCCTTCACCATGCCCCGTCTTTCTCCGTCAGCCGCTCGGGACTACCTGCTGAACAGCTCGAACGCCACGGCCGGCCTCCCGCCGAACCGCTCCCCCGTCGTCTCGGCGTTCGCCGTGAGGAAGCCACGGACGTACGTCTCCGGGTCCTCGTCCGTCAACACCTCGATGTAGGTGCGGTGTTCGAGCAGCGAGTGCACCGCGCGCTCCAGGCCCGGTGTCGCGTCGACCGCGTGTGTGGGTGTGCTGGAGCCGGCGACGGCGACCCAGCGGACGCCGTTCCAGGGCTCCAGGCCCTGCTCGGCCAGGTCCTGGAATATCCAGCGGTTGCCCGCGTCGCCGGCCGCGTCCAGCGTCGCCCTGCCGACCGCCACGTGGTCCGGGGTGTTCCAGGCGACGCCGCCCCAGGTGTCCCGGTGGTTCAGCGTGATCACCAGCTCGGGTCGGTACCGGCGGATCGCGGCGGCGATGTCGCGGCGCAGGGCGATGCCGTACTCGATCACACCGTCCTGGTGGTCGAGGAACTCCACCGCCGTCACCCCGACGACAGCGGCGCTGGCCCGCTGCTCGCGCTCGCGCAGCGGGCCGCACTGGGCGGGTTCCAGGGTGTCGATCCCGGCCTCGCCGCGGGTCGCCAGGACGTAGGAGACCTCACGGCCGGCGTCGGTCCAGGCGGCGATCGCGGCCGAGCAGCCGTACTCGAGGTCGTCCGGGTGCGCGACGACGGCGAGCGCGCGCTGCCAGTCGTCCGGCATGGGCTGGAGCTGAGTGATCGTCGGCTCGGTCATGCCCGCACACTAACCCGTGACACTGACATCACGCTTCGTCACGGGTGAGCGCGAGCAGCCGGTCCAGGACACGGGGCCCGCCGGCCCGTACGCCGTCGTGCTCGAACTCGTCGGTGACCCAGGTGCGCAGTCCGCGGATCGCGCGGGCGGTGGCGAGGGAGTGGGCCGTGTCGACGTACATGTCGTCGTGGTAGATCGCCGCCGCGACCGGCACCTCGTTGGCCGCGAGGCGCGCCGGGTCGTACAGGGGCGTCCAGTCGGTGCGGGCGGCGAGGAGTTCGGCGGTCTCCCGCAGCGGGCGCAGGGCCGGGTCGCAGTCGAACATCCAGGGGTGAATGGTCTCGCCGGTGAACAGCAGCGGCCCGTCGCCCGCCAGCGTCTTGGCCGCGTCGAACTGCGGGAACTCGGCGCGCACCCGCTCGGCGGACCAGGCGGTGGGGCGGGTGTCCTGGCCGTAGATCGCCTCGTGCACGAGGGCGTACAGCGGGTGGCTCGCGTACGACAGCAGGCCCTGGACCTCCTCCTGGAAGGCGTCCGAGAGGGCCAGGCCCTGCGGGGTGCGGACGAAGGCGTCCTCCAGCAGGTAGTGCAGGCGGTGGCTGCCCTCGCTGCCGCCGAGGACGATGCCGAGGGACTGGAAGGCCTCGGCGGTGAGGCGGTAGCCGTTCGGCAGGACCACCTCGTTCGCGAGGAGGTGGTCGGCGATCCGGCGGGCGCGCTCGACGTCCTGCGGGTAGCGGGCGTAGTGCGCGGCGACCTTGCGCTCGATGCGCGGGTAGGCCGCGCGGTAGACGTCGTCGGCGTGTGCGTCGAGGGAGGGCAGGCCACCGGTGACGACGGCGGCGGTCAGGCCCTCGGGGGCGGTGGAGAGGTAGTTGACGGTGCAGAAGCCGCCGAAGCTCTGGCCGAGGACGGTCCAGGGGGCGCCGCCGGTCACCTCGCGGCGGATCGCCTCGCAGTCGCGGACGATCGAGTCGGCGCGGAAGTGCGTCAGGTAGTCGGCCTGTGCGGCGGGACCGCCGCGCAGCGGGAGCGTCTGGCGGTTGGCGGGCGTGGAGTGCCCGGTGCCGCGCTGGTCCAGCAGCAGGACGCGGTACTCCTTGAGCGCGCGGCCGAGCCAGGCGCCCTTGCCGACGAAACGGTTCGCCCCGAAGCCGGGGCCGCCCTGGAGGTAGACCAGCCACGGCAGTTCCTGGTGCGCCTTGTCGCCGGCGACGACCTCACGGGCGTAGAGCTCGATCGTCTCCCCCGCCGGGTCGTCGTGGTCGAGGGGCACGGTGAAGTGGCGGTCGGTGAGGACGACGCCGGGCTGGCGGTAGCTGACGGTCAACAGGGCTCCCGGGACGAATGGTTTTCGGGCCGCGTCCCAGTTCAGCACATGTTCGTCCGCCGACCGAGCCCTGGGATCATGAAATCGTACTGAATCGTCGATCAGCGGGCCGAGAGGCTGGACCGCCGCACCACCAGCTCCGGCTGGAGCACGACACGCCGGTGCTCGTGCCTCTTCCCGCCGGTCTCCGCCTCCGTCTCCTCCAGCAGCATCTCCGCCGCGAGGGTGCCCATGGTGACCGCGGGCTGCCGTACGGAGGTGAGGGGGACGGCCGCGGCGGCGGCGAACTCGATGTCGTCGTAGCCGACGATCGCGAGGTCGTCGGGGACGCCGACGCCCGCGGCGTACATGGCCTGGAGGACGCCGAGGGCGAGCAGGTCGTTGGCGCAGAAGACGGCGGTGGGGCGCTCGGCGAGGCCGAGCAGGCGGGCGCCGGCGTCCCTCCCGGCGGCGACGTCGAGCCGCTCGGTCGGCAGTTCGCGCAGGTTCTCGGGGCCGAGGCCGGCCTCCTCCAGCGCGTTCAGGGCGCCGGTGCGGCGGTCGCGGACCTGGTTGAGGCCGGGCGGGCCGCTGACGTACGCGATGGAGCGGTGCCCGGCGTCCACGAGATGGCGCACGGCCAGCGCGCCGCCCGCGACGTCGTCGACGGAGACCGAGCACTCGGTGGTGCCCTCGGCGACCCGGTCGACGAGGACGAAGGGGATGTTGTGCCGGCGGAACGTCTCGATGTTGCGGCCCGTCGCGTCGGCCGGGGTCAGCAGGACGCCCCGGACCCGCTGTTCGGCGAAGAGCGACAGGTAGTCGGCCTCCTCGCTCGCGCTCTGCGCGCTGTTGCAGACCATCACGCCGAGACCGGCGTCACGCGCGGTCCGCTCGGCGCCGCGCGCCACGTCGACGAAGAAGGGGTTGCCCATGTCGAGGACGAGCAGTCCCATGATCCGGCTGCGCCCCGCGCGCAGTTGGCGCGCGGACTCGCTGCGGACATAGCCCAGCCGGTCTATCGCGGACTGCACCCGCGCCCGGGTCTCGGTCGCGACCGTGTCCGGACGGTTGATGACGTTCGAGACCGTGCCGACGGAGACTCCGGCGGCGCGGGCGACGTCCTTGATACCCACCGACTGGGTCATCGGTCAGGGACCTCCAGGAAGACTCGTACAGCGTGGGGACGGCGGGACGGAACATTACCGTCAAGCCGCCCACAACGGCTTCGATCAGGCAGGCAGGCGGAAGTTGAGGTTACGCAGCGCCGACGGAGTCGTACCGCTGGACTTCTCCTGGTACATGATCGACAGGAAGTTGTCCTGCCCGACGCGCGTCTCGTCGATCACGACCTCGCCGAAAGCCTTCAGACCGGCGGTGACGCCGTCGTACAGCATGGTCCAGTCCGTGTACCCGGAGGCCTTGGAGGCGCCGGCGATCCGGCAGAACGGGAAGATCGCGTAGGCGTTGTCGTACTTGTCGAGGATCAGCTTGGTGCGCTGGCTGGAGTTCAGCGGAACCGGGATCTCCGTCTTCTGCCAGCCGCCCGAGGAGTTCTTGCGCACATGGAAGGCGCGGCCGTTGGCGGTGCGGTCGGCGACGTAGTCGGTCGTGCACTGGCCGAATCGGCCGGGGACGTAACTGATGATCGCGTGCGGCAGGCCGGCGGAGTCGGTGAACTGGCTCTCCTGGTTCATCAGGGAGTGGTCCGGGTTCAGCGCGTCGATCACCAGGCCGCTGTCGGTGACGGCCACCTTGTCGGAGCCGCCGGTGGTGCCGACGACGGCGCCGGCGTTGTTGCGCCAGATGCGCCCGCGGTCGTCGGAGTAGACGTAGCCGGTGTCGTGGTTGGTGATGCCGCCGCCGTTGCACATCACGGCGCCGTTCTGCTCGCGCCAGGTGAAGAAGGAGTGCAGGCGGCCGTTCTTGTCGTAGTCGATGCCGTGCAGATACATGTTGCGGGCCGTCGAGGAGCCGTGCTCGCTGGTGTACGTCCCCGTGGAGCTGCTCCACTCGCCGAGGTCGGTCCAGGTCGAACCGTCGTACTCGGCCAGGGCGTTGCGGCCGTTTCCGGAGACTGCGACCCGATAGCTGAGCTGGAGCTTGCCGTCGGGGGTCGAGACGAACTGCGGGTAGGTGAACTGCGACGTGAGCGCGAGTCCGTCCAGGGTGGACCGGGGCGCGCCGAACCGGCTCGCGGTCCAGCTGAGGCCGGCGGGGTTGTCCATCAGCCCGGCGACCGACTTGACGTAGGTGAAGCCGTCGCTGTGCGAGTCCATGTTGAGGTGGAGGCGGCCGTCGACCTTGGAGACGCCCATGGAGATGACGTTGTGGGAGTCGTCGTAGCGCAGGGTGTGGCCGATCTTGACCGTGGACCAGGTGGTGGCGCCGAGGGCGCGGCGGCCGACGACGGCGCCCCGGTCGGCGGTGTACCAGACGGCGTACTGGTAGCCCTTGTAGGTCAGCAGGCCGTTCTTCTGGAAGGCGTTGTTGTTGACCAGGCCGTCGTACGACACGAAGAAGAGGGCCTGTGTGTCGAGTGTGGTGGTGCCGGTCAGGGTGAGGGACGGGCCGGGGTCGGCGGCACGGGCGGTGCCCGAGGTGAGGGCGGGGGTCATGACGGCTCCAGCGAGGGCGGCGCCCAGCAGCGTACGTCTCTTCATCTCGGGGGCTCCATGGTCGGCGCGGAGGGGCGGTTCAGGCGAGGTGGAACACTTCCGTGAGCGGTTTCATGGCCTCGTCGGGCCGGGCGCCGTCCAGTGACTCGAAGAACGGCGCCATCTCCGCCTGCCAGCGGGCGTTGACGTCGGTGGCTTCCATACCGGCCACGGCGGCCGCGAAGTCCTCGGTCTCCACATAGCCGACGAGCAGACCGTCGTCACGCAGGAAGAGCGAGTAGTTGTGCCAGCCGGTGGCCGAGAGCGCTTCGAGCATCTCGGGCCACACGGCGGCGTGCCGCTCGCGGTACTCGTCGAGGCGGTCCGCCCTGACCTTCAGCAGGAAGCACACGCGCTGCATCAACGACCCTCCGGATGTCAGAAGTTGAACTGGTCGATGTTCTTCGCGTCGAAGACGGTCGGCTTGCCGAGGCTGATCACGCCGTCCTTGCCGATCGTGTACGTGGTGTCGCCGGCCTTGAAGGTCTCGCCCTCCTTGCCGGTGATCTGACCGGAGACCAGGGCGACGGCGGCGCGGGCGGCCAGGTCGCCGAGCTTCGCCGGGTCCCACAGCTCGAACGCCTCGACGGTGCCGTTCTTGACGTACTTGCGCATGTCGTTGGGGGTGCCGAGGCCGGTCAGCTTGACCTTGCCCTTGTACTTCGAGCCCGACAGGTACTGGGCGGCGGCCTTGATCCCGACGGTGGTCGGGGAGATGATCCCCTTCAGGTTCGGGTACTCCTGGAGCAGGCCCTGGGTCTGCTGGAAGGACTTCTGGGCGTCGTCGTCGCCGTAGGCCACCTTGACGAGCTTGATGTCCTTGTACTTGGGGTCCTTGAGCTCGTCCTTCATGAAGTCGATCCAGGTGTTCTGGTTCGTCGCGGTCTGCGCGGCGGACAGGATCGCGATCTCGCCCTTGTAGTCGATCTGTTCGGCGAGCAGCTGCACCTCGGTGCGGCCGAGGTCCTCGGCGGAGGCCTGCGAGACGAAGGCGTTGCGGCAGTCGGCGGTGGTGTCGGAGTCGTAGGTGACGACCTTGATGCCGTTCTTCATGGCCTGCTTGAGCGCGGTGCACAGGGCGCCCGGGTCCTGGGCGGAGACGGCCATCGCGTCCACCTGCTGCTGGGTGAGCGTGTTGACGTAGCTGACCTGCCCGGCGGTGTCGGTCGCGCTGGACGGCCCGACCTCCTTGTAGCCGGAGCCCAGCTCCTTCAGCGCCGCCTCGCCGCCCTTGTCCGCGGAGGTGAAGTAGGGGTTGTTGACCTGCTTGGGCAGGAAGCCGACGGTCAGGCCCTTCTTCAGCTCGGCGTTCGGGTCGGCCTTGCCGGCCGTGGCGGCCGAGGCGCCCTCGTTCTTGACGTCCTCCTTGGTGGTGCCGCCGCAGGCGGTGGCCGCGAGAGCGAGGGAGGTGACGGCGGCGAGGGTCACAGAGGCACGCCGGAGGGATGACTTACGCATGACGGTTTCCTTTGAACGAGGTTGAGGGACGCGCCCCGTCAGGGGGCGGGACTGTTTCGATATGCGGCTACCGCCGCGTGTGCGCGACCAGCCGCATGCGGCCTCTAGCCGGACGATTGAGCCCGCGCAACGGCGATTTGCCGCGCAACCCGCGGCCCGAGGACGGAAAGAACGAGCAACACACCCGTGACGACGATCTGCGACTGCGCGGAGACGTCCTGAAGGCTCATGACGTTCTGCAACGCACCGAGCAGGAACACTCCGGCGATGGCACCGCCCAACGTCCCCTTGCCGCCGTCGAAGTCGATACCGCCCAGCAACACGGCGGCCACTACGGAGAGTTCGAGCCCGGTGGCGTTGTCGTAGCGGGCGCTCGCGTAATGCAACGCCCAGAAGATCCCGGTGAGCGACGCCATCAGCCCCGTCACCGTGAACAGGATCAACTTCTGCCGCTTGACCCGGATCCCGGCGAACCTCGCCGCCTCCTCGCTCGCCCCGATCGCGAACAGCGACCGCCCGAACGGCGTGGCGTGCAGCGCGACCACGGCGATGGCCAACAGCACCAGGAAGGGCAGGAAGGCGTACGGGATGAAGGTGTCGCCGATGCGTCCGGCCGCGAAGTCGAGGTACTGGGTGGGGAAGTCGGTCACCGCGTCCGAGCCGAGCACGATCTGCGCGATGCCGCGGTAGGCGGCGAGGGTGCCGATGGTGACGGCGAGGGAGGGCAGGCCCAGCCTGGTCACCAGCAGACCGTTGATCAGGCCGCACACCACACCGAGGAGCAGACAGATCGGGATGATCGTCTCGATCGTCATGCCCTGGTTCCACAGGGCGCCCATGACCGCGCCCGACAGGCCCGCCGTCGAGGCCACCGACAGGTCGATCTCCCCGGAGACCACGAGCAGGGTCATCGGCAGGGCGATCAGTGCGATGGGCAGCGTGTTGCCGATCAGGAACGACAGGTTGAGCGCGTTCCCGAAGCCGTCGACCGTTCCGAACGACAGCAGGAGCACGACGACGAGGAGGGCGCCGACCACCGTGTCCCAGCGAACGGCGCGCGCGAGCGAGAAGTCAGCCATGACGGGCGTTCCTCTTCTTCAGGGCGTTGGCCACGCGCAGCGCGACGATCCGGTCGACCGCGATGGCGAGGATGAGCAGGACGCCGTTGATGGCGAGCACCCAGACGGAGCTGACGCCGAGGGCGGGCAGGACGCTGTTGATGGAGGTCAGCAGCAGCGCGCCGAGTGCCGCGCCGTAGACGCTGCCCGAGCCGCCGGTGAAGACGACGCCGCCGACCACGACCGCGCTGACGACGGTGAGTTCGTAGCCGTTGCCGGTGCCGGAGTCGACGTTGCCGAACCGGGCGAGGTACAGGGCCCCCGCGAGGCCGGCCAGCGCACCGCAGAAGGTGTACGCGGCGAGGATCCGCTTGCGCACCGCGATGCCGGCGAGACGGGCGGCCTCCGGGTTGGATCCGAGGGCGTAGAGCTCGCGTCCGCTGCCGAAGTGCTTGAGGTAGTAAGCCGTGGCCACCAGGACGACGAGGGCGATCAACGCCGGCCAGGGCACCGCGGAGATGCCGCCGGAGCCGAAGTCGACGAAGCCGTCCGGGAGGTCGGCCGCCGTGATCTGGCGGGAGCCGACCCAGATGGAGTCGATGCCGCGGATGATGTAGAGCGTGCCGAGGGTGACGACGAGCGCGGGCACCTGGCCGAGGCTGACGAGCAGGCCGTTCAGCAGACCGAAGCCGATGCCCATCAGCACCGCCAGGAGCACGGCGACGACGGAGTTCCCGCCGCCCTGGAGGTACGTACCGGCCGCGAAGGCGCTGATGCCGAGCGTCGAGCCGACCGACAGGTCGACGTTCCGTGTGATCACCACCAGGGACTGGCCGGTGGCGACCAGGACGAGGATCGTCGCGTTCAGCAGCAGGTCCTTGATGCCCTGCTCGGTGAGGAACTCGCTGTTGCCCAGCTGGGTGACGACGATCATCGCCACGAAGACGGCCAGGATGGCGAGTTCACGCATCTTGAAGACGCGGTCGACGAGGCGGGTGCCGCTGGACTTGGGTACGTCGGTCACGGGAGCCTCCTTGGGAGTGACGACCGTCATACGGCGGCCCTCCCGGTGGCTGCGGCCATCACGGTTTCCTCGGTGGCTTCGGAGCGCGGGATCTCGGCGGTGAGGCGGCCCTCGTGCATCACGAGCACACGGTCGGCCATGCCGAGGATCTCGGGCAGGTCGGAGGAGATCATCAGGACGGCCACGCCGTCGGCGGCCAGCTCGCCGAGCAGTCGGTGCACTTCGGCCTTCGTGCCGACGTCGATGCCCCGGGTGGGTTCGTCAACGATCAGCACCCTGGGGCCGGTGGCCAGCCACTTGGCGAGGACGACCTTCTGCTGGTTGCCGCCGGACAGGGTGTTGACCGTGTCGGCGATCCGCGCGTACTTGACCTGGAGCTTGACGGCCCAGTCGAGCGAGCGGCTGCGTTCGGCGCCACGGTCCATCAGCCCCGCCTTGACGGTCGTACGCAGTCCGGTGAGGCCGATGTTGCGCTCGATGGACATGTCCATCACCAGGCCCTGGGCGCGCCGGTCCTCGGGGACGAGGGCGAGTCCGCAGGCCATGGCGGTGGACGGGGCGCCGTTGGTCAGGGCCTTGCCGGCGACGGAGACCTCGCCGGCGTCCCAGCGGTCGATGCCGAACACGGCCCGCGCGACTTCGGTACGGCCCGCGCCGACGAGCCCGGCGAGGCCGACGATCTCACCGCGTCGTACGTCGAAGGAGACGTCGGTGAAGACGCCCTCACGGGTCAACCGGCGCACGCTGAGCGCCACTTCACCCGGTTTCACATCCTGCTTGGGATACAGCTCGTCGAGGTCGCGGCCGACCATGCGCCGAACCAGGTCGTCCTCGGTCATGCCGTCCAGCGGCTCACTGGCGATCCAGGCGCCGTCCCGCAGGGTCGTCACCCGCCGGCAGATCCGGAAGATCTCCTCCAGCCGGTGGGAGATGAACAGAACGGCGGCGCCCTGCTCGCGCAGGGTGCGCACGACGCCGAAGAGGCGGGTGACCTCGCTGCCGGTGAGGGCGGCGGTCGGCTCGTCCATGATCAGGACACGGGCGTCGAAGGAGAGCGCCTTGGCGATCTCGACGATCTGCTGGTCGGCGATGGACAGGCCGCGCGCGGGGCGGTCGGGGTCGAGTTCGACGCCGAGGCGTGTCATCAGGGCCAGGGTCGCGGTGTGCGTCGCCTTGTGGTCGATCCGGCCGAGGGCGCGGCGCGGCCGGCGGCCCATGAAGATGTTCTCGGCGATCGACAGGTCGGGGAAGAGGGTCGGCTCCTGGTAGATCACGGCGATGCCGGCGTCACGGGCGTCGCCGGGGCCGTGGAAGGCGACGGGCGCGCCGTCGAGCAGCACCTGGCCCGCGTCGGGCCGGTGCACGCCGGCGAGCGTCTTGATCAGGGTCGACTTGCCCGCGCCGTTCTCGCCGGCGAGGGCGTGCACCTCGCCGGGGAACAGCTCCAGGGAGACGTCCCGCAGGGCGCGGACCGCGCCGAAGGACTTGGAGACGTCCCTGAGCGCCAGAACCGGGGCCGGACCCGTGGTGGACGGGTGGGTCATGGGGGCTCCTCGACGACGCCGGCGGGACGGGCCTCTCGACGTCGTGAAAGGTTTCAACTTGGTTGCCGGGACGTTAGACATGGAGCCGATGTCACGTCAATGGGTCCGTGTCGAAAAAGTTTCGATGAATCAAGGTAACGCGGGAGTCACAGGCAA
Source organism: Streptomyces sp. NPDC111802 (assembly GCF_055634335.1). Classification (NCBI taxonomy): domain Bacteria; kingdom Bacillati; phylum Actinomycetota; class Actinomycetes; order Kitasatosporales; family Streptomycetaceae; genus Streptomyces; species Streptomyces sp. NPDC111802. The sequence continues at coordinate 71,357 of NZ_JBVKCZ010000014.1, read as the reverse complement.
CGTCCTTGGTCACGGGGCTTGACACCCCTTCGGGAGGCCCATACGTTCCCGTCTTGAATCGTTTCACAGTGAAGCGTTTCAGACGTCCACCGTCCATCCCGGTCCGTCCCCGTCCGTCTTCCTTCTGTCTTCCATCCGTCTTCCGTTCCCGACGTCACAGGAGCCCTGAAGTGACCGAGCTCGCCGCGGTGAAGGCCGCACTCAAGACCCAGGCCGTCGAAACGCCGTCATGGGCGTACGCGAACTCGGGGACGCGGTTCAAGGTCTTCGCGCAGCGGGGCGTACCCCGCACGCCGCGGGAGAAGCTGGACGATGCCGCTCAGGTGCACGCGTTCACCGGCGTGGCCCCGACCGTCGCCCTGCACATCCCTTGGGACAAGGTCGACGACTACTCGGCGCTGGCCAAGCACGCCGAGGAGCGTGGGGTGAAGCTGGGGGCGATCAACTCCAACACCTTCCAGGACGACGACTACAAACTCGGAAGCATCTGTCATCCGGATGCGGCGGTGCGGCGCAAGGCGCTCGATCACCTGCTGGAGTGCGTCGACATCATGGACGCGACCGGATCGCGGGATCTGAAGCTGTGGTTCGCCGACGGGACCAACTACCCCGGGCAGGACGACATCCGGGCGCGTCAGGACCGGCTGGCCGAAGGCCTCCGCGAGGTCTACGAGCGGCTGGGCGAGGGACAGCGGATGCTGCTGGAGTACAAGTTCTTCGAGCCGGCGTTCTACGCGACGGATGTTCCGGACTGGGGCACGGCGTACGCGCACTGTCTGAAGCTCGGTGAGAAGGCGCAGGTCGTGGTCGACACCGGACATCACGCTCCCGGTACCAACATCGAGTTCATCGTCGCGACGCTGCTGCGCGAGGGGAAGCTCGGGGGGTTCGACTTCAACTCGCGGTTCTACGCGGACGACGACCTGATGGTGGGGGCGGCCGACCCGTTCCAGTTGTTCCGGATCATGTACGAGGTCGTGCGTGGGGGTGGGTTCACCTCCGACGTGGCGTTCATGCTCGACCAGTGCCACAACATCGAGGCGAAGATCCCGGCGATCATCCGGTCGGTGATGAATGTGCAGGAGGCCACGGCCAAGGCGCTGCTCGTCGATCGGGAGGCGTTGGCCGCGGCGCAGGCCGCCGGTGACGTGCTGGACGCGAATGCCGTGCTGATGGATGCGTACAACACCGATGTGCGGCCGCTGCTTGCCGAGGTGCGCGAGGAGATGGGGCTCGATGCCGATCCCATCGCCGCGTATCGCCGGTCCGGGTGGGCCGAGAAGATCGTGGCTGAGCGGGTCGGTGGGCAGCAAGCCGGTTGGGGGGCCTGATCACTGGATCTCGTCTGCCAGGTTCGACCGGTGCAGGCCCAAGGCTGTATGTGGCTGGTCGCGCAGTTCCCCGCGCCCCTGAGGGCGTGTCCGCACCCTCACTCAGTTAGGACTGAATTCTCATGGCCCCCCATCCCGAAGCCGCAGCCCTCCTCGCCCGGTCCCACCGGCTCGGCTCCGACCCCCGCAACACCAACTACGCCGGCGGCAACGCCTCCGCGAAGGGCAACGACATCGACCCGGTCACCGGCCACGAAGTGCCTCTGATGTGGGTGAAAGGGTCCGGCGGCGACCTGGGGACGCTCACGGAATCCGGTCTCGCGGTTCTCCGCCTCGACCGCCTGCACGCCCTGAAGGGCGTCTACCCGGGGGTCGAGCGCGAGGACGAGATGGTCGCCGCCTTCGACTACTGCCTGCACGGCAAGGGCGGGGCCGCTCCGTCCATCGACACCGCCATGCACGGGCTCGTCGAAGCGGCGCATGTCGATCATCTGCATCCGGACTCCGGGATCGCGCTCGCCTGTGCCGCCGACGGGGAGAAGCTGACCGCCGAGTGTTTCGGGGACACCGTGGTGTGGGTGCCCTGGCGGCGGCCCGGGTTCCAGCTCGGGCTCGACATCGCGGCCGTCAAGGAAGCCAATCCGCAGGCCATCGGGTGCGTTCTCGGCGGGCACGGGATCACCGCCTGGGGCGACAGCTCCGAGGAGTGCGAGCGGAACTCGCTGAACATCATCCGGACCGCCGAGAAGTTCCTGGCGGACAGGGGGAAGGCCGAGCCCTTCGGGGGCGTCATCGAGGGGTACGAGCCGCTGCCCGAGGGCGAGCGGCGGGAGCGGGCGGCTGCGCTGGCGCCGTACGTGCGGGCGATCGCCTCGCAGGACAGGACTCAGGTCGGGCACTTCAATGACTCCGACGTGGTGCTGGACTTCCTCGCTCGGGCCGAGCATCCTCGGCTCGCCGCGCTCGGCACGTCGTGCCCCGATCACTTCCTGCGGACCAAGGTGCGCCCGCTGGTTCTGGATCTGCCGCCGACCGCTCCGCTGGAGGGGGCCGTCGCGCGGCTGAAGGAGCTGCACGCCGAGTACCGCGAGGAGTACGCCGCCTACTACCGGCGGCACGCCCTGCCCGACTCCCCCGCCATGCGCGGCGCCGACCCGGCGATCGTGCTCGTGCCGGGTGTCGGCATGTTCAGCTTCGGCAAGGACAAGCAGACCGCCCGGGTCGCCGGTGAGTTCTACGTCAACGCCGTCAATGTGATGCGGGGGGCCGAGGCCGTCTCCACGTACGCGCCCATCGAGGAGTCCGAGAAGTTCCGGATCGAGTACTGGGCGCTCGAAGAGGCCAAGCTTCAGCGGATGCCGAGGCCCAAGCCGCTCGCGACCCGGATCGCGCTGGTGACCGGCGCGGGCAGCGGGATCGGGAAGGCCATCGCGCATCGGCTGGCCGCCGAGGGCGCGTGTGTCGTGGTCGCGGATCTCGACGCCGAGAACGCCCGGGCCGTCGCTAAGGAACTGGGCGGTCCCGACAAGGCCGTCGCGGTGACGGTGGACGTCACGTCCGAGGAGCAGATCGCCGACGCGTTCAAGGCGGCCGTGCTGGCCTTCGGCGGGGTCGATCTCGTCGTCAACAACGCCGGAATCTCCATCTCCAAGCCGCTGCTGGAGACTTCGGCCAGGGACTGGGACCTGCAGCACGACATCATGGCGCGCGGCTCCTTCCTCGTGTCGAGGGAGGCGGCGCGCGTGATGATCGCGCAGGGGGTGGGGGGCGACATCGTCTACATCGCCTCCAAGAACGGCGTGTTCGCCGGTCCCAACAACATCGCGTACGGCGCCACCAAGGCCGACCAGGCCCATCAGGTACGGCTGCTGGCCGCCGAGTTGGGCGAGCACGGCATCCGCGTCAACGGGATCAACCCGGACGGTGTCGTGCGCGGGTCCGGCATCTTCGCCGGCGGATGGGGTGCGAAGCGCGCGGCGGTGTACGGGGTCGAGGAGGCGCAGCTGGGTGAGTTCTACGCCCAGCGGACCCTCCTCAAGCGGGAGGTGCTGCCCGAGCATGTCGCCGGCGCCGTATTCGCCCTGACCGGCGGGGACCTGACGCACACCACCGGGCTGCACATCCCGGTCGACGCCGGCGTCGCGGCCGCCTTTCTGCGATGAGCGCGTCCGTGAAGTCGTACGCCGCGGTCGACCTCGGCGCGTCCAGCGGGCGCGTCATGGTCGGCCGCGTCGGCCCCGACAGCCTGGAGCTGAGCGAGGCGCACCGCTTCGTGAACCGGCCCGTGCGGGTGCCCGAGGGGCTGCGCTGGGATGTGCTCGGGCTGTACGCGGGGGTGCTGGAGGGGCTCAGGGCGGCGGGGCAGGTCGACTCCGTCGGGATCGACAGCTGGGCCGTGGACTACGGGCTGCTGGATGGCCAGGGGGCGCTGCTCGGCAACCCCGTGCACTACCGGGACCCCCGGACGGAAGGGGTCGCGGAGAAGGTGTGGGCGACCGTCCCGGCCCGGGAGCTGTATGCCGCGACCGGGTTGCAGTACGCGCCGTTCAACACCCTGTACCAGTTGACCGCGGCGCGGGAGTCCTCCCAACTGGCCCAAGCCGAGCGGCTCCTGCTCATCCCCGACCTGATGACGTACTGGCTCACGGGCGCGCAGGGCACCGAGCTCACCAACGCCTCCACCACCCAGCTCATCGATCCCCGCACGCGTGACTGGTCGTACGACATCTCCTCCCGGCTGGGCATCGACCTGCGTCTGTTCGCTCCGCTCAGACAGCCCGGCGATCCGGCGGGGCTGCTGCGCGACGAGGTGCTGGAGGAGACCGGGCTCACCGGGCCGGTGCCGGTGACGGCGGTCGGGTCGCACGACACCGCCTCGGCCGTCGCCGCCGTTCCGGCCGAGGGCGAGCGGTTCGCGTACATCTGCACCGGCACCTGGTCGCTGGCGGGGCTGGAGCTGGGCGCCCCCGTGCTCACCGAGGAGAGCCGGGCCGCCAACTTCACCAATGAGCTGGGGCTGGACAGCACGGTCCGGTATCTGCGGAACATCATGGGGCTGTGGCTGCTCCAGGAGTGCCTACGGTCCTGGGGCGAACCGGAGTTGGGCGCCCTGCTGTCGGCAGCCGGCGAGGTGCCGGCGCTGCGCTCGGTGGTGGACGCCGGTGACGCGGAGTTCCTGGCGCCGGGGCGGATGCCGGAGCGGATCGCCGAGGCTTGCCGCGCCTCCGGGCAGCCGGTGCCCGCCTCGCCCGCCGAGATCACCCGCTGCATCCTCGACTCGCTCGCCCTCGCCCACCGCCGCGCCGTGCGGGACGCGCAGGCGCTGGCCGGCCATCCCGTCGACGTCGTGCATGTCGTAGGGGGCGGTACCCGCAACGCCCTGCTGTGCCAGCTGACCGCCGACGCCTGCGGGCTGCCGGTGGTGGCCGGTCCGGCCGAGGCCGCCGCCCTCGGGAACGTGCTGGTCCAGGCGCGGGCCCACGGCCTGGTCGGCGATCTCGCCGAGGGGCGGCGCCTGCTCACCCGTACGCAGCCGCTCACTCGGTACGAGCCACGGGGGGACGCGGAGCGCTGGCGGGAGGCAGAGGCCCGGCTCGCCCGGGCGTGAGGGGGGCTCCCCCGGGGCGCGTTACCGCATTACGCTGCACTCATCCGATGATCGATCACAAGGAGCCGCGATGCGTGTCGCCCTGTTCTTGACCTGCGTCAACGACACGCTCTATCCGGACACCGGGCGTGCCGTGGTGAAGCTGCTGACCAGGCTGGGCGTCGAAGTCGACTTCCCGATGGACCAGACCTGTTGCGGGCAGGCTCATTACAACACCGGATATCGGCATGAGGCCGAGCCGCTGGCGCGGCATTTCTCCGATGTCTTCGGGGAGTACGAGGCGATCGTCACCCCGTCCGGGTCGTGCGGGGCGATGGTGCGGGAGCTGTATCCGCGGATGGGTGAGCGGGCGCGGGCCGAGGGGCGCGGGGACACGCTCGCGGCGACGCTGGCGCCCGTGGTGCCGAAGACGTACGAGCTGACGGAGTTCCTGGTGGATGTGCTGGGGGTGACGGATGTCGGGGCCTACTACCCGCATCGGGTGACCTATCACCCGACCTGTCACGGGCTGCGCGGGCTGGGGCTCGGCGACCGGCCCCGGCGCCTGCTGGAGGCCGTCAAGGGGCTGGAGTTGGCGGAGTTGCCGGGGGCCGACGAGTGCTGTGGGTTCGGCGGCACCTTCGCCCTGAAGAACTCCGATGTCTCGGCGGCGATGGGTGCCGACAAGGTGCGCAACGCCGAGTCGACGGGGGCGGAGGTGCTGTGCGCGGCCGACAACTCCTGTCTGATGCACATCGGCGGGACCATGTCCCGGCTGCGGACGGAGATGCGGCCGGTGCACATCGCGGAGATCCTGGCGAGCACGGAGGAGGAACCGGCCGTATGAGCGGGACGTATCTGGGGATGCCTGCCTTTCCCGAGGCCGCGCACGAGGCCGTGCACAACGCGACCCTGCGCGGCAATCTGCGCCACGCGACACACACGATCCGCGCCAAACGGGCCAAGGCCGTCGCGGAGGTGTCCGACTGGGCGGAACTGCGCGAGGCGGGCAGACAGATCAAGGATCATACGCTGCGTCATCTCGACCGGTATCTCGTGCAGTTGGAGGAGGCGGTCACGGCGGCGGGCGGCACGGTCCACTGGGCCGCCGACGCCGCCGAGGCGAACCGGATCGTGGCCGATCTCGTCAAGGCGACCGGTGAGTCGGAGGTCGTCAAGGTCAAGTCGATGGCCACACAGGAGATCGGGCTGAACGAGGCCCTGGAGGCCGAGGGCATCCGCGCCTACGAGACCGATCTCGCCGAGCTGATCGTGCAGTTGGGCAAGGACCGGCCCTCGCACATCCTGGTCCCGGCCATCCACCGCAACAGGGGCGAGATCCGCGACATCTTCCGGGGCGAGATGGGCGAGTGGGGCCGCCCGGCGCCCGAGGGCCTGACGGACACGCCCGCCGAACTCGCCGAGGCTGCCCGGCTGCACCTGCGCGAGAAGTTCCTGCGCGCCAAGGTCGGCGTCTCCGGCGCCAACTTCATGGTCGCCGAGACCGGCACGCTGGTGGTCGTGGAGTCCGAGGGCAACGGGCGGATGTGCCTGACCCTGCCCGAGACGCTGATCTCGGTCGTCGGCATCGAGAAGATCGTGCCCACCTGGCGGGACCTGGAGGTGTTCCTCCAGACACTCCCCCGCTCCTCCACCGCCGAGCGCATGAACCCGTACACGACCATGTGGACCGGCACGACGGACTCGGAGACGGCCGACGGGCCGCGGAACTTCCATCTGGTCCTGCTCGACAACGGCCGCACCGACACCCTCGCCGACGAGGTCGGCCGGCAGGCCCTGCGCTGCATCCGCTGCTCGGCCTGTCTCAATGTGTGCCCGGTGTACGAACGGGCCGGAGGGCACGCGTACGGCTCGGTCTACCCGGGCCCGATCGGCGCCATCCTCAGTCCTCAACTCCGGGGCGTGACCAGCGAGATCGACGCCTCGCTCCCGTACGCCTCGTCGCTGTGCGGCGCCTGCTACGAGGTGTGCCCGGTCGCCATCGACATCCCCGAGGTGCTGGTGCGTCTGCGGGAGCGGGTCGTCGAGGGCGGGCCGGTGACCACGAAAGGCAACAAGGTGGTGCTGAAGCCCGCGAAGGGACACGCCGCCGAGCGGGCGGCGATGCGGGCGGCACGCTGGGCGTTCAGCCACCCGGGCGCCCTGCGCGCGGGGCAGCGGCTCGCCTCGCGCACCCGGCGCGTCCATCCCCGGTCGCTGCCCGGCCCCGGCAAGGCGTGGAGCGGCAGCCGCGACCTCCCCACGGTACCCGCGGAACCGTTCCGCGACTGGTGGCAGCGCACGCAGGGCGGAAAGGACGGCGCCAAGTGAGCAGCAGGGAACGGATCCTGGGCCGGGTGCGGCGCGCCCTCGCGGACGTGCCTCGTGACGAGATGCCGTACGAGCAGGCCGTTGCGCGTGACTATCTGCGCGAGCACGGGGAGCGCGGTGGCGCGGAGACCGTCGAGTTGCTGGCGGAGAATCTGGCGGACTACCGGGCGATCGTGCATCGCTGCGCCCCCGGCGATCTCGCGGCGACGATCGCCGGAATGCTCGCGGCGCGCGGTGCGAAGACGGTGCTCGTGCCGCCCGGTCTGAACCCCGAGTGGTTGGCGGGGAGCGACGCCGAGCGGGTGCCGGACCAAGTGGAGAGCACCCCGCACGAGCTGGACCAGGTGGACAGCGTGGTCACGGCGTGTGCCGTGGCGGTGGCCGAGACCGGCACCATCGTCCTGGACGCCTCCCCCGACCAGGGCCGCCGCCGCATCACCCTGGTCCCCGACCACCACATCTGTGTCGTACGGGTCCCGGAGCAGGTCGTCTCGTCCGTCCCGCAGGCCCTCGAACGCCTCGACCCGACCCGCCCGTTGACATGGATCTCCGGTCCGTCGGCGACCAGCGACATCGAGCTGGACCGGGTCGAGGGGGTGCACGGTCCGCGCACCCTGGAGGTGGTGCTGGTGGGCGATCAGGCGAGCGCGGACGTCACCGCGTAGCGGCCCGAGGGCAGCCGGTAGGAGGCGACGCCGTCCGTGAAGCCCAGGTACTCGACGCCCTCGACCTCGGCCAGGGGCGTCCGGCCCGCACGGACGGTCGATGGATCGGTGCTGGGGAGGGAGAGGGTCGCGGTGCTGTTCGCGGGCACCGCGGCCCGGTAGGTCAGCTTCCGGTCGTCCTTGTGCCACTCGCTCACGATCTCGCCGTAGGGCGAGAGATGGGTGCCGCCGACCCGCGTGACCTTGCCGGTCGGGTCGAGATGCGGCCGGAGGAAGAAGTGCCGGAAACCCGGGTGGGCCGGGTCCTTGGCGATGCCGGCCATGCTCTCGTACATCCACTCCATGATCGCGCCGTAGGAGTAGTGGTTGAACGAGTTCATGTCGACCGGGCCGAAGCCGTCCTCCTTGGAGTAGGAGTTCCAGCGCTCCCAGATGGTGGTGGCGCCGTTGCGCACCGAGTAGAGCCAGGAGGGCATGGCGTCCTGGTGGAGCAGCTTGTACGCCAGGTCGACACGGCCCTCGTCGGTGAGCACGGGGGCGAGGACGTTCACGCCGAGGAAGCCGACGGAGAGGGTGTTCTCGGCGTACCTCACGCGGGTGCTGTCGGGGTGGGCCTCCTTGTAGGCCTCGTCGTTGCCGATGTTGTCCGCCAAGTGCCCCAGCAGCGTGCGGCGTTGGGCCTCGGTGTCGTAGAAGCCGAGTTTGAGGACCCAGAGCAGGGCGGTCTGGCTGTTGTCCTCCGTCTTGCCGCCGGTCGGCGGCGCGTCACCGAGGCTGGAGCGTACGGTCACCTGTCCGCCGGCATCGGTGGCCAGGTACTTGGTGATGAACGCGCGCTTGATGTGGGCGAAGAGGTCCTCGTAGGCGGCGGTCTCGGCGGTGCGGCCGGTGGCACGGGCCATGTCCGCCATCAGCCGGGCGCTGTAGCCGTAGTAGAGGTCGCTGATGAGCTGCGTGCTGGTGTCCTGGAAGGCCAGCCAGTCGCCGAAGATCGCGCCCTGGCCGGCGTAGGTGTCGCCGGTGCGTTCGCGGATCCAGTCCATGTACTTCGTCATGGCTGCCCAACTGCGGTCGACCACTGTGCTGTCGCCGGACATCTGCCACACGGTCCACGGCACGACCACCCCGCAGTCCGCCCAACCGCTCGCGGGGATCGGCTGGTTGTAGCGGGAGCCGGGGGCGACCCAGGTGAACTGAGCGCCGTCCTGTCCGTAGGTCTTCTGTGAGTCGATCAGGATGTCCTCGAAGTGGCTGAGGAAGTTGACGGCATCGGCGTTGTAGAGGCCCGTGTTGGAGAAGAGCTGGGTGTCGCCGGTCCAGCCGAGGCGTTCGTCGCGCTGCGGGCAGTCGGTGGGCACCCAGAGGTAGTTGCCGCGCTGGCCCCAACGGACGTTGCTGATCAGCTGGTTGACGTCGGCATCGTCGGTCGTGATCGTGCCGATGTCGCGGAGCGCGGAGGTCGCGACCCGGCCGGTGAACCGGGTGAGGGTGACGGTGTCCGTCGCGGTGACGGAGACATAGCGGAAGCCGTAGAAGGTCAGCGAGTCCTGGTGGGTCTCGCCGTCGGGGTCGCCCTTGAGGACGTATGTGCTGGTGGCCTTCGCGGCCCGGAGGTTGGCGCGGTACACCGAGCCGACGGGACCGTCGGCGCCCTCGCTGTCGTCGTTGAGCATCTCGCCGGGTTTGAGGACGACTTGGGCGCCCGCCGGGCCGCGCAGGGTGTAGCGGGGCACGCCGACCATGTTCTGGCCGAGGTCGATCACGGCCGTGTCGCCGGGGCGCAGGGTCACGGGTGTGGTGGCCGCGGTGGCCGGGTCGGTGACCGTGCGGGCGGCGTCGACGACGATGCGGCCCTTGCCGTTGGGGCTGCCGGCCTGGCCTGACACACCCGTGTAGACGGTGACGGAGTGCGGGCGGCGGTCCCACTCGGGTATCAGACGAGCGCTCTCGGCGGGATAGGCGACCAGCTTCGCTTCGGGGAACCTGGAGGTGAAGTCGTGTTCGGTGACGCCCGCCCAGCCGGAGGCGTCGAATCCGTTCGCCGTCCAGCCCGGGAGTTCCTTGCGCGCGTCGTAGGTCTGGCCGTCGTAGATGTCGTCGGCGCGGTAGGGGCCGGTGTCCGTGGCCTTCCAGTCCCCGCCGGTCGCGGTGACGACCGTCTGCTCGGAGCCGTCGGCGTACCGGATCAGAAGCTTGGCCTTGAGGGCCAGGCGGTTGCCGTCGGCCGAGTAGTAGGCGCTGTTGTCGGAGACACGGCCGTTGTACCAGCCGTTGCCGAGTACGGCGGCGAGGGTGACCTGCCCCTGGCGCCGCTCCGCCGCTACCAGGTCCGTGACGTCGTAGGTGAAGTAGTTGACGGTGCTGTCGTAGTTGGTCCAGCCCGGGGTCAGGAGCTCGTGGGTGGTGCCGTCGCCCTGCGGTACGGCGACGCGACGGCCGTTGACATAGGCGTCGTACACCCCGAGGGCGGTGATGTAGAGCCGGGCTTCGGATATTTGACGTCCCGTCAGCCGGGACTGTCGGCGCAGCAACGGGGCACCGGGGGTGTTGGGCTGCTTGCCCGCCATGCTGATCCACTGGGCGCCGTCCCAGCCCGCGATGCCGTCGGTGGTGCGGAGGCCGGTCTCGAAGTGTGCGGTCGGGGCGGCGGGGACGGTGCGGCCGGTCTCGTCCCAGACCGTCACCGTCCAGTGGTAGCGGGTGGCGGGGTGCAGGGCGGGGCCCGCGTAGCGCACGGCGACCGAATCCGGTGAGGTGACGCGGTCGCTGTTCCAGACGTCCGCCCGGCCGGGGGTCAGGCGGTCGGGGGTGGTGGCCACCAGGATGCGGTACGCCGACTGGCGGCGGCCGCGCACCGGGGAGGCCATGCGCCAGCCGAACCTCGGGTGTTCGGCGTCCACGCCGAGGGGGTTCGTTCTGTGCTCGACCGTCAGGCCCTCGACGGCCGTGCGATGCGAGGTGGGTGCGGCCGTCGCGGGCCCGCCGCCGATGATCCCGCCTGCCACGGCGAGCGGTGCGGCGCCGAGTGCCGTGGTGAGCACGGTCCTGCGACGCACCCCTCTGCCCTTCGTGCTGTCGACTCCGTCGTTCATGCCGTAGTCCCTTTCGGCTGCTCGGAGTTCTTCGGAGTTGTAACGATTCAGCTCGAACGAAGGTTGAAGCTAGTGGCAGAAGTGAGAGGTGTCCATGGTTGGATCAGGACGAACACCTCGCAGATTCCAACAGAACTCCCCAGTGGGAGAAGGTGAGTTGAAACCGTTCAAAAGCGGAATCAGGTGTTCTTGCTGGACTTCCTGGTGGAGTCGCGGCTCAGGATGCCGAAGGCCCACCGCTCGTTGAAGCCCGCCACGAAGCCGATGGCGCACCAGAAGCCCCAGTACTCGGTGCCCTTGGCGGCCGATCCCGCGCTCCCCGCGGCCGGGCAGATCTCGGTCGTGGTGGCGGGCGGCTCGAAGACGGTGACGATGCCGCCGCTGAGCAGGAAGTAGACGGCGAGGGCGAGGATCCAGCCGACGAACACCCGGTACACGCCCTCGTGGCGCATGCTGCGGGCCATCTGGCCGGGCACGACGACGCCCTCCCGCCCGTTGGTCTGCCGGCGCGCCAGTTGGTCCGCACTGCCCCGCAGCCGTACCAGCACGCTGAGCACGGCCCCGAACGCGCCGACGCCACCGCACACCACCGCGCCGAGCAGGCTCCAGCGGTTGGTGCAGCTCAGCGTCACATCCAGGGCGCCCAGCAGGTCGACGCCCCAGAGCAGCGGCACGATCAGCAGCGCCAGTCCGGCGGCCGAGCCCATGGCGAGCCCGATGTTGAGGCCCCGGCTGACCGCGGTCGCGCTGTCCTGCGCGAGCCGACCCCTCAAGTCGGCGATCTCCTGGTCGAGATACTCGGTCAGATGCGCGTTCGGCTGGGCGTCACGCAGCCGTGAGTCGCTCAGGGCGTTGCCCAGCACCCGCACCACGGTGACCCGGGCCGAGACGCGCGTCCTGCGCTCGAACGCACGCTGCGAGGCGCCGTAGAGGAGCTGCAACTGCAGCTGCTGTTCCGGATACAGCTCGCCGAACTGCACATAGTCACGGTCGAAGCCGTCCGGCACGATCTCCATCAGCCCTTCGGGCCACAACTCGGTGTCCGCCCCCTGGACCGACTCCCGCATTCCCCGCCACCAGGTCCGGTGGCGTCCCCCGTTTTCCGTCATGGCCACAGCTGTACCGGCATCGGTCCCCTGCGGGGAAGTCTCCCAAGGCACCAGTACGGTCACTGATTTCACGCGGTCGCTGATTTAACGCGATCACTGATTTAACGGATCCGCGTCCGCTGTCTGCCCCCTGCCGTCCGACGTCCGCCGTCCGCCGTCCACCGTCAGGAGTAGACGATCGGGCAGCCGCGTCGTATCGAGTGCTGGGCGGCGCGCAGATACACCGCCACGTAGAACGCCGCGTCGAGGTCGTCGCCCCACCGTCCCGGCCGGGCCGCCGCGATCCGCTTCGCCGGCCCGTCCAGGAACCAGGCGGTCAGCTCCAGATTGTCGGACGTCGCCGGTATCTCGTCGTACGGCAGCTCCACGGCCGCCGCCAGCCGCTCCGCGAGGGCGAGAACCTGCGGGCCACCGGCGACGGTCGTCGTCACGTCGTAGGCGGACTCGACGGGCAACTCGATCGCCTCGTCGAGCGACACCGGCACGAGCACCGTCCAGCCGAGGAGCAGCTCCTCCTCCGCCCTCGACAGGTGCGCCCGGCACAGCGCGGTGAAGCCGTCCATCGGTGGGACGAGCTTCTCCTCGAAGGCCGTCCCCGAACCGGGTGCGAAGCCCGTCTCCTCGGGAACGCTCGTGTACGGCGCGAGCCCGCGCCGCTCCAACTCCTCGTTCAGCCCGGCGGCGACGTCCCCACGGCCTTCCTCCTCCTCGCCGAACCACTCCCGCGCACCGACACTCACCAGATAGATCCCCATGTCTCGGAACGTACAGCCCACCACTGACATCGCCGTCGGCCGTCGGCGTCGGACCCCCCTCGATGGTGTCGCCAAGTACACCCGCCAATACGGGTTCTGCGCCCAATGCGGTCCCCCCTCCGCCTCCGTAGCTTCGTCGGCAGGGCACAGGGAGTGCCGGACGGAGGACGATGACGATGTTTCGAGCAGGCTCGCGGCGCACGCAGGACCAGGGGCCCGCCGCCGAGGCGCTCCGGCTGGTCAAGGTCACCAGGACCTACGGCTCGCGCGGCAGTGCCGTGACCGCGCTGGACGGGATCACGCTCGGTCTGGCGCGCGGCACCTTCACCGCGGTGATGGGGCCGTCGGGTTCAGGCAAGAGCACGCTGCTGCACTGCGCGGCCGGTCTCGACCGGCCCGACAGCGGCATCGTTCGGGTGGACGGCACCGAGCTGACCGGGGGCGGCGAGGCGGAGTTGACGAAGTTCCGGCGGGGTCGGATCGGGTTCGTGTTCCAGCAGTACAACCTGCTGGAGACGCTGACCGTCGCGCAGAACACGGTGCTGCCGCTCAAACTCGCGGGGCAGCGCGTCGATCGCGGCCGGGCCAGGGAGATCCTGACCTCCGTCGGCCTCGGCGACCGGCTCGGGCACCTCCCCGGCCAGCTGTCCGGCGGGCAGCGGCAGCGCGTGGCCATCGCCCGCGCGCTCGTCACCGAACCCCGGGTCATCTTCGCGGACGAGCCGACGGGCGCCCTGGACACACGCAGCGCGCGCGAGGTGCTGCGGCTGCTCCAGCAGGCGGTGCGGGTGCACGGCCGGACCGTCGTGATGGTGACCCACGACCCGGTCGCCGCCTCCCACGCGGACTCGGTGCTGTTCCTGGCGGACGGCCGGCTGGCCGGGCGGATGGACGCGCCGACCCCGGACGCGGTGGCCGAGCGGCTGGCGCACCTGGGCGACGACGTGGCAGCGGGGGTGTGAGCGATGTTCATGCTGGCCATGCGGTCGATCCGGCACCGGCCCGGACGGTTCCTCGCGACGCTGCTGTCCGCGTTCCTGGGCGCGGCGATCATCATGACGTTCAACTCGATGCACGACACGGCCGGACAGGACGGCGTCGACTCCGCCGGCGCGGAGACGCTGTCCATGGCGGCCGGCGTCGTCGGTGGCTACGGCACGCTGCTGGTCTTCTTCGCCGTCGCCTCGACGCTGACCGTCAACGTCCGTCAGCGAGCGGCGGAGTTGGAGCTGCTGCGCTGCTCGGGGGCGACTCCGGCGCAGCTCAAGCGGATGGTCGTCGGTGAGGCCGTGGTCGTGGCCCTGGTGGGCGCGACCCTGGCGATCGGCCCGGCGATGCTGGGTGGCCGGGCACTGCTGGAGATGTTCCGGGACACCGGGCAGGTCGCCGGGTCCGTCGATCATTCCTTCGGTCCGATCGCGCTCATCACGGGCATCGACATCACGCTGCTCGCCTCGGCGGGCGCCGCCTTCATCGCCGTACGGCGTGCGACACGGGAGCACCAACGGCGGGGCGGGGCACGGAAGTTCCTCGCGTACGGCGCCCTGCTCACCGGTGCGGTCTCCGTCACCTCCACCTTCGCGTTCTCGGCGTCGGACGCGGCCCTGATGGCGCCGCCGGCGTACGGGGCGATCCTGCTGTCGGTGGGCTTCGCGCTGATGGCGCCGCGGCTGCTGGAGGCTGTGCTGAACCGGCTGCCGCTGAACGGGGCGTGCGGCTGGCTGGCGGTACGGAATCTGCGGGAACGGGCGGGTCATCTGGCCGGGATCCTGATGTCGCTGATCCTGTTCACGTCGGTGGCCACGGCCACGCTGACGATGCAGGCGGTGGAGAGCGACACCGTCGAGGCCCGGGGCATCGCCAAGTCGGTCGACGACAAGACGCTTGAGACCCTCAACTTCACGGTCGTCGGCATCATCGTCGTCTTCGTCTGTGTGATGCTGGTCAACTCGCTGTATGCGGCGACCAGTTACCGCGCCCGGGAGTTCGGGCAGCAGCGCCTCGCGGGCGCGACTCCGGGGCAGGTGCTCGGGACGGTGGGTGTCGAGGGACTGGTCCTCACGGTCACCGGTGTCTTCTTCGGTGCGCTGGCCGCGCTGGCGGGGGTCGTCCCGTTCACCGTGGTCCGCAGCGACGGAGTGCTGCCGGGTGAGGTCTACGGCATCGGAGCGGCGGTCGTCGCGGTCGCGGCAGCGGTGACGCTGGGCACGATCCTGGCCACCGCCCGGCGGATGCTGGGGACTCCGGCTGTGGGGGCGGTGGCGGCGGCGGTGGCATCGTGAGCCGGGCAGCTGGGCAGCTGGGGGGACGGTCGCGGCGGCGGCCGGAGGGGGCGGACGGACGCTTCGGCAACCGGAGACGGCAGACGCTCCGGCAACCGCAGGCGGCGGCCCTCCCGTCATTAAGGCGGCCGCCTCCCGTTCATTTCAGGCCGGCCGCCTCCAGCAGCGTGGTCACCGTCGCCACCGTCAGCCCGTCCAGTGTCTCGACCCGGGCCCCCGCCCGCGCGCTGGCCCCGTCGAAGACCAGCATCAGCTGGCGGGCGAGCAGTTCCGGATCCCGTGCCCCGCCCTCCTCGGCACGGGCGCGCAGGAACTCCTTCATCCATCCCTTCGCCCCGCCGGCGACCACACTCGCCGGGTGTTCCGGGTCCTTCAGCTCGACCAGCGCGGCGAGGTAGGGGCAGCCCTGGTAGGCGGGCTCGGTGGACGCCTTCTCCAGTCGCTCGAAGACATGCAGGATCCGCTCGCGAGGCGTGGCATCGCCCTGGGTGTCCGGCGCCAGCTGGGCCTCGTACGTCGGCAGCCGACGGGCCAGGCTCGCCGCGAGCACCTCGTCCTTGCTCGTGAAGAGCTGGTACATGGACCGCTTCGAGACCCCGGCCGTCCGGCACAGCGTCTCGACGCCGACGGAGACGCCCTCGCGGTAGAAGAGCTCGCCGGCCGCGTCGAGGAGCCGGTCCCTGGTGGACGCCTTGTCTGTGGTGGCCATACCGGCGAGGTTACCGCGTCGCGGGACGAGAGGAAACCGATCGGTCTACCACCTTCCGGTCCAGGGAACCCCCGTGACATCATCGGTGAACAAGCGCTTAGATATGCACGTCCTGCACGCCCCGACTGTCGCCCCCGAGCTGGAGGCCCCGTTGTTCACATCCGTCGACGACGTCTCCGCACGTCTGGCCGAGACCGGCTATCTCGCCTCGCCCGCGGTCGCCACGACCGTCTTCCTCGCCGACCGTCTCGGCAAGCCGCTCCTGGTGGAGGGCCCGGCCGGGGTCGGCAAGACGGAGCTCGCCAAGGCCGTCGCCGAGGTGGCGGAGGCACGGCTGGTACGGCTCCAGTGCTACGAGGGGGTCGACGAGTCCCGAGCGCTGTACGAGTGGAACCACGCCAAGCAGCTGCTGCGCATCAGCGCGGGCCGCGACGAGACATGGGACGAGACGCGCACCGACATCTTCAGCGAGGAGTTCCTGCTCACCCGGCCGCTGTTGACGGCCATTCGGGGCGAGGACCCCACGGTGCTGCTGATCGACGAGACCGACAAGGCCGACGTCGAGGTGGAGGGGCTGCTACTGGAGGTGCTCAGCGACTTCCAGGTCACGGTCCCCGAGCTGGGCACCATCACCGCGACGCGCCGCCCCTTCGTCGTCCTCACCTCCAACGCGAGCCGTGAGCTCTCGGAGGCGCTGCGCCGCCGCTGTCTGTTCCTCCACATCGGCTTCCCGGACGAGGAGCTGGAGCGCCGGATCGTACGGCTGAAGGTGCCGGGCCTGGACGAGGCGCTGGCCCGCTCGGTCGTCCGGGTGGTGGGCGCGCTGCGGGCGATGGACCTGCGCAAGGTGCCGTCGGTCGCCGAGACCATCGACTGGGCGCGCACCCTGCTCGCGCTCGGCGCCGACACGCTGGACGAGACCGTCGTACGGGACACGCTCGGTGTCCTTCTCAAGCATCAGGACGACGTCCTCAAGGCCACCGCCAAGCTCGACCTGGACGCCCTGTGACCGCACCCGCGGGCGTCGCCGAGCGGCTGACCTCCCTCGTCGGAGCGCTGCGCGCGCACGGCGTCCGGATCGGCACCGGCGAGACCGTGGACGCGGCGCACGCGGTCGAGGCGCTCGGGCTCGCGGACCGCGAGCTGCTGCGCGAGGGACTCGCGGCGACGCTGTTGCACGGCACCGGGCAACGCCAGGTGTTCGACCCGGTCTTCGACCTCTACTTCCCGAGCGGTGTGGGCGGCCCGGAGGAGAAGGCCGCGGGGCGCGACGACCTGCGCGACCGGCTGGCGGCCGCCCTGGCCGCCGACGACCGGGCGTTGATGGGCCGGCTGGCGATCGAGGCGGTCGACGGGTTCGGCGGATACGGTTCCTCGCCGGAGTCGGACGGCTGGTCGTCGTACCAGGCGCTGGAGCGGCTCCGCCCGCAGACGCTGCTCGCCCGCGTCCGCAACGACATCCGTGGCCAGGGCGGGAGTTCGGGGTTCGCGGACCGGCTGCTGGAGGACGAGATCCGGCGGCGGATCGAGGCCTTCCGCGCGCTGGTGGCCGCCGAGGCGCGGCGCCGGGTCGCCGAGCGCAGGGGCCGGGACGAGATCGCCCGGCGAGCCGTGACCCCGACCGCCGACCGGGTCGACTTCCTGTTCGCCGGGAAGGCCCAACTCGCCGAGCTGCGCAGGGCTGTTCAGCCGCTGGCCCGCAAGCTGGCCACCCGGCTCGCCGCCCGTCGCCGTCGCGCCGCCCGCGGCACGATCGACCTGCGACGGACCCTGCGCGGGTCGCTGTCGACGGGCGGGGTGCCGATGAAGCCCGTGCTGCGCAGACGGCGTCCCGTCCGTCCCGAACTGGTGCTGCTGTGCGATGTGTCGGGCTCGGTGTCCGGCTTCTCGGACTTCACGATGTTGCTGGTGCAGGCGCTGCACGACCAGTTCAGCAAGGTACGCGTGTTCGCCTTCGTCAACCGGATCGACGAGGTGACCGGGCTGCTCGAACGCGGCACCGCGGACCCCGAAGGGCTCAGTGCCCGCATCGAGGCGGAGGCCACGCTCACCGGCTATCACGGCAGCAGCGACTACGGCATGGCGCTGGGCGAGTTCGCCGAGCGGTACGGCGAGGCGGTCGGTCCGCGCACGACCGTGTTCGTCCTCGGTGACGCCCGTACGAACATGAGCGACCCGAACCTGGCCGCCGTACGGCAGATCGCCGAACGGGCCCGCCGTGTCTACTGGTTGAACCCGGAACAGCGCTCCAACTGGGGCACGGGCGACTCGGCCGCGCCCGCCTACGCCGAGCTGGTCGAGATGCACGAGTGCCGCACCGCCCGGCAGCTCAGCGCACTGGTGACGCGGCTGCTGCCGGTGTGATCAGGCGGCGTTGAGCTGCGGGTAGAGGGAGCCGACGTCGGCCGACAGGCCGGCCTTGACCTGCCGCGAGATGTCGTCGGCCAGGACCTCGAAGGCATCCGAGGCGATCCCGTCGAGGGCCTGGGCCGCGACGCTCTCAGCCGTGGACTTGGGCGCGTCGACATGGGAGGTCAGGTCGGTGTCGACGTAGCCGACGTGCAGGCCGGTGACCTCGATGCCGCGCGGCTTCAGGTCGAGCCGCAGCGAGTTGGTCTGGGACCAGAAGGCGGCCTTGGACGCGCTGTAGGAGCCGGCGAGGCCGATCCACGACAGCACCGAGTGGACGTTGAGGATGTGGCCGCCGCCGTTGCGCTCGATGACGGGGACGAAGGCCCGGGTGACCAGCAGCGGTCCGTAGAAGTTGGTCTCGAATTCGCGGCGGACGTCCTCGACGGGCGAGTCGAGGAAGTTCGCGTTCACCGAGGCACCCGCGTTGTTGATCAGCAGGGTGACGTCCTGCGCCTGCTCGACGGCCGCCTCGACGGACGCGGGGTCGGTGACCTCCAGCGCGAGCGGCACGGCGTCGGGGTGCGTGACGGTGTGCGGGTCGCGAGCGGTGGCGTACACCTTCTTCGCACCCCGCTCGTACAGGGCCGCGACCAGGGCACGGCCGATACCGCGGCTGCCGCCGGTGACCAGGGCCACGGAACCTTCGATGGCGGTCATGGGAGTCTCCCTCGCAATTCGCTACGCCGGAAACCGATCGGTTTCCGACACTCGAAGCGTAAACCGATCGGTTTCCTCAGGGCAAGGGGAGGGCCTGACCCTGGGGAAAATCAGGGTTCGTCCCCGATGGTGGGCATCCTGCGGATTCCCTACGCTCGGCGAGAGCGGAGGGGGGATCCCATGAAGGCAGTGATTCAGGATCGGTACGGCTCGGCGGACGTCCTGGAGTTCAGGGACATCGACAGGCCGGTGCCGGCGGCCGACGAGGTGCTGGTGCGGGTGCACGCGGCCTCGGTCAACGCGTACGACTGGCACCTCATGCACGGCGACCCGGTGATCGGTCGCGCCATGATGGGGTTCCGCAGGCCCAGGTCGCCCGTGCGGGGCCGGGACTTCGCGGGCCTGGTGGAGGCGGTGGGCTCCGGCGTCACGGGGCTCAAGCCCGGCGACGAGGTGTACGGCGAGGCCGACGGCGCGTTCGCGGAGTACGTGTGCGCGCGGGACAGCGAGGTCGGCCCGAAGCCGGACAACCTCACCTTCGAGCAGGCGGCGGCGATACCGCTGGCGGGGAACACCGCCCTCATCGGCCTGCGTGACGTGGCCCGCGTGCAGCCGGGCCAGACGGTCCTGGTGAACGGCGCGTCCGGTGGCGTGGGCACCTTCGCCGTGCAGCTCGGCAAGGCGTTCGGCGCCGAGGTCACGGCGGTGTGCAGCACGAGGAACGTCGACATGGTCCGCTCACTCGGCGCGGACCGGATCATCGACTACAAGCAGGAGGACTTCACCTGGGGCGACAAGCGGTACGACGTGGTGCTGGACCTCGTGGGCAACCACTCGCTGAGCGAGTTCCGGCGCGTGCTGACGCCGACGGGGACACTCCTGCTGTCCGGCGGCGGCGTGTACGAGGGCGGCAGCATCGTCGGGCCGATGGGGCTCTTCATCAAGCGGCGGCTGGCGGCGCCCTTCTCGCGCCACCAGCGGCTGCTCGAAATATCGGCGCGCCAGAGCCGGGCGAACCTCGCGGCGCTGCGGGAGCTGGCCGAGTCCGGAAGGATCGCCCCGGTCGTCGAGCGGACGTATCCGCTGAGCGAGGCGGCCGAGGCCATCCGGTACCTGGAGGTGGAGCACGCGCGTGCGAAGGTCGTCGTCACCGTGTGACGTGCCGGGTCGGGCCGGTGCGCTACTTCTTCGCGTACTCCCTCGCCGTCTGCCCCTGGAAGTCGTAGACGACGACCTGCTCGTCGCCCACCACCCAGGCGTCGTGCCCGGGGGAACAGACAAAGACGTCGCCGGGGCCGACCTCGCTCTCACCGCCGTCGTCCATGCGGATGTGCATACGGCCCTGGGCCATATAGCAGTTGTGCTGCATCTGGCAGGTCTCGGTTCCCGCGATCGGTGCCACGGACTCGGTCCAGCGCCAGCCGGGCTCGAAGGTCGCCACGGCGAAGTCGAGGTCCGTCATGTGGATGGCTTCGAGGTGTCCGCGGGGGAAATCACGTCGCTCATCAGGCTTGTCGAGCGTCTTCACTTCCAACATGACGCACTCCCTTCCGACCGCGCTTCACCGCGGCCGGAGCCGGTCTCCCCGGCGACCCTGGACGTCGCCGTCGGCGACCGGCCTCTATCACTCAATCGTCCGCCCGGCCAACCGGGGACGCCAACCGGAGGACCCGACCCGACCGAGGGACGTCCCCTCAACCCTGGTCGCCGCAGAGCACGGCGAATCGCCCGGCGTCGATGTTGCCGCCGGAGATGATCACTCCCACCCGGCGCGGCAGCGCACCCACCCGGCCGGTGAGCAGGGCGGCGAGCGGGGTGGCACCGCTCGGCTCGACCACGATCTTCAGGCGTTCGAAGGCGAATCGCATCGCGTCCCTGATCTCGTCGTCGCTGACGAGCGCGATTTCGTCGACGAGCCGCCGGTTCACGGAGAAGGTCAGCTCCCCGGGTGTGTGCAGGGCCTGCCCGTCCGCGATGGTGTGCGGCACGGGGATGCTGATGCGCCGCCCCGCCTCCAGGGAGCGCTTGGTGTCGTCCCCGGCCTCCGGTTCGACGCCGACCATCCGGATGTCCGGGTACAGGCCCTTGGCCACGGTGGCGCTGCCGGCCATGAGCCCGCCACCGCCGACCGGTGTCAGCAACGCGCCCAACTCCCCCACCTCTTCGAGGAGTTCGAGGGCGGCAGTACCCTGTCCGGCCATGATGTGCGGATGCTCGTACGGCGGGATGACTGCGAGTCCGCGCTCGGCGGCGAGGGCCTCGGCGATGGCGACACGGTCGCCGGTGTAGCGGTCGTAGGTGACGATCTCGGCGCCGTAGCCCTCCGTCGCCGCCCGCTTCGACGGCGGGGCGTCCTCGGGCATGACGATCACGGCGGTGGTGCCGAGTTCACGGGCGGCCAGGGCGACGGCCTGGGCGTGGTTCCCGGACGAGTAGGCGGCGATGCCACGGCCGAGCTGCTCCGGTGTCAGACGGGACGCCGCGTTGTAGGCGCCGCGGAACTTGAAGGCTCCGACGCGCTGGAAGTTCTCGCACTTGAGGAAGACCTCGGCGCCCACGAGTTCGTCGAGGGTACGCGAACGCAGCACCGGGGTGCGGTGCGCGACGCCCTTGAGCCGCGCGGCGGCGTCCCGGACGTCGTCGAGGGTGACCGGTGGGGTGGTGGTCGTCACGCGTGTCCTCCAGATGTTGTCTTGTCGGTCGCGGCCCGGTCCGTCGCCGTGCTCGCCGTCGTCCCGGCCTCGGCGCGCGCCTGCGACAGATAGCTGTAGGCGGACGCGCGCGAGATGCCGAGCCGTGCCGCGACCTGTTCGATCGCGCGCCGCACGGCGAACACGCCCCGCTCGTCCAGGCCCCGGAACAGCTCCAGGCGCTCGGCGCGGTCGAGATCGGCCCAACTCCCGTGCTGCCGGAGCTGGTGGGTGTCGAGGATGGCGTCGACGACGGAGTCGATGTCGTTGCCGAAGGTGGTGACCGGTACGTCGGCCGGGGCGGAGCCCATGCCGGCCAGGGCACCGAGCAGGGCGTGGGCGTCGCTCACCGCGGTGACGTCGAGGTTGACGCAGAGGGCGCCGAACACGGTGCCCGTGGAGTCCCGCAGCACCATCGTGGAGGCCTTGACCAGCTTGCCACCGCGGGTCCGGGTGACGTAGTTCAGCTCGTCGCCCGCACCGTCGCCACGCGCGACGATCCGCATGCCGATCTCACTCATCGCCCCACCCACGGCCCGCCCGGTCACCGAACCGGCCACGGCGACCACGGACTTCTCGGGCCGCCGGTAGTCATGCAGGACCACCTCGCACATCGGCCCGAACGTCACCGCTAGCCCGTCGACAACCGGCCTCAGCGCGGCGACGATCGCGTCCCGCTCCGATTCCAGGGCCTGTTCGGCCGCCATCGCGCACTCCTCTGTCGGTCCCATCCCGGCGACAGGTCCACCGAGTCGATATCTAGACTACCTGTCTAGGCTCTGTACTGACAGTCCAAATCGCCTGGTGCCCAAACGAGCGCTGACGCACTCCCAAGGGCCACGGCGTACACCTTGACGAGCCGTGTGATGTTACCGGTAACATCCATCCTCATGACGCTGACGTCGGCACCTCCGCACCCGCGGGTCTTCAGCCCCGCCGCCGTGGTCGCCTCCTGCCTGGGCTTCGTGCTCATCGGTGCCCTTCAGGCTCTGTACGGCCCGGCGATTCCCGCCTTCCGCCAGGAGTTCGGCCTGTCACCGTCGGCCGCCGGCCTCGGGCTGAGCGCGCATTTCGTGGGCGGGGTGGCGGGTGTACTGCTCTTCGACCGGCTCTACGGCCGTATCGACAACCGGCGGATACTCGGCGCCTCGTATCTGCTGATGGCCGTCGGCGCGGCCGGCTTCGCCCTCGCCCCGAACTGGCCGGCCGCCCTGGCGATGTCCCTGCTGGCCGGGTTCGGCTTCGGCGGTATCGACTACGGCCTCAACCAGTTGTTCGCCGTCGGGTTCGGCCACCGCTCGACGGCCATGCTCAACATCCTCCACGCCCATTTCGGCATCGGCGCGATCCTCGGCCCCGCATTGATCGGCGCGGTCGGCTCCGCGCACTACCCGGCGGTCTTCCTCGGCTTCGCGCTCGCCAACCTGCCGCTGCTGCTGTGCCTGCGCGGCGTACTCGACCGGGCGCCGCAGCCGTCCGAGGCGGCGGCCACCGAGTCACCCGGAGGTCAGGTCCTCGCCCGCAGCCTCGGCTCCGTACTCGCCGTGTTCGTGGCCCTGTACGTGCTGCACGTCGGCATCGAGGCCGGCGTCGGCGGCTGGGAGCCGACGCATCTGGAGACCGTCGGCTACTCGGCCGGGGTCGCCGCCACCGCGACGTCCGTGTACTGGCTGATGATGACCGTCGGCCGCTTTCTGGTCGCCCCGATCGCGCTGCGCTTCTCCGCGCAGGCCATCATCACGGTCTCGTGCGCGGGCATGACGGTATGTCTGCTGCTCGCCTCGGTTCCGGGCCTGGCTCCGTACGCCTACGCCGGTGTCGGGCTCTTCATCGCGCCGATCTTCCCGACCGGCCTGCCCTGGCTGCATCGGGCCGCTCCGCGCGCACGCCGGGCGGGCGCGCTCGTCATCGCCGCGTCACTGGTCGGCGGCGTGGTGGCGGGCCCGGCCCTCGGCAAGGCCATCGAGTGGTCCGGCATCCGCAGTGTCCCCCTCATCCTGAGCGCCGTCTCGGCCCTGTGTCTGGCGGCGACCGTGTGGCTGATCCGCGCGACGCGGCGCCGCTGATCCGCGCTGTCCGCCGCCGCGTATCCACCCCGCCCGGCCCGCTGATCCACGTCATCCGTCACCACCGACCCGCACCACCCGCCCCGCTGGCCCGCACCCCCAGACCGCTGACCCGCTGATCCGAACCAGCCGCCGCACCACCATCCACACCACCCACCACCCAACCGCCCAACCGCCCAACCGCCCAACCGCCCAAAGTGAAGGGAAGCCCCCGCATGTCCGCTCTGACCACGTCATCCGACGGTTTCCTGCTGCACGGTGAACCGTTCCGGATCGTCTCCGGCGCCATGCACTACTTCCGCATCCACCCCGACCAGTGGGCCGACCGGCTCCGCAAGGCACGGCTGATGGGTCTCAACACCATCGAGACGTACGTGCCGTGGAACCTGCACCAGCCCGACCCCGACGGCCCCCTCGTCCTCGACGGCCTGCTGGACCTGCCCCGGTATCTCGCGCTCGCGCACGCCGAGGGCCTGCGTGTGCTGTTGCGTCCCGGGCCGTTCATCTGCGCCGAGTGGGACGACGGGGGTCTGCCCGCGTGGCTCATCGCGGACCCCGACATCCGGCTGCGCTCCAGCGACCCCCGCTTCACCGGGGCGTTCGACCGCTATCTCGATGTGCTGCTGCCTCCGCTGCTGCCGCTGACGGCAGCGGCCGGCGGACCGGTGATCGCCGTACAGGTGGAGAACGAGTACGGGGCCTACGGCGACGACACGGCGTACATGAGGCACCTCGAACAGGCCTTCCGGACAAGGGGCGTGGAGGAGCTGCTCTTCACCTGCGACCAGGCCGACCCCGAGCATCTGGCCGCCGGCGCCCTTCCCGGTGTCCTGGCGACCGCCACCTTCGGCAGCCGGGTCGAGCAGAACCTGGCGGAGCTGCGCGGGCACCAGCCCGAAGGTCCCCTGATGTGCGCGGAGTTCTGGATCGGCTGGTTCGACCACTGGGGCGGTCCGCATCATGTGCGGGACGCGGCCGACGCCGCCGCCGACCTGGACCGGCTGCTGTCCGCGGGCGCCTCGGTGAACATCTACATGTTCCACGGCGGCACCAACTTCGGCTTCACCAACGGCGCCAACCACAAGCACGCCTACGAGCCCACCGTCACGTCGTACGACTACGACGCCGCCCTCACCGAGTGCGGCGACCCCGGCCCCAAGTACCACGCCTTCCGCGAGGTCATCGCCCGTCACGTGCCCGTGCCCGAGGAGCCCGCCCCGGCGCCGGCTGCCAAACTCCCGCCCGTCACGGTGGAGTTGAACCGCCGGGCACCGCTGCTGACACATGCGAAGGCGCTCGCCGAGCCCGTCCGCACCGAGCACCCGGCGACCATGAACGACCTGGGCCTGCACACCGGTTACGCCCTTTACCGCACGGCCTTCGACACGGCGGGCGACGGGCTGCTGCACTTCGCGGGCGGGGTCGGCGACCGCGCCCAGGTCTTCGTGGACGGCGCCCCCGTCGGCGTACTGGAACGCGAACGCCATGACGAGACCCTGCCCGTGCGCGTCCCGCACCCCGGCGCCACGCTGGAGGTCCTCGTCGAGAACATGGGCGGCGTCAACTACGGCCCGCGCATCGGCGCCCCCAAGGGCCTCCTCGGCCCTGTCACCCTCAATGGCAGTCCCTTGCACGACTGGGCCTGTCACCCCCTCCCCCTGGACGACCTGAGCACGGTGCCGTTCGCACCGTCGGACGCGCCCACGGCCACCGAACCCGCCTTCCACCACGGCGCGTTCGAGATCGAAACCCCCGCCGACACCTTCCTCGCGCTGCCCGGCTGGACCAAGGGCCAGGCCTGGATCAACGGCTTCCACCTGGGCCGCTACTGGAACCGCGGCCCGCAGCGCACTCTCTACGTCCCCGCGCCGATCCTGCGCCCCGGCACCAACGACCTGATCCTGCTGGAACTGCACGCCACGACCGGCACCCGCGCCCAGCTCACCGACACCCCCGACCTCGGCCCGGAGACCGACTGATGCCCCGCCCCCACCGCCCGCCCGTCCCGACGGCCACCACTCCCCCGCCGACCGGCACCTCCCTGCCTATGCTGGGGGCCTGCCGGGGCGGAACGCCGCCCCCGTGACCATGTCGAGGAAACAGCGACCATGACCCGAGGCTCCCCCGACGGCTCGGCTCCGCGAGGGCGCAGCAGACGGAACTTCGCGGGCTCGCGTCCCGTGATGGACGACGTGGCCCGGCTGGCCGGCGTGTCCAAGCAGACCGTCTCCCGCGTCCTCAACGACCATCCGTCGGTGCGGGCCGAGACCCGCGAGACGGTTCTGGACGCCATGCGGACGCTGGGCTACCGGCCGAGCCGCAGTGCCCGGTCGCTGGCCAGCGGGCGGACCCGGATGGTCGGCGTGATCTCCTTCGACGCCGCCCGTTACGGTCCCGCCAGCATCCTGACCGCGATCAACACCGCGGCCCAGGAGGCCGGTTACCTGCTGAGCTCGATCGCGCTGGACACGGCGGAGCCCGACACGGTCGTCGAGGCGGTGAACCGGCTGTCGGCCGAGGGCGCGGACGGGGTGATCGCCATCGCCCCGCAGCTCTGGGTGGGCAAGGCCCTGGCGGACACCCGCCTCGACACCCCGCTGGTGGTGCTGGAGAACGGCCTGGACGCCGACACCCAGCAGGTCACGGGCGACTCCAGGACCGGGGCCCGCAAGGCCGTCGAGCATCTGCTGGGCCTGGGCCATCGCGCGGTGTGGCACATCGCGGGCCCGACCGGCTGGACCTCGGCCGATCACCGGCTGGGCAGCTGGCAGGCCTGTCTGGAGGCGGCGGGCGCCGAGGTGCCGGCCCCGTTGACCGGCGACTGGAGCGCCGACTCCGGCTATGAGCTGGGGCGGCACCTGGCGCGGCGCCCGGACGTCACGGCCGTGTTCGCCTCCAACGACCAGATGGCCCTCGGTCTGCTGCACGCCCTGCACGAGGCCGGCCGGTCCGTGCCGGGTGACATCAGCGTCGTGGGCTACGACGACATCCCCGAGGCCGCGCACTTCCTGCCGCCGCTGACCACCGTGCGTACGGACTTCGCCGAGATCGGCACGCGTTCGCTGCGTCTGCTGCTGGACCGGCTCGACGGCTCCGACGTCGCGTCCCGGGCCGACTCGCTGGTCCCGGTCGACCTGGTGGTCCGCCGCAGCAGCGGCCCGGCACCCCGCCGCTGACCTCCCGTTCCCGCTACGGCCGGAAGTCATCCTGGCGACGGACGGCACCGGTCTCGGTCCGACGGGTCGACCTCAGCGCCGCCCTCCCTCAGCCGGCCCCGTCGGTCGCCGCCCGCTCCCAGGCCGTGTCCCGCAGCAGCCGTAGTCCGTTCAGTCCGACCAGGACCGTGGAGCCCTCGTGGCCCGCGACGCCGAGCGGCAACGGCAGCGTGCCGGCCAGGTCCCAGACGACGAGGCCGGCGATGAACACCCCGGCGATGACGAGGTTCTGCACCACGAGCTTCCGGGCGCGTCGGGACAGGGCCACGGTGGTCGGGACGGCGGCGAGTTCGTCGCGGACGACCACCGCGTCGGCGGTCTCCAGGGCCAGGTCGGAGCCCGCCCGGCCCATGGCGACTCCGATATGGGCGGCGGCCAGCGCGGGCGCGTCATTGACGCCGTCCCCGACGACCATGACCTTGCGGCCCGCGCCCTCCCACTCCTTGACGGCGCCCAGCTTGTCCTGCGGCAGCAGCCCGGAGCGTACGTCCTCGATGCCGGCCTCGGCGGCCAGGTGGGCGGCGGCCCGGGAGTTGTCGCCGGTGAGCAGGGCAGGGACCGTGCCGGTGAGTGCGGTGAGGGCCGCGACGGTGGCGGCCGCGTCGGGGCGGAGCCGGTCCGCGATACCGAGCACCGCGGCGGGGCTGCCGTCGACGATCACGAGGACGGCGGTACGGCCGCACTCCTCCAGTTCCTCGGCCAGTGCCCCGACCACGCCGTCGAGGTCGGCCAGCAGCCGGGCCGGGGCGCCGACCTCGACCGTACGGCCGTCGACGACGGCCTTGACGCCGATGCCGGGCGCGGACGTGAAGTCCTGCGCCGGGGGCAGGTCGAGGCATCGCTCACGCGCGGCCTCCACCACTGCCCGCGCCAGCGGATGTTCACTGGGGTGCTCGGCCGCGGCGGCGAGCGTCAGCAACTCGTCCTCGTCCAGGGCGCATTCGGGCACCGGCCGTACGTCGACGACGCGCGGTGTGCCCTCGGTGAGGGTGCCGGTCTTGTCCAGTGCCACGGCGTCCACCTGGCTCAGGCGCTCCATCACCACGGCCGACTTCACCAGCACACCGTGCCGGCCGGCGTTGGCGATGGCCGACAGCAGGGGCGGCATGGTGGCCAGGACCACCGCACACGGCGAGGCCACGATCATGAAGGTCATGGCGCGCAGCAGCGCCTCGGAGAACTCCTCACCGAACGCGAGCGGCACGCCGAACACGGCGAGGGTCGCGGCGACCATGCCAAGCGAGTAGCGCTGTTCGACCTTCTCGATGAAGAGCTGGGTGGGCGCCTTGGTCTCGGAAGCCTCCTCCACCATTCTCACGATCCGGGCGATCACGGAGTCGGAGGCGTCGCGTTCGACCCGGACGCGCAGCGCGCCGGTGCCGTTGAGGGTGCCCGCGAAGACCTCGTCACCGGGCTCCTTGACCGCGGGGAGGGGTTCGCCGGTGATGCTCGCCTGGTCCACCTCACCGGTTCCGTGCAGCACCCGCCCATCGGCTCCGACGCGCTCGCCTGGCCGTACGAGGATGGTGTCGCCGACCGTCAACTCCTCGACGCCGACGTCCTGTTCGCTGCCGTCGGCGGCGATCCGGGTGGCCGTGGCGGGGGCCAGGTCGAGCAGGCCGCGCACCGAGTCGGCGGTACGGGCGGTGGCGAGCGCCTCCAGGGCACCCGAGGTCGCGAAGATGACGATCAGCAGGGCGCCGTCCATGACCTGCCCGATCGAGGCGGCGCCGAGCGCGGCGACGACCATCAGCAGATCGACGTCGAGCGTCCTGTCCCTGAACGCCTTGAGCCCCTCCCAGCCCGGCTCCCAGCCACCCGTGACGTACGACAGCGCGTAGAGCGGGCCCCACGTCCAGGCCGGCGCTCCGGCCAGCTGGAGGGGCAGCGCGAGCAGGAACAGCACGGTGGCCGCGCCGGCCCAGCGGACCTCCGGCAGCGCGAGCAGCCGGGTACGCCGCCGGGGTACGGCTGCCGTGTGCGGGGACGAGGCATGGCCGGCCGAGGGTGGGGTGAGCGTGGCAGTCATGCCACCACAATAGAGGAACAGATGAAGACTCATTCATGTCTTCATGTCAGGGTCTCCCTGTCAGGTCTCCCTGTCAGCGTCTTCATGTGAGCTCCGGCTCATGTCACGCGGAACTCACCTTTGCCGTGGTCAGGGGGCGGGGACCTCGTCCAGGAGCTGGGGGCCGTTGTTGCTGACGCTGTTGACGGCGGGTGAGACGGGGCGCGCGTCCAGGTGGCCGTCCGCCGGCGGGGCGAGCAGGGCACGCAGATCGTCGGTCGACTGGTGGTGAGGGTCGAGCCAGGCGTCGTAGTGGTCGGGGGTGAGGGCGAGCGGCATACGGGGGTGGATACGGCCGGCGGCGTCGGTGGCCTCGGTGGTGATGATGGTGCAGGTCAGCAGCCAGGCGGCGGGGTCTTCGTCGTCCTTGACGGCCGGATCGCGCCAGAACTCGTACAGCCCGGCGAGGGCCAGGACCTGTCCGTCCTCCGGGTGGATGAAGTAGGGCTGCTTGCGGACCTTGCCCGACTTCCCGTCCTTGACCTCGTCCCACTCGTAGAAGCCGTCGGCCGGCAGCAGACAGCGGCGCTTGACGAACGCGCGCCGGAAGGCGGGCTTCTCGTGCACGGTCTCCACGCGCGCGTTGATCAGCCTCGCGCCGATCTTCACGTCCTTCGCCCACGAGGGCACCAGCCCCCACCGCAGCGGCCGCAGCCGGCGCCGGGCCGGTGCGTCTTCGTCGGCGCCGCGCGGCCTGCGCTCCAGGACCGCCCACACCTCGTCGGTCGGGGCCACGTTCCAACTCGGCGCGAGGGTTTCCTCCGGGTGCCACTCCGAGACCTGGAACAGCTGGGCGAGGTCCTCGGGGCTACGGGTGGAGGCATAGCGGCCGCACATACCGCCACTGTGCCACGGTGCGGGGCGTCGGTCCTGACGAGCCCGAGACACCGAACGCCGACGTCGCGCGCGCCCGGCGCCTGGGGCTCACCGTGCGGTCAGCCGGAGCGGGCGCACAGTGCGCCCGCTCCCTTGATGGTGTTGGTCAGTCCTGGGCTGCGGTTCGGGCGTCCTCCTCGGGGGTGGCCTCCTCGGCGGGGTCGGGTTTGGGCGGTGTCGTGAAGAGGCCGCAGAGAATCGTGGCCGCGACGAGAACGCCGGCACAGGCCAGGAAGGTGGTGTGCATGGCGTTCGTGAAACTCGTCGCGAACGCTTCGTCGCCCAGGCGTTCGAAGAGGGCCGTCTCACCGCTGCTGAGGCCCACGGGAGCGTTGGGCGGGCTGAAATTCGCGGCACTGTCGGCAGCGGCCGTGAACTGCTCGCGCAGGTCCGAGGGCAGTTGGGCGGCCTGTTGCTCGGCCTCGGTCGAGAGGTTGGCGCTGAGCCGGGCGGAGAGCAGGGCGCCCAGAACCGCCGTACCGAGGACGCCACCGACCTGGCGGGTCGTGTTGGAGACACCGGAGGCGGCGCCGGCCAACTGCGGGTTCACCCCGTCCATGGTGGCCTGCTGCAACGGGGCGAAGGTGGCGCCACTGGCGATGCCGATGATGACCAGGCCGGGGAGCAGGCTCCAGGCGCTGCCGGCCGGGTCGGTGGTGGCGACCAGGACGAGCAGGCCGACGGTGAGCAGCCCGAGCCCGGTCATCAGGACGTACTTGCCGCCGAACTTGTCGGACAGCCGGCCGGCGTAGGTGGAGCCGACCGCGGTCAGGATGGCGTTGGGCAGCATGACCGCGGCGGTCTCCAGCGCGCTGTAGCCGCGTGCCGTCTGGAGATAGAGCACGAGGACGAAAGCGATGCCGATCATGCCGAGCTGGAAGATGAACCCGACCCCGTTGCCGACGGAGAAGTTACGGGCGTTGAACAGGGCGAGCGGCATGAGGGAGTCGTTCTTCCGGTGGTGCTGCCACAGGACGAAGGCGACCACCAGCGCGAAACCGGCGATGATGACGGAAGCGATACTGATCGGCCCGCTGATGGTCCCCCAGTCGTAGCGCTCGCCCTCGATCAGGCCGAAGACGATGCCGGTGAGGCCGGCGGTGGCCAGCACCACGCCGATCAGATCGAGGCCTTGGCTGCGGCCGGGCCGCATGACCGGGACGTAGCGCAGGGCCAGCAGAGCCGTGATCACACCGATCGGCACATTGATGAAGAAGATCCAGCGCCAGCTGAGGTGGGCGAGGATGAAACCGCCGACGACCGGGCCGACGATCGGGGCGAAGCCGACGATCGCCCCGAAGAGGCCGAACGCGCGGCCGCGCAGCCGAGGCGGGAAGATCGTCAGGATCGACGAGATCACCTGGGGAAACAGCAGCGCACCGCCGAGCCCTTGCAGCACACGTGCTACGAGCAGTGCGCCGGGTGAGTCGGCCAGCCCGCACGCGGCGGAGGCCAGGGTGAAGAGGGTGATGCCGATCAGGAAAAGGCGCCGGTATCCGAAGATGTCTCCCAGCCGCCCGGTGGTGATCAGCAGCACGGAGAACACCAGCATGTATCCGTCGATGATCCACAGCACCTGGTCGTAGGAGGCGTCCAGGCCGTTGATCAAGGTCGGGATGGCGATATTGACGATGCTTCCGTCCAGCAGCGCCATGAAGAAGCCGATGCACATGATGCCGAGGACCAGCCACGGCCGTTGCGTGACCGGCGCTTCCGCCGTTTTGACTTCCGTCACTCCGATGACCTCCATGAACTCGGAGCACCGGCCATGGTTTTGGGGACGCCACGGCCGGAGGGAACTCTGGACGGCGGTGACGCGTCAACACAGCGGAACAGCGCCGGACGCGGGAAGCACCCGATACCGGCACCGACAATTCACCATTGTCCCGGCGGAAGACCGACCCGTTGGCCGAACTGCCACCGCCATTACAGAGAAATCCCTTTGCGGTGTGACTCCCACCTTCCCCAGGGTCATCGGGACCCAGAGAAGCTGGTTGGCGAGGCATGAGCCCAACGGTGAGAAGCCGAATCGGACTCTAGCAAGGGCAGCGAGCGCCTCGCAACGAGCCCGATCGGGCCGTGCGGGCGCTCAGTCGGGCAGCGCGGGGAGTCCGAGTTGCCGGAGGCACCCCAGGTCGTCGCGCCACTCGCGGTGGTGCCGGATCCGCCCGTCCACGACGTGACACAGGTGCAGTTGTTCGGCGGCGAACCTGCGGCCGGTGGGCGGCAGCCCGACGAGATCACCGGTGTGCCGGCCGCTCATCACCAGATACGCCGTGACGAACTCGCCGCCCGCCCGGTACTCGATCTCCTCGAAATTCAATTCAGAGAACGCGTTTCGCAACCATTCGACGGAATCGGTGAAACCCTCCGGACCGCGCTTGTCCGAGCGCTCCAGCGTGGCCGGGTTGAGGTATTCCGAATGGATGTACTCCACGGCGTCGTCTGTTTTACCCGTGGCAAATGCCTGGACCATCCTGCGTACGACATCGATCGCCTCGCTCGTCATGGCTTCCTTCCTGCCTGCCTGCCTCGTCCGGCAACATTTTTGTCCCAGCCATCCTGAGCCCTGCCGAACACGCGCCACAAGACCTCCCCGCCCGACGCGGAGAAATTCAGACCATCGCTCGAGAATCTCTCGACCGTATTTCATGCGGCACTCCACCGGCATCGGCTATTTCTCTGGAGGAGCCAATGATCTGGAGGAGAGAATGGATTCGACTGCCTACAAATCCGGCGTGACGAACGCCTTCAAGAACGCCGCCGACTCCTACGACCGGGGCGGAGTCGGCTTCTTCACCCCCATGGGCCGGCTCCTGGTCGAGCTCGCCGCGCCGCAGCCGGGTGAGCGGGTGCTCGACGTCGGCTGCGGTCGCGGCGCCGCGCTCTTCCCCGCCGCACGGGCCGTGGGCCCGACCGGGCGGGCCGTCGGCATCGACATCGCCGACACCATGGTCGAGGCCGCGCGGGCCGAGGCGGCCAGGGCCGGCGCCGACAACGTCGAGCTGATGGTCATGGACGCCGAGCGACCGCGGTTCGCGCGTCGCTCGTTCGATCTGGTGCTCGGCAGCTACAGCATCCTGTTCCTGCCCGACGCCCCCGCCGCACTGGCCCGCTATCCGCGCATCATGGCGTCCACGGGCCGGCTCGCCTTCACCTGCCCCGTCTTCGAAGCGGACAGCTTTCCGTTCCTGCCGCCGGTGTTCACCCCGATGATCCCGGCGTCGGTGCTCGCCGCGCTGCCGGCCGACTGGCAGCCGAGCGAGCTGCGTCGGCGCTACAACGGCTGGCTCTCCGACCTGGAGTTGCTCGAAGTCACCCTGCGCGAGGCCGGGTTCAGCGAGGTGATCGTCGAGGACCAGCCCGTTCCGATGACCGCGGAGTCGCCGGCCGCCTGGGTCGACTGGTCGCACACACAGGGCATGCGGCTGCTGTGGGAGCGGCTGCCGGAGCCGGTCGCCGAGGATCTGCGCCGTTCGCTGATCGCCGGGCTGTCCGAGCTGAGCGCCCCCGACGGCTCGCTGGTGATCGAGACGCCGGTGCGCTTCGTCACCGCCCGCGTCGGCTCCTGACCCCACGGCGACGGACAGAGCGGGCGCGCCGGCGGCGCGCTCGCGCACACTCGACAGCGGGCGCGATCATCGCGCCCGCTGTCGAGTGGGAACCGGCGCCGATCATCCGAGCTTGGCGAACAGCACCTTCCGGAGCGGGGGGATCGCGGCGGCGGTGCGCAGCACCGTCTTGAACGCCAAGCGCTGCACCGCGCTTTCGGACACGAACATCCGGGCGGCCCGCAACGACTCGGCGACCGCGCGGAAACCCTCCTGCCGCATCGCGACCTCGTAGCGGCGCACGGCCATGCGCTGATCCGCGCAGCCGATGAGTTCACTGGCGAGGAGCGCGGCATCGTTGAGCGCCATGTTGGCGCCCACGCCCCGCAGCGGCGTCATGCTGTGGATGGCGTCACCGAGCAGGGTCACCCCAGTCGCCGGCCAGGGATCGGGAGGGACCGATGTGCGGATGGTGACCGCGTTGACCGTCTCCGGGTCGGTCTCGCGGACCATCGCCCGCAGCGCGGGATGCCAGGACCGGGTCAACCCGCCGATCAGTTCGGCCAGTTGGGTGCCGGACATGGCCTCGACGTCCGCGGGATAGCGATGCGCGCCGGCGCCGTACGCCCACATGAGGTAGCCCTCGTCCGTGCCGGGCTCGTGCCGTGCGACGAACATGCCCGTTCCGCGTGGCGCGACCACCGAGTTGGGACGGCTGCGCAGGCACTCGGGAAGCAGCCGGTCGGCGGCGGGCAGAGCGAGGCGGCCGACGACGGAGACCATCCCGATGTCAACGCGCCGCGCATGCGGCAGATACTGCGCACGAACCCGGGAGTTGGCCCCGTCCGCCCCGACGACGAGGTCGGCCGTGGTACGCGTGCCGTCGGTGAAGCGGCACTCGAACCTGCCGTCCGGCCTGCGTTCGTAGCGTTCGAAGCAGGCGCCGAACCGCACCACGTCCTCCAGCCCGCTCAGCAGGACCTCCCGCAGCATGCCGCGCTCGGCGGAGTAGTGCGGTTCGGCGTCCGGACCGCCGTCCACGACGGTCAGTTCCCGCAGTCGCTCGGTGAGGAATCCGAAGTCCTGCCCGATCCGTCCGGCACGGGACAGGAACGCCTCCCACACCGGGCCCGGCAGACAGCGGCGCAGCGCGCGAGCCCCGATCGGGTTGATACGGACCCGGTAGCCGTGCAGCGGGTCGGTCGGGGTGTGGTGCCGTTCGTGGACGGTCACCTCGATCCCGGCGGCGTGCAGCGCCTGGGCCAGGCACAGTCCGCCAGTGCCCGCGCCGATTATCGCGACGCCTCCCATCGCCCACCTCCTGCCCGTGAGTCGGTGGGCGGACGATCAGTGGACACCGAAGCCGCCGCACACGTTCAGCGCCTGTCCGGTGACCGACGCGGACTTCGGTGAGGCGAGGTAGGAGACCATCCAGGCGACCTCTTCGGGCTCGCTGTACCGCCCGACGGGGATGTCGGACGCCAGCCGGCGCAGCGCCTCCTCCTCGTCCACCTGCCAGATGCCTGCCTGGCAGGCGCGTACGTTGACCGACATCGGGGTCTCGACATATCCGGGGCACACCGCGTTGACGGTGATCCCGGTCTTCGCCAGTTCCAGCGCCAGACACCGGCTGAATCCCACGACGCCGTGCTTGGCCGCCGCGTAGGGCGCGCCTCCGATGGTGCCCTGCTTGCCCCAGACCGAGGCGATGTTGATGATCCGGGCATTCGCACGCTCCGGCATACGCCCTTCGTTCAGCACGGCCTTGGTCATCAGGAAAACGCCGTTGAGATTGGTGTCGATGGTGGCGTACCACAATTCGTTGTCGATGTTCGCGGTGATTCCCCCACCGGGCCGGCCGGCGTTGTTCACCAGGATGTCCACCGGCCCGTACCGTTCGACGCATGCGGTCATCAGCGCGGTGACCTGGTCGGGCTTGGTGACGTCGCAGGCCTGTCCGCTCACCTCCCCTCCCTCGTCACGTAGTTCGGCAACCGTTTTCTCGATGGTCGCCGGGTCCCGGCCGCAGATGTAGACCCGTACGCCTTCCGCCGCCAATGTGGCGGCGATCGCCCGACCGATTCCATTGCTCGCGCCGGTGACAACGGCCGTCCGTTCCATGCTGTCCGTCATGGGCTCAAGCTCGCAGCCGCGCCTAGCGACGCCCTCGAATCGGAGTGGAAATGCGACGGGCGGCGGGGAATCCCGTGAGGCCGCTTCGAGTCGTTTTCTAGGCGCTCCCGGCACCTTGAGATGCCCGGTCCGCGAGAAAAGGGAGACAGAGCAGCATGCGAGGAATCGTCATCACGGGCGGCGGTACGGGCATCGGCCGTGCCGCCGCGCACGCGTTCGCCGACGCCGGCGACGCGGTCCTGATCGTCGGGCGGTCCGCCGACACGCTCGCCGAGACCGCGAAGGGGCGGGACGGTATCCACACCCTCCCGCTCGACCTGACCGAGCCGGACGCGGCCGCCACCGTCGTCGACACCGCGCGACGCCAACTCGGGCGGCTCGACGTGCTCGTCAACAACGCCGGGATCGCGAGCTTCGCGCGCCTCGGCTCACTCGCCCAGGAGTCGGTCGAGGCCCAGATCAGGACGAACCTCATCGCGCCGATCATGCTCACCCAGCAGGCTCTCGACGCGCTGGAGGAGACCGGCGGCCTGGTCATCAACATCAGCTCGGCCGGGTCGATAGGTCTGCGCACCATCCCGGACAACGCGGTCTACTGCGCGACGAAGGCCGGTCTCGATGTGCTCACCCGCACCTGGTCCGTCGAACTGGCCCCGCGTGGCATCCGGGTCATCGGGGTCGCGCCCGGCGTCACCGACACCGGCGTGGCCCTGCGGGCCGGTGTGTCCCAGGCCCAGTACGAGGGGTTCATGGCCCGGATGCGGGAGGAGATTCCGCTCGGCCGGGTCGGGGCTCCCGAGGACATCGCCTGGTGGATCGTCACGCTGTCCTCGGCCGACGGGGGTTACCTCAACGGCGCGGTGGTGCCGGTGGACGGCGCGCTGTCGGTCGCGTGAGGCCATCCCCTGTCTCCGTGTCGGTGCCCGAGGCTGTCGGTGCCGAGGCGCTCTTCTGAAAGGAACGGCTGTGAGCGGCAATGTCGATGTCGTCAGGAGGATGGTGCGCGCCTACAACACCGGCGACACCAGCGATGTGGACGACTACATTCACCCCGACTATCTGAACCCGGCCTCCCTCGAACACATGGAGGACAAGAGCTGGCGCGGGCCGGCCGTCTTCGCCATGGCGGTGAAGTGGCTTCGCATGACCTTCTCGGAGGAAGTGCGCCTGGAGGAGATCCGGTACGAGGAACGCGGCGACTGGGTGCGCGCCTACCTGGCCCTGTACGGACGCCATGTCGGAGATCTGGTGGGGATGGCGCCGACCGGCCGCCGCTTCTCGGGTGAACAGATCCATCTCATCAAGGTGGTCGACGGCAGGATTCGCGATCACCGCGACTGGCCCGACTATCTCGGCACCTACCGCCAGCTCGACGAGCCGTGGCCGACCGCGGCGGGATGGCGGGACTGACGGCACCGAAGCGTTCGCGGCCCCGGGGCCCATCGCCCCGGGGCCGCGGCTTGGTGTGCTCAGCCGACGAGTTCCGCCGTGTGGTCGCGCACCCATTGGTCGAACGGCGTGCCCGGGCGTCCGGTGACCTTCTCCACCGTGGGCAGGGGCGCGGGTGGGTTGGCCACCGACTCGACCAGGTAGTCGAGGACCATGTCCACCACCGGCTCGGGCATGAACCGGCCCATCTCCTCCCGCGCGGTCTGCGGGCTCACCTCCTCGAAGCGGATGTCGAGGCCGGTGACCGCCGCGATCCGTGCTGCCTGCTGCGGCTGGTCCAGCAGTTCGGGGCCGGTCAGCTCGTAGCAGGCGCCGTCGTGACCGTCCGCCATCAGGGCCACGCCGGCCACGGCGGCGACGTCGCGCTCATGGATCAACGCGCGCCGGGCCTCGGGGTAGGGGGCGCGGACGACGCGTTCGGTGCGGATCGAGTGCCCCCACTTCCACAGCAGGTTGTTCGCGAACTCGTCGGGGCGTACGAAGGTCCACTCGACTCCGCTGCGTTCCACCGCGCGTTCCACGGCACGGTGGTGGGCTCCGCTGTGCGTGGTCTCGTCGTGGACCGAGCTGGACGACAGCACCACGATGCGTCGCACGCCGGCGCGTACCGCACGCTCGACTACTTCGGACGCGGTCTCCGGCACCGGGAACAGGAACATCCGCTCGACTCCCCGCAGGGCACCGTCCAGGCTGTCCGGGGTGTTCAGGTCGCCGGCGACCACGCGCACGCCGCCGGGGACGGGGGTCCGTCCCGGTGTCCGGGTCATCGCCCGCACTTCGTGGCCCGCCGCCACCAGCCGCTCGGTCACATGTCTGCCGACGTGTCCGGACGCGCCGGTCACCAGATACGTCATGGTTCCCGACCTCCTTTCGCCATGGGGAAGTTTCCTCGCCCGTGAGTATTGCGACCGCTCCTTGATGTGTTCTCAAGGAGCGGTCGGAAGACTGTGGAGCCCGTCAAGCAGTCAAAGGAGGAGGCAAGTTGACATCGGCCGAAAACAAGAAGCGCTGTCTGCAGATGGTCGACGCATGGAACCGCGGGGAGCTCGCCGGAGTGACCGCGCACTGGGCGTCGGACATCGTCCATCACTCCGAGGAGCGGATCATTCCGAACGAGGAAATGGTCCAACGCATGGAATCCGGCCTCACGGCGTTTCCCGATGTGCGGCTGGACGTCAAGAGCGTGATAGCCGAGGGCGACCGGGTCAGCGTGCGCATCAGCGTCACCGCCACGCACAAGGGCCCTTTCATGGATATCGCCCCGACCCACCGCGAGGTGACGTGGCACACCGCGGAGGAGTTCCGCTTCGTCGACGGAAAGGTCGTCGAACACTGGGACGTGATCAACTACATGCCCATGTTACGGGAGCTGAACATGGTCGGACCGGAAGTCCGCGGGTGGGGGACGGCCGAACAGAAGATCTCGCAGTAGGACCGAACAGAGGGGAAGAAGTTCATGGCCGTGGAGTTGAACCACACCATCGTCCTGGTGAAGGACAAGGACGCCTCGGCGCAGTTCATGGCCGATCTGCTCGGCCTTCCGAAGCCGAAGGAGATGGGCCCGTTCGCGGTTCTGCAACTCGCCAACGACGTGTCGCTCGACTTCATGGACGTGCGGGGCGGAGGTGACATAGTTCCGGGGCATTGCGCGTTTCTCATCAGCGACGACGAGTTCGACCAGATCTTCGGTCGGATCCGCGAGAGCGGCATCGATTACTGGGCGGACCAGTACCACCGGGAACCCGGGAAGATCAATGATCGGGACGGCGGGCGGGGTGTCTACTTCGAGGACCCCAGCGGCCACAACATGGAGATCATGACTCGGCCCTACGGCAGCGGCGCGCAGTAGCCGCCCCTCGCCTCCGGCCTGCGCGACGCGCGTGTCGCAGTGAAAGGCCGTCACCCGAGGACGGACTTCGGGTGACGGCCTCTTGGTGATGGTCAACTGTCCGGCAGTGATCGGTCCCTCGCCAGGAACTCGGCTATCCGCCGGGAGATGTCACGCGCGACCGCGTGGTCGTTCTGGAGGAACTGCCGACGCAGTCCCGACAGGCGCACACGGGCCCGCTGGGAGGCCATCGCCCCGGCCAGTGACAGCGCCTCCTCGGCGGCCTCGGCACCTCCGTCGACCTCGCCGCGGCCCAGCCGGGCCTCGGCCAGGGAGGTGGCGTGCAGCATCCGGTTGCGTGGCTGGCAGTCGCCGAACAGCGCGAGTCCGTGCGCCAGATAGTTCTCGGCCCGCCGGAAGCAGCCCAGTTCCAGCCAGGACCGGCCGGCGTCCGCGAGGATCACGGCCCGGTTCACCCACTGGACCCAGGGCTTGGCGGAGGCCGGCCGACGGTCGAGGCTCAGCTCCGCCGCCTCGGCGATGGCGTGTTCGCAGCCCCGCCTGTCACCGAGGGCCGCGCGCACCCGTGCCTCGCGAGCCGCCAGCAGCGCCAGGTGGAGGTCGCGATCCTCCCGTTCCGTTCCCTTGCGTGCGATGCGGATCAGTCGCAGGCCGGCCTCCGGCTCCCCTTCCCAGATCGACCGGTAGCTCATGCTGGAGATGATGTAGGCGGCGAGCGAGCGGTCCCGGGCGGTGCGGGCGGCGGCGAGCCCGGTCAGCAGACAGGACCGGGCGATGCGGAGCAGTCCCAGTTCGGCGGCGAGCCATCCGGCCAGATGGGCCAGTTCGGCGATGAGGCGGTGCAGTTGCACACCGGTCGAGTCGTCGTAGGCGTGGTCCGCGGCCAGTTTGCGCGCCGACTGAAGATCGAGGAGAGCCCAGTCCATCGCGAGTCTGGTGCTGGAGATCTCGTCCACCTTGCGCAGTTGGCTCAGGCGCGCGGACAGCATCTGCATGGCCACGTCCGGCACCTCGTCCCCGTACAGCCGGACGGGCGGCGCCGGCTCGTCCTCCACCAGCCAGGCGACCGACACGTTGACCAGGTCGCTCATCACCACCGGCAGGCTCGGCACGGAGGACACGCTCTGGATACGGGCGGCCCGCCCCAGGGCGAGGGCGGACGGTGGGGACCCCGGCCACAGTGCCTCGGCCGTGATCGGCTCGCCCAGCCGGTCGGCGAGGATCTCGGCGACCACGTAAGGCAATTGCCGACGCGGCCGGGCCCCTTTCAACCAATTATAGGGAGCCTTTTTGCTGATTGTTCCCGCTCCGCACTTTTTGTTGATCTCCAGAGCCAGCTGTTCCGGCGACCAACGAAGTCTGGTCAGGCACGAGGCGAGTAATGAGGACGTCTCATGGACGGTCATCGTTTCCCCCATAGTCAGTGCAAATGATCACTGGCCAGTGTTTCCAGCCGCGCTCCGCATCAACCCGTGATCGGGAACACTGACTTGAATAGTTCGGGTCGAAACCACAGCCCTCCCGGGGAGGGAGAGCGACCCTTACCTGCCCAGTGCGTCGTAACCGCGCTCGATGCCGTCCTTACGGGGCCCCCACCACCAGGTGTTCTCCCGGTACCAGTCGATGGTCGCGATGAGCCCGGAGCGCAGACTCCGATGGCGGGGCTCCCAGCCGAGCCGGGATCGCAGTTTGGTCGAGTCGTTGGCATAGCGCAGGTCGTGCCCCGGTCGGTCCGGGACTCGTTCATACCGGTCCACCGGTTTTCCCATCAATTCCAGGATCGTTTCCAGCATTTCCTTGTTGCTGACTTCGCATCCCGATCCGATCAGATAGGTCTCACCGATCCCGCCCTTTTCCAGAATGAGATGGACCGCTTCGTTGTGGTCTTCGACGTGCGTCCACTCCCGGATGTTGCTGCCGGTCCCGTAGAGCTTCGGCGGCCGTCCCACGAGCACATTGGTCACCTGCCGCGGGATGAATTTCTCCGCATACTGGTAAGGCCCGTAATTGTTGGCGCAGTTCGACAGGGTCGCCGCTACCCCGAAGGATCGGACCCACGCCCGTACGAGCAGGTCGGAGCTCGCCTTGGTCGCCGAGTAAGGGCTCGACGGATCAAAGGCGCTCGCTTCGGTGAACCTGTCGTCCGAGTCGAGGTCCAGCTCGCCGAACACCTCGTCGGTGGATACGTGATGGAACCTGCGCCCGTGGCGGCGCACGGCCTCCAGAAGGACGTACGTCCCCATGATGTTGCTGCGGACGAAGGGTTCGGGGTCGCGCAGTGAATTGTCCACATGGGATTCGGCGGCCAGATGGACGACCACGTCGACGTCGGCCACGAGGCGGTCGACGAGTTCCGCGTCGCAGACGTTCCCCTCGACGAAGCGTATGTCGCCGGCCACGGCCTTGAGGTTGTCGCGATTACCGGCATAGGTCAGCGCGTCCAGGACGCAGACCTCGTACTCGGATCGTCTGGTCAGCGTGTGGTGCACGAAGTTCGCACCGATGAAACCCGCACCGCCGGTCACGAGCATCCGTGTCATTTCGGTTCGGCAATCAGCTCGCGGCGCATTCGGCCACCACCTCGTAGAACTGTGGCTCGCTGCACGCCAGTTCGCGCAGCTTCCGCGCGTGCTCGTCGAACTCCGAACGGCGAACGGCGGCACGCAGGTCGTCCGCCGACTCCCATTCGGCCACATTGGCGTAGGAGCGGCCATCGTCCGAAGAACGCACCAGACGGAAGCGGATGAA
Organism: Streptomyces sp. NPDC111802; assembly: GCF_055634335.1. Lineage (NCBI taxonomy): Bacteria > Bacillati > Actinomycetota > Actinomycetes > Kitasatosporales > Streptomycetaceae > Streptomyces > Streptomyces sp. NPDC111802. The sequence goes on along the minus strand of NZ_JBVKCZ010000014.1, from coordinate 29,783 downwards.
GCCCTGCTGCTTCGCGAGGTGGGCCGCGGTGTCGGCGAAGACGCGCTCGAACTCGAGCGGATCGCCGGTGACGGTGAAACGGTTGATGAAGACGAGCATCGGCTTCTCTCCCTTGGTCGAGGGCCTGCGGTCAGGTCGAGGTTTTCTCGTCGGCCGGCGAGCCCTGTGCGGGCGTCCGGCACAGCGGACGCGTGAGGATCTCGCGCAGGAGGCCGGCCAGGGTGGTCATGCCGTCGCCGGGCACGGCGGTGGGCGGGAAGTGGACGGGTTCCTGCGCGAGTCGGGTGTCGTGGTCGTCCCCGAGCGGATGCGGCAGGAGCGGCCACATCCTCGCCGGGGGCGTCGCCACGCCGCGGTCGCCGTTCATCGCGCCACCCCCGTTCCGACCAGGGCGCGCCAGGTGCGTTCGATGCCCACGGCGAGCGGTGTACGCGCCCGCCAGCCGAGGAACCTGTGCGCCCGGTCCACGTCGAGGAGGTTGGCGGGCTGGTCGAAGCCCCGGCTGGGACGCAGCCGCACGGTCAGCTCCCGGTCGGTCACCTCGCGGATGACACCCAGCAGCCGGCCGAGCGTGGTCGCCTCACCGGACCCGATGTTGACCACGTCGAACGGCAGATCGGCCGCCTCGGGGCCGAGCCCGGCCAGCGCGTCCACCACGTCGTCGACGTGGACGTAGTCCCGGGTGGTGTCCGGATCGCCGTACAGGTCGAGCGGACGGCCGTCCGCGACCGCGGCCAGCCAGTGCGCCACGACGCCGTACCCGCGACGCAGCGGGTGACCCGGCCCGTAGACGTTGGTCATCCGCACCACCAGCCCGGGCACCAGCGGGGAACGGGACAACAGCTCCTGCTCCAGGGCGAGCTTGGCCCTCGCGTAGGCCGACTTCGGCAGGGCGACCGCGTCCTCGGTGCACGGTCCACCGGCCCCGGACTCACTGACCGTCAGGCCCGTGCTGGTGAGCACCGTCAGCGGCGGGTCCCCGACCGTCGCCAGCGCGTCCAGGATCCGTACGAACGTCTCGTGGTCGGCCGCCACGAGTTCGGGGCGCGTCTCGGCCGTTCCCGGAGTCACGCTCGTCGCGAGGTAATACACGATGCCGGCCGCGCTCAGCGCCGGGGCGGGCGAGCCGTCGGGGTGGACCAGCCGGGGCGATTCCCGGGTGGCGGCGACGATCCGCGTCCCGGCGGCCCGCAGCCGCTCGCAGAGCGCCCGGCCCATGAGTCCACCGGCGCCGACCACTAGGGCGTGCCGTCGCCCGGCGGCGGGCCGGTCCGCCGCGTTCCGCAGCCCGGTCATGAGCCGAACACGACGCTGCTGTCGTCGCCGAGGAAGACCTCGGCCCCCGACGCTCCGCCGCGCACGCTGGCCGCGCGGCCGACCACCGAGCCCGACAGTCCGCTCACCCCGTGGACGGTGGCGTCCTCCAGCAGGATCGAGTCGGCTATCTCCGCCTGGGTGATCCGGCAGCCGGGGCCGACGGCCGTGTGCGGGCCGAGCTTGCTGTCCCGCACGACCGCACCGGCCGCCACGAACACCGGTCCGACCAGCTCGGATCCGCTGACCGTGGCGCTCTCCGCGACGACCACCGGCCCGCTGATGGTGGACCTTCCGTCCACGTGGCCGGTGATGTCGGTGGTCAGGCGTTCCAGCAGGACTCGGTTGCAGGCGAGCAGGTCGGCGAGGCGCCCGGCGTCCTTCCAGTAGCCGGGGCACTCCTGTCCCACGACGCGATGGCCGGTGTCGACGAGCCACTGGATGGCTTCGGTGATCTCCAGTTCGCCGCGCGCGCTCGGCCCGATGGCCCGCACCGCGCGGTGGATCGCCGGCGAGAACACATATGCGCCGACAACGGCGAGGTCCCCGACGTATGTCTCCGGCTTCTCCACCAGTCGCTGGACGCGTCCCGCGTCGTCGACCACGGCCACGCCGTACTCCGACGGGTCGTCGACCTTTCCCAGCAGCAGCATCGCATCGGCCCTGTTGGTCCTGAACTCCGTGACGAGTTGGCCGACGCCTTCGAGTACGACGTTGTCGCCCAGGCACATCAGAAAGTCGTCGGACCCCAGGAATTCCCTGGCGATCAGCACACAGTGCGCCAGCCCGTCCGGCCGCTCCTGTTCGATGTAGGTGATCCGTAGGCCCAATTCGCGGCCGTCGCCGAGAATTTCCCTGAACTGGTCTCCGCGCTCCCCCACGACGACGCCGACCTCGGTGATCCCGGCCTCTCGAATGACGTCGAGACTGAAGCGGACCACGGGTTCACCGGCCACCGGTATCAGTTGTTTCGCCGTGGTGTGGCTCAACGGGCGCAGCCGGATGCCCTTTCCCCCGGCGAGAACCAATGCCTTCACACCATGCCCCTTTATCGACTGTCGGGTAGCGTGATTTGCGATTTCCGCGTTTTTCGAATCACGCACCTCATGGTCTTCGAGGCCACTTGAAATCGTCTCGGACACGAGTCGAAGAACTTTCATGAACAGCGATTCATGAGTACGGAGTGAATCGACGGGCGCGCTCGGCACTCCCGTTTCCCCGGGCGTGCCGAGCGCGCTCACTCAGTTCCGGCGGCTTTCCGCCGACAACTGCTCGACCACGGCGGCCACTTCGTCGAGCCGGGGCGCGGCCGCGTTCTCCGTGCGGATCGCCCGGGCCCGCTCGGCGTAGCCCGCCTCGGTGCGGATCTTGCGGAGGGCCTCGGCCACGGCGAGGGGACTGATCTCCTCGCGGGGCACGACGACCGCCGCGCCGGCGTCCGCCAGCCGGTCCGCGGTCGCGTGCTGGTCGCCCATGTGGGGCAGCGCCACCTGGGGCAGCCCGAAGGCCAGGGCGGTCAGCGCGGACCCGATGCCGCCGTGGTGCACGACCGCCTCGCAGTGGGTGAACAGGAGGTTGAGCGGCAGCCAGGCCGCGGCACGGACCCCCGAAGGAAGTGGGCCGAGTTCGTCGGCGAAGCGGTCCGGGACGGCGATGACGATCTCCGCGTTGTCGCCGGAGAGCTCCTCCCCCAGCTCCTTGAGGAGCTTCACCCCGTGGATCTGCGGCACGACGCTGCCGAGCGTCACACAGATCCGGGGGCGTTCGGATCCCTCCAGAAGCCAGGGCGGCGTGACACCGGCCCCGTTGTACGGGACGAACCTCATGCGCTGCGCGGGCCGGGCGCGCGGCAGCTGAAGGCTCTCCGGGCAGATGTCGACCCGCAGTTCGGCCCGCGCCGGTGCGGGCAGACCGAGCCGGTCCAGGGTCGGCGCGAGTTGCTCCGCAGCGACCTCCTCCGCCTCCGGGGGAAGTTCGAGCCCCCAGTTGTGCCGGACGAGCGGGATGCCGCGCCGCGCCGCGACGACCGCGCCGGAGTGCTCGGTCGGCTCCGATACGACGAGGTCGGGCGCCCAGCGTTCGGCGACGGCGACCGTGCCCTCGACCGTCTGCTCCGCCAGCCGGCCGAAGCCGCGCCCGAGATGCTCCACCGAGGCGTCCCGTGCCCCCTTGCGCTGGGACGGGTGAGGTCCGTCCCCCGGGGCCATCGCCGCGCGCAGGTCGATGGTCGGGGCCGAGGGCACCGCGGGGAGACCGGCTCGGCCGGCCTCGGCCACCAACTGCTCGGGCGTGGTCACCAGAACCTGGTGCCCGCGGGCCCGCAGCGCCCAGGCGAAGGGAACGAGAGGGAAGAAGTGCCCCGCGCTCGGGGCGGTCGTGACCAGTATGCGCATGCGACTCTCCATGGATGGTCGGGTGCTGTCGACCGGCCCCGGCATGGCCTCCGGAGCCGGTCCTGCTTCCTCAAGCGGCGTCGGCGAGGGCGTTGTTGACCAGGTCCAGCAGGGCCTGCGGGGTCCGGGCCTGTCCGACGACCTCGTCCTCGAAGCTGATGCCGTAGTCGCGCTCCAGGCGGGCGGCGGTCTCCAGCAGCGCGAGTGAGTCGTATCCCAGGAGCCCGAACTCGACGTCGCGGATGTCCTTGTCCGCTTCGACGCCGTCCACCGCGCCCGCGCACTCCCTCATGATCGTCCAGAGTTGTTCCAGGGTCAGTTGGCTCATCCGTCATCACCTTGCCGTTCGGTTGTGGGGTGTCCCGGAAGATGCGCCGGTGCCGGTCCCGGGGAGTCAGCCGGCGGTGCGCACGGCCCGCAGGACCATCGCCGCGTTGAAGCCGCCGTGTCCGCGCGCGAGCACCAGCGCGACGCGCAGTGCTGCCTGCCGTGGCTCGACGACCAGGTCGATCGCGTACTCGGGGGCCGGGCTTTCGACGTTCACGGTCGGCGGCACGACGCCGTCGCGCAGCGCCAGCAGGGCGGCGGCCAGGTCCAGGGCGGCACCGCCCGAGTAGAGCCGTCCGGTCATCGTCTTGGGGGCGGTGACCGGTACCCGGCCCGGCCCGAAGACATCGTTGATCGCCTCGGCCTCCGTCCGGTCCAGGTCGGGCAGGCCGGCGGCGTCCGCGAAGACGACGTCGACGTCGGACGGGCCGAGCCCGGCATCGGCGAGCGCGAGCTCGATCGCGTCCCGGAGCCGTGGCGGCCGTCCGCTGTCCGGGCGCGGGTCGAATGTCGCGCCGTACCCCGCGATCTCGCCGTACGGTGTGCCCGAGCCGCGCCGCGCCGCCGTGGCCGCCGACTCCAGTACGAGGATCGCGCCGCCCTCCCCGGGGACGTAGCCGTGAGCAGCGGAGCTGAACGGCAGGTAGGCCGACCCGGGGTCGTCACTGGTGCTCAGTCGGCCGGTACTGAGCTGTGCGACCCAGCCCCAGGGGCACAGGCTGCCGTCCACTCCGCCGGAGACGACCAGTTCGACCCCGCCGCGCACCAGCCGACGCGCCTGGGCGACGGCGTCCAGCCCGCCGGCCTGATCGCTCACGAGGACCCCGCTCGGGCCGCGCATACCGTTGCGGATGGAGATCTGGCCGGTGTTGACCGCGTAGAACCAGGCGAAGGACTGGTACGAGCTGACATACCGGCTGCCCTTGCTCCACAGCTTCTCCAGCTCCCGCTGCCCGAACTCGAAGCCTCCGGAGGAACTCGCCGTCACGACGCCCATCGAGAACTCCGGCAGCCGGTCCGGTTCGGCCCGCGCGTCCTCCAGCGCCCAGTCGGCCGCCACCAGCGCCATCCGGGTCATGTGGTCCGTCTGCGGCAGCAGCCGGCTCGGCAGATGCTCGGCCGGCTCGAAGCCGGGGACCTCTCCGGCGAGTCGGGCGGGGTAGCCGTTCGCGTCGAACCGGCTCAGCGGGGCGATGCCGCTGCGGCCGCGCAGCGTCGCCTCCCAATAGGCGTGATTTCCCAGCCCGTTGGGTGCGGTGATGCCGAGTCCGGTGACCACGACCGCGTCCCTCATCGGGTGGCCGCTTCGGCACGGGCGAGCACCATCGCGCTCTGGAATCCGCCGAACCCGCTGCCCACGGTCAGCACCGCGTCGGTCGTCTGCTCACGCGCGGTCTTCGGGACGTAGTCCAGGTCGCACTCCGGATCGGGTTCCTCGAGGTTGGCCGTGGGGGGTATGACGTTGTGTTCGATGGCCAGCGCGCACGCCGCGATCTCGAGGGACCCGATGGCGCCCAGCGAATGGCCGATCATCGACTTGATCGAGCTGACCGGGACGCGGAAGGCGTGCGCTCCGAGGCTTCGCTTCACCGCCGCCGTCTCGTGCCGGTCGTTCTGCCGGGTGCCGGAGCCGTGCGCGTTGACGTAGTCGATGTCGTCGGGGCGCAGCCGCGCCTGTCCGAGCGCCGCCGTGATCGCCTCGGCCATCTCCCTGCCGTCCGGCCTGAGGCCGGTCATGTGGTACGCGTTCGAGCGCGAGGCGAACCCACGGATCGTGGCGTAGACGTGCGCCCCGCGTCGCAGCGCGTCCTCGAGCGGTTCCAGGACGAAGAACGCGCTCCCCTCCCCGAGCACGAAGCCGTCGCGGCTGCGGTCGAACGGCCTGGAGGCATGCTCCGGGTCGTCGTTGCGCGCCGTGGTGGCCTTGATGGCATCGAAGCAGGCGACGGTGATGGGGGAGATCGGGGCGTCGGTGGCGCCGGCCACGGCGATCCGGGCCGACCCCTCCCGGAGCAGCCCGCACGCGTGGCCGACCGCGTCCAGCCCGGAGGTGCATCCCGTGGAGACGACCGACACGGGCCCCTCCGCCTCCACCGCCCAGGCCACTTCGGCGGCCAGTGAGCTCGGGGTGAAGTAGCCGTACAGCTGCGGGACCGCATAGGTGTGGTCGACCAGCCACTCCCGGCCGCCGTCGCTGACGGTCGAGTACTCCTGCTCCAGGCCCATGGTGCACCCGACGGCGCTGCCCACCGCGACCGCGAGCTCCGTGGGTTCGAGCGCGCCGCCGACCAGCCCGCTGTCGGCGAGCGCCTCGCGGGCGGCCGCGACCGCCAGCAGCGCGGCCCGGTCCATCCTCCTGATCTCCTTGGGCGTGAAGCCCTCGGCGCGCGGATCGAAATCACACTCGGCCGCGACGCGGGACCGAAACGGGGACGGGTCGAAAAAGGATATCGTCCGCGTTGCGGTACGACCGGACGTCAGGAGTTCCCAGAACGCATTGGTGCCGATTCCCCCTGGCGCCCGGACTCCGATCCCGGTTATCGCCACACAGTAGTCCATAGAAATCCTATCCCGATCATTCGAATCATGCGGACCGAGCATGCACAGCAGCTGCTCGAAATGGGCTCGAAGGGACCTTGACCTGCGCTTCGAATCGAGGTGGACCGGGCGTCGAACTGTGAAACTTGCAGAGTGCACCGATCAACGGCACAGCTGACCTGCGCCGATCACCTTCCTGACGAAGTTGACCATCCTTACCGGGTTCCCGTATTTAAAAACGCCCCGGGCGGCGCAAGACTATCGTCGGCGAAAACATTTCCGTGTCATGGCCCTGGAGTCAGCTTGGAGATACGAATACTCGGACCCATAACCATTGAACCGATCGGGACGGTGAGCACACGCCTGGCCCCCAAACCACGGAAGATTCTGGCTCTTCTGCTGCTCAACGCAAACAAGATCGTGTCCACTGCTTCACTCATGACGGAGCTGTGGGGCGAAACCCCGCCCAAGAGCGCGACGACCACGTTGCAGACCTACGTCCTGCACCTGCGCAAGGCACTTGGCGCGCTGTGGGAAATTGATCTGGCGGATATAGCCAAGAACGTGCTGACCACTCACACCAACGGCTACATGCTGAGCGTTCCACCGGGGACGGTCGACCTGCACGTGTACAACGAGCTGGTGGCCGACGGACGGCGAGCCATGGAAGAGGGACAGATCGAACGCGGGGCCGCCTGCTTCGGCAAGGCACTCGCCCTGTGGAGCGGTCCCCCGCTGGCCGACGTACCCATCGGCCGGCTGCTGGAGGCCGAGGTGATGCGCCTGGAGGAGGACCGGCTCGGCATACTCGAGGGCCGGATCGCCGCCGACCTGCGGCTGGGCCGGCACCACCAGTTGCTGGGCGAGCTCACCTCGCTGGTCGCCCAGCATCCCTTCCACGAGGGGCTGCACGAGAAGTTCATGCTGGCCTTGCACCGGTCCGGCAGACGGCACCAGGCCCTCGATGTCTACCAGCGGTTGCGCTCGTCGCTCGTGGACGAGCTCGGCATCGACCCGTCGCCCCGGCTCCAGCGGCTGCACCAGTCCGTGCTCGCCTCGGACCCGAGGCTCGACAACGCGGCCTGAACGCCGTCTCAGGCCCGGGTGGTTGAGGGACTTCCCCCGCAACCAGCCGGGCCTGAGGTCCGTCGTCAGCCGGGCCGCCGGGCACCTGCCGCGGGCCGCTCCCGTGGGCGGAACACCCACTTCCGGTAGCTGAGGAAGCGGACCAGCGAGGCCAGGGCCACCCCGATGAGCAGGGACACGTGGTACGACACCGGGTCGCGCCGGGCCAGCACATGGACGGCGAAGCCGATGGCCAGCAGCTGGACCAGCAGGCCGACTCCGTTCAGGACGAAGAACACGGCGTACTCGTGGACCAGGTTGCTCCGTCTGCGGTGCCGAAAGGTCCACCAGCGGTTGCCGGCGAACGAGACGGTCGTGGCGAGCAGGGTGGCGATCACGTTCGAGGCGAGCGGCCCCACGCGGAGACCGAGATGGAGGACGCTGGTGCCGACGATGGCCACCGCGGAGTTGACGACCCCCATCACCCCGAACCGCGCCAGCTCCCCGACGAGCGGCACCTGCCATCGGCCCGACCGCGGCGGCCCCTGTGCGGCACCGCTGTCAGGAGACGATGTCATCGCGCTGTCAGGAGGCGATGTCATCGCGCGCGACCGACCGCTGCCGCACACGCAGGCCGCCGTCGTCCACCAGGATGTCGTCACAGGTGGTCGACATCAGCAGCGTCGGCGAGCCGCCGATCTCCGTCTGGATGATCAACGCATAGCTGGCCACCCGCACCGTGCCGTCCGCCGCGGGCTCCACCGCGGACATGCCGATCCAGTGCCGCCGGATTCGTCCGGCCGCCCTCAGCTCGTCGGAGGTCCGGCGCGCGGCGGCGGCGATGGCCGTACGGCCACGGGTGGGCTCGCGCAGGGCGTTGGCCGAGAAGACGGCGTCCTCGGTGAACGTGTCCGCCCAGGCCGCGGCGTCCCCGGAATCGAGGAGCCGCATCTGGGTGGCATAGAACTGCTCCACTCGGGCCCGCAGTTCGCCGATGCTTTCCGTCACCACGATCTCGGTCATCCGGACATCTCCTCAACTCCCGACGTCTTGCTTGCCCTTGGCAGCCTTCCCAACGCGCCTTGAACACTCCTCGACGACGGGTGGAAGGCTCCTCCGCCGCATTTCGACCCTTCTTCTAGGTGCCGTTGAAACAGTGCGACGGACGCGAAACCGACCCGCCTGCGGGCACAGGAGGATGACAGATGACCGAGGACGTCTCCCGAACCGCTCTGATAACCGGCGCCACCAGCGGAATCGGGCTGTCGGTCGCACGCGCTCTGGCGAAGGACGGGATGCGTGTCTTCGTCTGCGCCCGGAATGCCGACGACGTCGGCCGAACGGTCAAGGAACTGCGAAACCTCGGAGCGGAAGCCGACGGAACGCGGGCCGACGTCCGTAATCGCCGGGACATCGAAACCCTGGTGCGCACAGCGGTGGCGGCTTTCGGCGGGGTCGACGTGCTGGTGAACAACGCCGGCCGCAGTGGCGGCGGGGTCACGACCGGGATCACCGACGAGCTGTGGTCGGACGTGATCGAGACGAACCTCACCAGCGTGTTCCGGATGACCCGCGAAACACTGGTGAACGGCGGAATGCTGGAGCGGGGCTGGGGGCGCGTCATCAACATCGCCTCGACCGGCGGAAAGCAGGGCGTGGTGCTGGGCGCCCCCTATTCGGCCTCGAAACACGGCGTCGTGGGATTCACGAAGGCGCTGGGTCTGGAACTCGCCAAGAGCGGTGTCACGGTGAACGCGGTGTGCCCCGGATATGTAGAGACACCTATGGCCGAGCGCGTGCGCCAGGGATACGCAGCCGCATGGGAGACCACCGAGGCGGAAGTCCTCGAACGATTCCGCAGTCGTATCCCCCTGGGCCGCTACACAACGCCGGACGAGGTCGCCGGAATCGTCGGATACCTGGTGACCGAATCCGCCGCGCCCATCACGGCGCAGGCGATCAACGTGTGCGGCGGGCTCGGCAACTACTGATCCGGAAAGGAACGACACCATGACGGCACCGACCCTTCGTTCCACCGACCACTCGATCACCGTGGCTGCTCCGGCCCGGACCGTCTACGACATCGTGGCCTCCGCCACCGACTGGCCGCACTACTTCACGCCGACCCTGCACGTCGAGATCCTGGAGAGCGGGGGCGGCGAGGAACGCATCCGGATCTGGGCCACCGCCAACGGCGACGTGAAGTGCTGGACGTCCCACCGCGTCCTCGACGCCGGCGCGTTGAGCGTGCGCTTCCGGCAGGAAGTCCCGGCTCCCCCGGTGGCCTTCATGAGCGGCGAGTGGCGTATGACCCCCCTCGACGCGAACACGACCCGGGTGACGCTGCTGCACGAGTACAGCGCCGTCGACGACGAGCCGCGGTCACTGCGGTGGATCGACGAGGCCGTCGACAGCAACAGCACCGAGGAGCTCGCCCGGCTCAGGAACGCCGCCGAACTGGCCGGCCGCACCGACGAACTCCTGCTCTCCTTCGAGGACTCGGTGGAGATCGCGGCACCGCCGGACGCCGTCTACGACTTCCTCCGGAGCGCGGCCGACTGGCCCCGGCGCATCCCGCACGTGGACCGCCTGGAGCTGACCGAGCAGGCGGGGGTGCAGCACATGGACATGGACACCCGCACCGCCGACGGCTCGGTGCACACGACGTCCTCGGTGCGGATCTGCCTGCCTCCCGACCGCATCGTCTACAAGCAGGTCGTCACCCCGGCCCTGATGACCGCCCACACCGGTTCCTGGCACCTCACGGCGCGGCCGGAGGGCACGCTGGCCACGTCCCGGCACACGGTGCTGCTCGACCCGGACCGCGTGACCGATGTGCTCGGACCGGAAGCCACCGTCGCCACCGCACGCGACTTCGTTCGCCGGGCGCTGGGCCGCAACAGCACGGTCACGCTGGAGCACGCCAAGGCGTACGCGGAGTCGGCCGAGACCGGTGCGGCGGCCGGCAAGGAGGGCTCATGCGTCTGATCGACCTCTCCTCCCCGGTCGACGCCGATTCGTGGGAGCCGGACCCGATCGAGCACTCGATCATGACTCCGGCGCAGGGGGCGGCACATCTGGTCGCGGAGATGCAGGAGCACTTCGGGCTGTCCCTCGACCCCGCCGACCTGCCGGACGGAGAGTTCCTCAACAACGACACCCTGACGCTGACCACCCACGTCGGAACGCATGTCGACGCCCCGACCCACTACGGCTCCACGGCGGCGTACGGGGAGCCGAAGACCATCGACCAGGTGCCGCTGGAGTGGTTCTACCGCCCGGGTGTCGTACTGGACCTCACGGCGGCCGGCGTGGGCAGCGTGGACGCCGACTTCATCGCCGGTGAACTCGACCGCGTCGGCCACGAGGTGCGGCCGTACGACATCGTGCTGCTGCGTACCGGGGCCGAGGAATGGAGCGGAACGCAGCGCTACTTCACCCATTTCACGGGGCTGGACGGGTCGGCCGTGCACTACCTGCTCGATCGCGGTGTCAGGGTCATCGGCACGGACGCGTTCAGCCTCGACGCCCCCTTCACCCACATCATGGAGCGCTACGCCGAGACCCGCGACCGCGGTCTGCTGTGGCCGGCGCATTTCGCGGGCCGACAGCGGGAGTACTGCCAGATCGAGCGTCTGGCGCACCTCGGCGAGCTGCCCTCCCACGGATTCACGGTCGTCTGCTTCCCGGTGCGCGTCGCCCGCGCCGGGGCGGGTTGGGCACGCGCCGTCGCGGTCCTCGATTGAGCCGCTCCGAGTACTCGACGACGGCGCAGGAGAGGAGCGGCATGCGGACCGACGCCGAAACGCAGCAAGCACACGACACCCCCGACCTGTATCGCGCCCTCGCCCTGGGCGACTATGTGCTGGGACGGGCCCCTCTGCACATCGCCGCCCGCACCACCGGGCTCTCGGCCGACGACATTCTGCGCCTGGTGCGGGCACGCGCCGACGGCCCCTCGGAGGTGGCATCCGACGGCTCCGGAACCGGGGCGCCGCTGCTGTCGGTGGTCGTCCCGGTCTTCAACAACGCCACCACTCTGCGTGAGTTGCACCTTCGGCTGACCAGGGCACTCACCCCGATCGGCACCTTCGAGATCCTGTTCGTCGACGACGGCAGCGCCGACGGGTCGGCCGGCGTCATCGGCGAACTGCACCGAGAGGATCGAAGGGTCCGGCTGCTCAGGCTGTCGCGGAACTTCGGCCAGCAGGCCGCGCTGAGCGCCGGGCTGGACGTCGCCCGTGGTTCGGCGGTCGTCATGCTGGACGCCGACCTCCAGGACCCCCCGGAGCTGATCGCTGATCTCGTCAAGAGCTGGCGAGCGGGCCACGAGGTCGTCTACATGGTCCGCAGGAACCGCAAGGAAGGGCCTCTCAAGCGCCTGTCCTACGCGCTGTTCTACCGTGCTTTCCGGTATCTCGCCGACATCGAAGTGCCCCTGTCCAGCGGGGACTTCGCCCTCCTCGACCGCAGGGTCGCGGCCGTACTGCGGGCGATGCCGGAGCGCAGCAGGTTCCTGCGCGGGCTGCGCAGCTGGTCGGGGTTCCGGCAGACCGCCATCGAGTACGACCGCGCCCCGCGGCCCTCCGGACGGTCCCAGTACACCCTGCGCCGGCTGACGAAGCTCGCCGCGGACGGCCTGCTCGGGTTCTCCAGTGTCCCGCTGCGGCTGGTCTCGACGCTGGGCCTGGTCACCGCCGCCGCCGGAGCGGTGATGGTGTGCCTGGTGCTGCTGGCCCGGCTCAGCGCGCTGTCGCTGCCGGTCGGCTGGGCCTCCACCGTCTCCGTGGTCCTGCTGGTCGGCGGTGCCCAGCTGACCACTCTCGGCATAGTCGGCGCGTATATCGCACGGATCTACCACGAGGTCAAGAAACGCCCCCTGTACATCGTCATGGAACGTCTGGGGTGACGGCTGTGGACACCTCCATGTACCACGCGTTCGCGGCTGTGGAGAGCCGGCACTGGTGGTTCCAGGGGCGGCGGCGGATCGTCGCAACGATGCTGCGCGAGCACCTACGGGGCCCGGGCCGGGCGACGCCCGGCGGACTGAACGTCCTCGACGTCGGGTCGGGGACGGGCGAAATGGTCGAGATGCTGCGTGAGTTCGGGACCGTCACGGCGCTCGACAGCTCCCCGCAAGCCATCGACTACCTGAGGCAAAGGCTGCCCACCGGCGTCACGGCGCACTGCGGCAGCATCCCCGAGGATCTCCCCCGCGACGAGACGTTCGACCTGGTGACAGCGTTCGACGTGGTCGAGCACCTCGCCGACGACCTGGCAGCACTGCGCGCGTTCCGCCAAGTGCTGCCACCCGGTGGCTGGTTGGCGCTGACCGTCCCTGCCTACCCGATGCTTTGGAGCCACCACGACGTCTACGCCGGGCACTTCAGGCGCTACCGCCGCAAGGAGCTGCACGACCTGTTGCGCCGGGCCGGCGGATTCCAGGTCGAACGCATCGCCTACTTCAACTCGCTGCTGTTTCTGCCGGCGCTCGCCGCCAGGACGGCGGGCCGCTGGCGACGCCGGGTGGCACCGCCGGCGGCCGAGCGGGTCGATCCACATCTGGCGCTGCCGTCGCCGCTGGTCAACCGACTCCTGCTCGGGCTCTTCTCGTCCGAGGCGCGTCTCCTGCCCCGCGTCGATCCGCCGTTCGGTGTCTCGCTCATCGCGCTGTGCCGCGCCTGCTGAACGGCTCCCGCTCACCGGCCCCTGCCGTCCCCACTCGAATCGAGTCAAGACATGACGTCCAGTCAAGAGATGACCACACAGGCGGAGGAAGGAGTGAAGGCACCGGGTTCCGTCACGGGCTGGTGGGCCCGGCACCGGTCGTCGCTCCTGGTGGTCGCCACGATCACCGTCGTCGCCCTGATCGCCCGGTTCGCCTTCCTGGACCACAGGTCCGAGGACTACGTGGACTTCTACCGCCGCTGGTATCTGTTCATGGAGCAGAACGGCGGTTACGGCGCGCTTCGCCATGAGTTCTCGAACTACAACGTCCCCTACCTCTACCTGCTCGCTACGGCCGTGGTGTTGAAGATCCCGTCGCTGGCCGCGGTGAAGCTGATCCCGATCGCCTTCGATGTCCTGCTCGGCTGGTACGTGCACCGGATCGTCAGGCTCCGGTACCCCACGGGGTGGCAGCCGCTCGCCGCGGCTGTCGTGGTCGTACTGCTGCCGACGGTCGTGCTGAACAGCGCCATGTGGGGGCAGTGCGACTCCGGTTACGCCGCTCTCGCGATCGGCGGCCTGTACCACCTGATGCGGCGCAGGCCCTGGACGGCGTGCGCCCTCTTCGGCGCCGCGTTGGCCTTCAAACTCCAGGCCGTCTTCCTCTTCCCGGTCCTGCTGCTGATGGTGCTGCGCCGCCGGCTCCCCTGGCCCTGCCTGCTGGCCGTACCGGGCATGTATCTGCTGCTCGATGTCCCGGCGCTGCTGCTGGGTGCCGAGCCGAGGGCGCTGCTCTCCGTCTACCTCGACCAGGCGTCGTTGCTGCACGGCAAGTTCATCGTGACGGCGCCCAACGCGTTCCAGTATCTCGGCTCGTCGACCCCTGAAGGGGTGCAGACGCTGGGGATCGTCCTCACGGCGGTTCTGGTGCTCGGGCTGATCGGCGCGGTGCTGCTGCAACGCTCCCACCTGACGGATCTCCACGTGATCCTGGCGGCCGCGGTGTCGGCGCTGATGGTGCCGTTCCTGTTGCCGAACATGCACGAGCGCTACTTCTACCTCGCTGATGTACTGACCGTCATCGCCGCGTTCTGGCTACCCCGCACACTCTGGTTCGCGCCGGTCCTGACCCAGTTCGCCTCGCTGTTCGCCTACATCCCGTTCCTGCTGCTGCCGTACCGGCTCCGCGACCTCACCGGAAACCCGCACGTCGCGGACGGATCCGGCTTCACGGTCCCCCCGCCGGAAGCCGGCTGGCTGGCCTCGGCCATGCGCCTCGGCCCGAGCCCACAGGAGGTACTGCGCAAGCTCTTCGAACCCGTGATCAGCTATCAACTGCTCGCCACAGCGGTGCTGATCGCCCTGGTCGGAACGCTCACGGTCGCGGCCCGGGAGTTCCGGACCCGCGAGGAGCCACCACTTTCCTGACGGACACCGGCCCCCTGCGCTGTGCGTGGCTGAGCCGGTGGGCGTCGGTCGTGTTGACCGAGACAGCACGATCGCCCCTGGGCGACCGATTGGCTGAATGCAATGCGCCGCCCGCCCGACCGCACTTGGCCTGCCTAACCGCCCGCGGTCACGGCAGCCCTGAGCTCCCCCAGCGCTTCCCGCATCGACTCCGACAGGGTCCGTTCCTCGGCCGCCGCGACCCACCGCTCGAAGCCGACCTTGAACACGGCGACCCCGGCTTCGGCGGTCAGGCTCGCGGCCGGCTCCCCCACACCGCGGCCGCGCAGGGCGTCGGCGAGCGCGGCCGACATCGAGGCGAGCTTGATCAGCTCGCGCTCCTGGAGTTCGGCGTTCGCCACGATGACGGCCTGGCGCCGACGGGAGTGCTCGCGGCGATCGACGAACACCGCGGAGACCGCCTCCAGCCCCACCGCCACCGCGTCGATCGGCGCCGCGGACTCCGGAGCCTCGGCCACGGCGCTGACGAACAGTTCCTGCAACGCGCCGGAGCCGTCGAACAGCACCTCCCGCTTGTCGGCGTAGTGCCGGAAGTAGGTCCGCTCGGTGAGTCCGGCCCGCCCGGCGATCTCCGCCACGGTGGTCTGCTCGTAGCCGCGCTCGCTGTAGAGGTCCAACGCGGCTTTCGCCAGGCGTTCACGCGCGTTCGGCTCCCATCTGCCCATGCGCAGATCCTACGCGATGACAGCCACTGACATCACATGCTAGCGTCGATGACAGTCACTGACATCGACCCGTTGGGGGACTCTCCCATGCGCATCTTCGTCACCGGCGCGTCCGGCTGGATCGGCTCCGCCCTCGTTCCCGAACTCATCGACGCGGGACACCAGGTCGTGGGGCTCGCCCGCTCCGACGCCTCCGCCGCCGCACTCTCCGCGGCCGGAGCCGAGGTGGTTCGCGGCACCGTCGACGACCTCGACGTCCTCGGCGGCACCGCCGCCGCATCCGACGCGGTGATCCACCTCGCCTTCAAGCACGATGTCGCCTTCAGCGGCGACTTCCAGGGCGCCGCCGAGGCCGACCGCCGCGCCGTCGACACCTTCGGCGACGCCCTTGCGGGCACCGGCCGCCCCTTCGTCCTCGCCTCCGGGCTGGCCGGCCTCAAGCCGGGGCAGGTGGCGACCGAGCAGGACATGCCCGCGATCGACGCCTCTGCGACGTCTATCCGCTCGGCCACAGCCGCGGCGACTCTCGCACTGACCTCACGCGGCGTACGTTCTTCGGTGGTACGGCTCGCCCCAACCTGCCACGGCGAAGGGGACAACGGCTTCATGGCGACGCTGGTCGCCGTCGCCCGCGCCAAGGGGGTCTCCGGCTACATCGGCGAGGGCACCAACCGCTGGCCGGCCGTCCACCGTGTCGACGCCGCAAAGCTGTTCCGCCTCGCGGTCGAGAAGGCCCCTGCGGGAACGGTGCTGCACGGCGTGACCGAGGAAGGCATCGCCATCCGCGACATCGCCGAGGTGATTGGCGGCCACCTCGGCATACCGGTCACCTCGGTGACCCCGAAGGCCGCGACCGCCCACTTCACCTGGCTAGCCGGCTTCCTCGCCCTGGACGCCGCGGCATCGAGCGCCCGGACCCGCGAACTCCTCGACTGGCAGCCCAACCACCCCGGCCTGATCGAGGACCTCGACAAGGGCCACTACTTCCGGACTCCCGCCATCCCATCCTGACCGAACGGGGGGGACGCCCTGGGCCGAGGACTTGGCCCGACGCCTCACCCAGGCCGATCCGGCGGCCGAAGCGCCTTGACCGGCAGAGCCTCGCTCGGTCGTGCCTGCCGTTGTCAGCTCGGCGGGATGGGGAAGAGCATGCAGCTGCTGGTGGCGTGGGCGAGCAGGCGGTCCTGGGAATCGAGCAACTCGGCTTGCGCCAGGGCCGTGCGGCGGCCCTGGTTGAGAACGGTGCCGATGGCACGGACCTTGCCGGTGTCGACGGTGATCTGTCGCAGGAACTTCACGTTCAGGTCGAGCGAGGTGTACCCCATGCCGGCCGCAAGCACGGACTGCACAGCACAGCCCGCGGCCGAGTCGAGGAGGGTGGCGTACACGCCGCCATGGACGCTGCCGATGGGGTTGTAGTGCTCCTCCCCCGGCTCCAGGACGAAGACAGCGCGACCGAACTCGACTTCCTCCAGGGTGAATCCGAGGGTCGCGGCGATGGGCGGGGCAGGCAGACGTCCGCTCAGCACGCTGCGCAGGAAGGCGAGGCCGCTGTCCTGGCCTACGTCGGCCGCGGAGATGCTCGGATCCTGCCACTCGACCGTGCGTGACCTCGTCATGCGCTCTTCCTCCCCGGCTGGCTTCACGATTCGAAGCTAGCCGTGCGAGAAGCTGGCTGTCAATGGCGAAGCCAGCCTACGATGGCGACATGACCTGGCTGGAGACGAGCACCGAGAACTGCACGGTGCAGCGCACCCTCGACCTGATCGGCGAGAAGTGGTCGCTGCTGGTGTTGCGTGACGCCATGAACGGCGTGCGCCGCTTCGACGACTTCCGCCGGCATGTGGGACTGTCGGAGGCGGTACTGGCGGACCGGCTGCGCAAACTGGTCGCCGCCGGGGTCCTGGACACCGTCCCGTACCGCGAGCCGGGCCGCCGCACTCGTCAGGAGTACCGGCTCACGCGCAAGGGCTGGGACCTGTGGCCGGTGATGCTCGCCCTCAAGCAGTGGGGCGACCGGTACACGGCCGATCCGGAGGGGCCGCCCTTGGAGGTGCGTCACCGTGACTGCGGCGAGCGACTGGAGACGGTCGTCGTCTGCACGGGCGATCACGGCCCGCTCGACCCGCGGCAGGCTTACACACGCCCTGGCGTCGCGGCGCACGCTGTGTGACATCGCCGTACGCGGAGGGACACCGTCGAAGTCCTCACCCCTGCCAGGAACCGATCACGGGGCTCTGCGGCGCGTACCCGCGCCGCGCACGCGGTCGGCCTCGGGCCACGCGTCAGGCCACGCCAAAGAGCCCAGCCGACCCTCATGGCCCGGCTTCACGGCGTTCCTGCCGTGGCGACGTCGTGGGGAGGGGAGGGCAGTGCCGGACATCGCCCGTGCCCAGTCCGATCACTGCCCGGGGCCGCATGGGCTCGTCGCCTCGGCGGGCCAGCAGGACCACCTCCTCGACCGCCGCCGACAGCGTGCCGAGCCGGGCGGCACACTCGGCTGCCAGGCGCTTCGGGTCCTGGGTGCGACCGAGGGACAGATGCGGGGTGAAGCGGCCGCCGCGCCCGAGGCACTGAGGGAACCGCAATCGCAGCTCCCGCTGGAGGCGGACCCAGGGTGCCAGGTCTGCCCCGGCCGGATCGAGCCAGACGGTTGAGTAGCGCCGGTGCCGGAAGTACCGCACACCGGCCAGGCGCGCCGTGAACGCGGCGCTTGCCGCAGCCCCGGCGGAGAGCAGCGGCAGGGCCCGCGCGAACGCCTCCTCCGGCACGAAACCGAACAGCAGGTTCACATGCGGCGGCCACCGCCGTACCTGCGGGTCGTGCTCCCAGCGGATGTCCTGGATACCCGGCCACAGCTCACGCGGCGGCAGCCACGCCACCGCCGTCAGGGCCGTCGGAGCCACATCGAGCGCGTCCACGGGCTCGGCGGCGCCGAAGTCCGGATACCCGTCCACATGGTCATGGTCCCAAATCGGGGCCCAAGTCACGTGTTCTCGTTCTCGTCCGGTGGTGACGTCGGTGTTCCGAGGCGGCGTCTGAGGAAGGGTTCCTGGGACAGCACGGCGCCCATGCTGAGGCCGATGGCTATGGCGACGCACACGACGATCAGCCAGGACAGCAGGACGAAGACCGAACCGGCGGAGCCGTAGTTCGCCAGTGCCCGGTTGAGGGCGCGGGGCATGTAGAAGTGCGCGGACACGGAGAGGGCACTGACCGCGATCGCCGTGATGAGAGCCCCTGGCAGTAGGGGCGCCCAGCGGACGACGCCGCCCAGCAGGAGATGCTGGGTCCACCACCACATGAGCGCCTGCATGACCAGGACGATCGGAGCGCCCAGCCACGCCCCGAGGCCGAACCCGTTGTGCATCAGGCCTTGGACGACCAGCGCGCCGAGCCACAGGACGATCCACGCGAGCCACCGCCACGGAGCGACTTTCGTCCCTGCCCGTGGCAGCAGCCAGGCCCGTCTGCACAGCCGCTGCACCGCGCGACTCACCGCGGTGGCCGACAGCAGCACCATGAACCCGCCCACCAGCCCGGTCGCCTGGCGCAGATCGCCGGTCGGGGGCTGGAACGCCTGCTTCACCTCTGCCTTTGCCTGTCCGGTCAGACCGAACACGGCACTGACCGATTCGGTGACCTGCTCCTGCACCGCCGTCGGCGCGTACGCACTCAGGACGAAAAGCAGCGGAACAGCGGTCAGAAAGCACTGCGCGGCGATGCGGGTGGCGGAGTCGAAGATGTTCACGGACACCATGCGGTCCACGAGTCCTGTGATCACCGGAAAGCGGGTCTCCAGGCGCGCGTGGACGACTCTCAGCCAGGCCATCACCGCTCGGGTACGGCCACGCCACCATGACACACGCAGCGGGGAACGGGTCCGTCGACGGGAGGCGGCTTCACCTCCCGTTTCGTCGGGCCGACTCGGCGGCTCGGGCTTGCCGGGGCCCTTGCCGGAATCCCGGCGCCGCATCAGCCGCCGACGCGGATGGCGGCCGAGCGCATGGGCCGGATCCCTGCTGCCGTCGGCGCCCCTGCGGAAGTCTCCATCGGGCCGCTCCTTCCCACCTCCAGGGTGCGCGACGAAGCGGACCACGGCACCCCGCCGCACCGGGCCGTCCGAGTGGGCGCCGGGGGCATCCGTCACGAGATGCGGCAGGTCAGGACGGTGCGTAGGCTCGCTCCGTACGGTGCCTGAGGGGATCGCCCATGGTCTTGGACCTGATGCTCGTCGCCCTCGCCATCACGCTCGACCCCCTTCCGCTCATGGCGTTCGTCGTACTGGTGGCATCCGCCAGAGGCGTACGGGTCGGGCTCGCCTTCATCGCGGGATGGGTGGCGTGCTTCCTCGTGGTGATCACCCTGGTCCTGACACTGACCGGCGGGCAGCCCCCGGAGCCGAGGTCCCCTCCGTCCACGGCGAAGCTCGCGGTCAAGACGCTCATCGGAATGTCGCTGATCGTGTACGGCGTCCACCGGCACCGACGGTCCCGGCACGACCGTACGACGAGCCCGGACACCACCGCCAAGTCGTCCTCCTTCCTCGCCACCCGGCTGGACCGTGGCTCGATCTGGCCGGCGGCGGTACTTGCCGTCCTGCTCCAGCCGTGGGGCCTCGTCGCCGCGGGCACCGTGACCGTAGTGGACGCCAACACCTCCGAGCTCACGACCTGGCTGGTCCTGGTCGCGTTCTGCGTCCTCGCGACCGCCGCCCTGCTCGCCGCCGAGCTGTACGTGGCACTGGATCCGACATCGGCCCAGCGCCGGCTGCTGGGAATGCGCACCTGGATGCGTGACCACGCGCAACAGGCGATCGTGTACGGCAGCATCGCGATCGGCCTGTGGCTGACCGGAAAGGGTGTCTACGGCCTCACCACCTGACGTGGCGGCGCGCCGTCAATGACGGCAGGTGTGCTCGCTGCCCTGCCGCCCGAGATCCGGCACACGCGTGCGTCGCTCACAGCCACGTCTCATAACCTCGTGCGTGGAGACGTCAGATGCCAGGTGTATCCACGCTGAGGAGGCGATGTGCTCGGAAGGGGCACGCGGTTGCTCGCGGTCGCCATGACCGTGGCCTGCATCATGCTCGTCGGCCCCAGTGCACCGAACGGTGTCGCCGGGTCGCTGCCCGTCGAAGCCGTCAGGGACGTCGTACCGAACCGGGTCATGACGTGGAACATCTGCAACCCCTGCGCGGAAAGCGACGTCGACCGGGCAGCGGAGATCGCCACGTACGCGCCCCAGGTCATCGGCCTGCAAGAGGCGTGCGTACGTGACGTCGAGAGGATCCGGGAACATCTGGAGAACCTTTACGGGCTCCGCTACCACGTCGAGTACGGCTCGGTACTTCGGAGTTGGGGCCGCTGCGGAGGAGCGCCGTGGAGCCCCGGAGGATACGGTCAGGCGGTCCTCTCGGCGGCACCGATGACTGACCTCGTCAACGTGGAGTATCCCGACGGCGGATCCGAGGACCGTGGGTACATGGCAGTCACCACCACTGTGGCCGGCCGGCCCGTCCGGGTCTTCAACACACACCTCGCCCACCGACGGCAAGAAGCGGTCCGGGCACACCAGATCGGCGTACTCGCCGAAGAAGTCGCCCGGCACGACCGCGCGATCGTCCTCGGCGACTTCAACGCCGTGCCGGACGCCCCCGAACTCACCGGGATATGGGCACTGGCCGCGGACACGAACCCCCGGTGCCGCCCCTCGCCCACCAGCATGTGCGAGCCCACCACCGACTGGCACACCAGGTTCGACTACATCTTCCTACGAGGCATCGCCCCGCTCGAACACGGCGTGCATCCGACCCCGCACTCGGACCACCACCTGCTGCACACCGACCTGGACCCCACATAAAAGGGCCTCCTGGCGGCGCATTCCCACAGTTCAGCGCACTCTGCCCCGCGCCTTCAACGGCACGGGCGGCAGTTCCGGAGCGGGCAGCGGGGCACCGTCATACCCCTTCACCTCCCCGAACCGCGTCCTCTCCCAAGTCCCCCGATTCCGGCGCCAAGCCAGCTCTTTCGCCCCGCACAACGTCGTCTTCCGCTGGTGTTCCACGCCGCCGCGAAGAACGCGAGGCTGTGCCCCGGCGCCGACATCCGTGGCGTACTGGACACGTCGTCTACCCGCCTCCCGGCCGACGCGCCCGGCAAGGTGCCCGCGGGCTACGGCTTCTGGTGCCACGCCTGGCCCGAGAACCCGGCGTGGAACTTCGTCGCCGTGGGCCTCGGCCACAAGGTCCCCTTCTGGACCGACTGCCTGCGCGCCCTCGCCGAGATCGGCCCGGACATGGCGGTGAACATTGAGCACGAGGACGCCGCGTACTCCCAAACGGAGGGCCTCGCCCTTGGGCGCGAAGAGCCTG
The DNA here is from genome assembly GCF_055634335.1 of Streptomyces sp. NPDC111802. Lineage (NCBI taxonomy): Bacteria > Bacillati > Actinomycetota > Actinomycetes > Kitasatosporales > Streptomycetaceae > Streptomyces > Streptomyces sp. NPDC111802. The sequence goes on along the minus strand of NZ_JBVKCZ010000014.1, from coordinate 7,974 downwards.
CACAGCGCGGCGACGGCTCTCTGACCCGCACCTCCTGTAGTCCCGACGCGCACGAAGGCCGTGCCGGGCCTTGATGCGCCGTTCGCAGCGTCGGTGGCCCGTCGTCGCACTCGACCATTCGACACCGACTTTCTCGTGGGTGCCCTGGGGGCCCCGCAGGCAAGACGCCGCGCATGCATGCCACTCAGTCTCCTGGGAGGCGATTCAGGGGGACCGCTGTGATCTCGATGAGCCGGATGTGCCCACCGGGGATGATGACGTAGTCCGCGTCCGAGGGCTGCGGGTGGTCGTCGCCGGGGCTGCGGATCGATATGGGGTGGTGCAGGGCGACGTCGCGGTAGTAGGTGTCCCGCTCGTCGGAGACGATGTGTCCGCTGCCGCGTACCAGCGTGCCGTCGTCCATCAGCACCTGCACATCGGGATCGGCCTCGCCGCGCCCGGGCTTGAGGAGTTCGGCCCACACGGTACCGGGCGCGGTGGACCAGCTGCTTGCGCCGCTGCGACGGCCGCGCAGTTCCCCCAGCACGATGCAGGCGAGCGTGCTGAGCGTGAGGATGAGGGCGCCGGACCGCACGAGGTGCCAGGCGTGCGAGCGGGCGTAGGCCGCCCCGGACAGGGTGCCGTCGAGCGTGGCGAGGCCCTGCACGTGCTCGGCGAGCGCCAAGGCGCCCGCTGCGACCGCCAGCGTGGCGAAGGCGCCGACGGCGAACAGTTCGGCGATCTCCCGTGCAGCGCCTGGGCGTTCGCGCAGGCCGTGGCGTTCGTAGCGGACGAGGTAGAGATAGCCCGGGACAGCTGCGTACAGCAAGGCCGCGAGTCCGGCGAGGTTGGAGGGCATGGACAGTCACTCGGCGGGTGGAGGGGTGGGCGGGGTTGGTGGCGGAGGTGGGTTGGGGCGCCGGCGGTCGGTGGGCTTGTACCGGCTCATGAGGATCCCCAGTCGGCGGTCCTCCTCCGGTTCCGCCTCCTCGTCCAACAAGTCACGCAGCGCCTTGGCCTCCTCTTCGGCGGAAAGCGCCGATGGTGTCGGCTGTGGCCCCGTCTCGTCCGTCATCGTCGTCCTTCCCGCTCATTGCCGAGCGTCATCGTAGTCCTCCATAGGCTGTGGTCACCTTGCTCCATAGGCAGTGATGCCGGCCCACTTGTCGGTCTGCTCAGGTGACTCGTCCTCGTCCAGTAGTGCTACCGCGGCCCGTCGGGCGGCTTCCAGCGGGGCGCTGCCGCGACAACGGTGGACGATCCACTCGACGCTGTGGTGGATCGCCAGCCTCGACCACATCGGGAAGGGGCTGGCCAGGACGAAGCCCGCTCCCGCCTCGTGGAAGGCGTGGACCAGGGCGTTGGCGACGTCACCGGCCAGTTCGAGGGGGCGCGGCGTGCAGGGCGTCGCCCCGGCGAGTGCCCCGTGCCCTCCGCTGCGGTCGGCCGTGGCGCGCAGGCCGGCGCTGCACGCGGTGAGCAGCACCTCCTGGAAGCACATCCGGCTCATGAGCACTTCGCCGGTTTCGAGCAAGTCGTCGGTCATCTGTACGCCGGCGCCGAAGGGTGCCTCGGGGGCGCGCAGGCCGTGGGTGATGATCTGGAACACGTCCGTACGGCCGCGGACGGGCGGCCCTGAGTTCAGCAGGCCTCGCAGCGTCGCGACTGTGGCATGGCGGCCGGTGATCGGTTCTCCGCGCAGCCGGTGTGCTCCCAGGAACTCGGACAGTTGGCGCACCGCCCGCTGTACCTCTGGCAGGAGTTCGCCGTCGGGCTGTTGGGTGACGCCCAGCAGGGTGGCACGGACCGGTCCGTCGGGTCGGTGGTCCAGGAGCGGCACACAGGCCAAGTTGGGGACGATGCCGATGGCCGTTTCGCGGATCACATGGCGGTCATGGTGGCGGACGACCGTCCAGGGCAGGGTGTGCAGGCGCCCGTGCGGGGACAGCAGGCATGTGCCGCTGTCCGCGATCTCGTCGGCGAAGGCCGGCGGGATCAGGTCGGCGAGACCGATGCCATGATGACCCCAGAAATCCAGACGTCCGCCGTCTTCCCGGAGTTCACGCTGATGTGCCTCCAGCGCGCCCAGTGCGTTCTTGTCCAGCCGGCGGGTGTCCGTGCCAAGGCTTCCGTCCGGTCTGGCCAGCAGGGCCAGGATGCCGCCGGGGCGTTCGTACAGGCTCAGGGCCACGCAGCGGCCGGGATTGCTGCCTGGGACGGCGGTGACGTAGGCGGCCAGGAAGCTGGTGAGCCGATCCGGGTCGAAGGGCGGGTCATCCCTGAGGAGGTGCCAGCGAGGATCGGTCGCACGGATTCTGGTGAGCAGTTCGTCTCGCTCGACGCGCATCCGGTCGGCTTCCTCCGGAAGGCCGTGACGCTCGGCGTCCGCGATCCGCTCGGTCAGTTCGGCGAACGCACAGTGGTCCGATCCGGTCCGTGCGTCCTGTGCGGTGGTGTCGGTCAAGGCGCCCGCTGTCCTCCCCGCGTCCGAGCGGGCCAGGGACAGTCGTGCCGAGAAGGCGCGGGCCTTGAGCAGATCGGTCACGACGGCGCACAGCCGTGCGTGGCCGGTCTCCTCGGCAAAGGCCAGTGCCTCCTCGATCAGCGGCCGGCGAAAGCGCAGATGCAGGGTGTCGAAGCGGTGGCCGAGGGGCACGCGCAGCATGCGGTCGAGGGCGACGGCCATCTCGTGATAGGCGCGCGCCGCACCTGCTCGGTCCCTGCGGGCGTGGTGGGTCCGGGCGCGCTCGGCGTGCAGGTCGGCCGCGAGGGAGTCGTCGGGATGGCCGGCCGTGCAGCGCGCCCCGTGGTCGCACCAGTGCAGCGCCTGCTCCCACCACCCGTCCGCCTTCGACAGCCGGGCCGCCTCGGCACGCATGCGGCAGTACGCTGCGCCGCGCACCAACCGCAGATGTGCCCGCATCGAGCTCCGGTCTTCGGCGTAGGCGTCCTCGAACAGCGGAGCGGCCAGATCCAGTTGTCGGCATGCCTCGGCCACCGCGCCACGGTCGAGAGCGCAGCGGGCCAGCTGCAGCAGACCTGCCTCTGGCAGGCCGGACGCCGCGTACAGCGGCATGCCCATCTGATACGCCCGCTCGGCCGCCTCCGGCCGACCTGTGTCCCGCAGCGCGCCTGCTTGCACATCCAGCAGCCGGAAATAGACGGTGGATGCCTGAAGCAGCCGGGCGGCCGTCGCCCGTCCGGCAGCGCCGCGCGCGAGGTGGGCCGCGACATGGCGCATAGCATCGGGGTTGCTCTCGTCGATCGGCCCGTCCGGAAGGACGGCCGCGAGTTCCCTCTCCAGCGGTGCCAGCACCTCCAGGGCGGTTTCGGCGTCGTACAGCCGGTACAGGGCCTCGGCCCGCAGCACCCGCAGGTCGCCGTACAGGGCGGGCGGTGTGCCGTGCGCCGGCCGGGAGGGACCGTGCGGCAGGCGCGTGGCCTGATCCACTAGAGCCAGGGCCTCGCTGGGCCGACCCTCTTGAAGCTCGTACTGGGCCTTGACCGCCAGGAAATTGCGGAGTTGGTCCGGGGTCGCGTGAGGCGTGAACTCCTCGGCCTCCGACCAGTGCTCCTTGACCTGCCGGTATGTACGGACGCCGCTCTGGTGGGCGGTCAGCTCGCGGCCGTAGGTGTCCAGCAGGATGCCCGCGATGTCGGATGCCTTCACCGAACCCGGTGCGGTGCCGACGGCCCGGTCCAACGCCGCCAGGATCCGTCGTCCGAGGATAGTCAGCTGCCCGAAAGTCCGTCCCGTGGGCTGGCCTGCGTCAGCCGCCTGCCAATACTGCGCCCGCAGCTCGAAGAAGTGCGTGGTCAGGTTGTGGAGTTCCACCACATGCCCCCGTGCTCCCCTGGTGTCTCCGATTTCCGCTTGCCGCAGACTGCCCGGACGTCACATGTGCCTGCCAAGTCCTCTGGTACGCCGGGATGTTCGGTACTTCTGGCTGATCTGGGCGACCACCGTATGACCGCCAGGCCCTGAGGGGAACCGTCACCGGGAGCCGCCGGAGCGCGCGGTGTGCCAGCGCACGCTCCGCCCGTAGCGCGGCGCGCTTCACACAGGGGGTCACGCGGCCTGATCGGCCGAGGCTGTGACAAGCCTCGGCCGGTCTCCCCCTACCTGGTGACTGATCCGCTCGGCAGTTACGCGGTCATCCTCACCTGCCGTACCGCTGCCAGGCGCTTGCCCCCAGGATCAACAGGCCCTGCACGATGGCTGCCGCAGTCGTGCCGCTGGCTTCCCCGCAGGGACGAACGTCGTTGACCATCTGGCCGGTGACCGTCGGCGGGGGCGGAGGGGGCATTTGGCCGGTGTACTGGTTGCTCATCCTGAGACCCTTCCTTCTTCACATCCCGCACCAACGAGCGGGCGTGATACCACCGTGCCGGGTCTGAGCGCAGCACAAATCGGGATGTTCCCTAGTTCCTGCGGAGGCGACCAGGTGTCAGCCACACTCGTCACACGGTGTGGATACATCGCCACTGACTGGTGCCATGTCTCGGGGGATGCTGTGGTGACGCTTGGAGGGGGACAGGGTGGGCTGCTGTCGCGTGCGCAGGAGCAGGCTCGGCTACGGCAACTTCTTGCGGATGCTCGACAGGGGCGAAGCGGAGTTCTCCTGCTGCACGGCGAGCCAGGTATCGGGAAGAGCGCCCTCCTGGAAGAGGCGGTGGCGGAAGCCGCAGGGATGAAGGTGCTGCGGGCTACGGCCATAGAAATGGAAGCCGAACTCGCCTTCGCCGGGCTCGGTGAACTGTTGCGTCCCGTGGAGCAACTGATCAGCCGACTGCCGTCGGCGCAGGCACGCGCTTTGCGTACCGCCCTGTCCTTGGCGGAAGGGCGCCCTCCGGACAGGTTGACCTTAGGGGCAGCCACGCTGACCCTCCTGACGGATGCCGCAGCCACGACACCTGTGCTGGTCGCCGTGGATGACGCGCAGTGGATGGACGAGGCCAGCACCCATGCGTTGCTCTTCGCTTTCCGGCGCTTGCAAGCCGAGGCAGTGGCGGTGCTGGTCACGACACGCGACGGCGAGGGCTGCCGGTTCACCGAGGCCGGCCTGCCGACGCTGGCTCTCACCGGTCTCGAGCCGGCGGCAGCCGCCACCCTGGTGCAAAGGGTTGCTGACGTACCCGCCGACAGCGAGCCGTTCAAACGGCTCTACCGGGAGACCGGGGGAAACCCGCTTGCCCTGCTGGAAGCAGCGCCTGCTCTGCGCAATTCCGAATGGGCCGTACAGCCACTCAATGGGCCCCTGCCGGTGGGGCCGCGGTTGACCACCGCCTATTCCGCCCGGTTGGCAGCCCTGCCGGCGGCCAGTTGCCGCGCGCTGACGGTTGCGGCGGCCGGATATACCGAGGAGGCCGCAGTCCTGGTTGCAGCGCTTCGTCATCTGTCTTTGGACGGCGAGGTCCTCCTGGCACTCGAGACTGCGAACGTCATCGACCGGTCCGGCGGCAAGGTGAGGTTCGTGCACCCGCTGCTGCGCGCCGCCGCCTACCACATGGCGGGAGCCGAGCAGCGACGAGAAGCCCACCGAGCCCTGGCGAAGGCACTCGCTGAGCGAAACGGCCCGGTGGACCGTGACCAACGCAGTTGGCATCTTGCCGCCGCGGCGGCCGAGCCGGATCTGACAACGGCATCAGCACTGGCTGATACCGCCGCGCGTGCCCGCGACCGGGGCGCCCTGCCCGCCGCCGTCCGCGCCTACGAGCGTGCCGCTGATCTTTCGCCTTTCCCGGTCGACCGGGGCCGCTATCTACTGGCGGCGGCCGAGGCGGCACAGCTTGCCGGTCAAGAAGACCAGGCGCTGACTTTGGCCGACGCTGCGACGAACGCCACCGACGATGCGTCGATACGCGCCGGGGCAACTGGGTTACGCAGTCAGATGTTGCTTGTGCGCCAGCCCCCACGCCGTGTCCACGACCAGTTGGTCGACATGGCGGTCCGGCTTGAGGCAGAGCAAGCCTTCCCCTTGCTGGTTGCCGCTGCGGGCGCGGCATGTATGGGGGGCGCGATCGCCCAGGCGCGGACGACAGCGGATCGGGCCTCCGCGCTGGCCTGCAACGGGGAGGCTGCATTCATTGATCATCCTGCGGCTCTGATGCGGGCACACACGATGATGCTCGCCGGCGAACGCCTCGAGGCTGCCGCTGTGTTCCAATCCTGCCAGAAGTTCCTCACCGCGACCGACCCGCTCTCCATCGGTGTCGAGGTGACGAGCTTCTCCGCAATGGATCTCATGTGGCTCGAGCGGTTCACCACAGCGCGGACGCTGCTGGAACGGGCTATCCGGTGTGCACGCAGGATCGGCGCCTCGGAGCGGCTCGTTCCGTATCTGACCGTCCTGGCAGACACACAACTGCGCACCGGCTGTTGGGACGAGGCCTATGCCCTGGCCAGTGAAGCAGCCGCGTTGGCTGCTGAGATCGGACAACCGGTCCTGGGGGCCTACGCGCTCTCAACGTTGGCCCGGATAGAGGCGGCCCAAGGACGCGCCGTGGAGTGCATCGAGCACGCCCGACGGTTTCGCGAACTCATCGAGGGCCGCGGCGCGGAGCTGGTCAGCCCCTATATCGAAGCCGCACTCGGTCTCCTCGATCTGGGCACCGGCAAGAACTCCGAAGCCGCAGCCCGCCTGAATGACCTTCAGCAGCAGGTGGCCGCTGCGGGGCTGAAGGATCCAACCGTGTTGCAGCATCAGCCCGACCTGATCGAAGCGTGCCTGGCCGCGAACGATCCCGCCGGCGCCCAGGCGGCATTGGGCGAACTCATGGGTCAGGTTCAGCAGGCGCCTTCCGCGTGGGGACAAGCGGTAGGTGCACGGTGCAGAGGGCTCGTCGACACCGACGAGGCTGCTTTCGCGGAGGCTCTGCGGCACCACGAGCGACTGCTGGATCCCTTCGCCAAGGCGCGCACGGAGCTCGCTTACGGCCAATTTCTGCGCAGGAGAAGGAAACGCGGTGCCGCCCGTAGTCCTCTCACCGCTGCCCGACAAACCTTCGAGCGCCTCCGCGCCGATCCGTGGACCGCGCTCGCCGAGCGGGAACTGCGAGCGGCCGGATTCGAGACGCCCACGCGCCGCAGCCATGAACCCGTCGCACTGACGGCGCGAGAGACGCAGGTTGCGGTGCTGGTCGTCAAGGGTTACACCAACCGCGAAGTGGCCGCGGCACTGTTCCTGTCGGACAAGACAGTCGAGTATCACCTCAACCACATATACGCCAAACTCTCCATTCGATCCCGAGTCGAACTCGCCAGTCGTCTGGCCGTCGACACGCACCTCTCTGCATGAGTCACACCACTAGGGCCGGTGCCCGCCCAGCCCAACGGGCGCAACACGCAGGGGCGTTGGTCAGACCCAACGAATGAAGTTGACGCGAACCCCTGCTGGCGCCAGGGACAGCCCTAGGGAGATCCCTGGTGTGGCCCGTGCTGTTGCTCCGTAGCGTGCACAGCGCTACGTGCCCCTCGGCTGCCGCGCCGAAATCGTTCCAGTCCGATTGCCCAAGACCAGCGGGCATATCCGAGTAACGCGCCGTCCAGGGGAGGGACCGCGAACAGATGCGCAATTTCATCCTCTTCGTCGAATTTCTAGCAGCGATCGTCTTTCTGTTGACGTTGGTGTCGACATGCACGGCTCCCGATTCTCCTCCTCCCAACCCTTACGCGCCCTACGAGATGCCTGCGCCACCACCCCCCGCCCCTTGCTGCGACGCAGTCAGTTGCTGGTGCCCGCCGTGACACAGAGGAGGGCCGACGTCGCGTAAAAGGCTGCCACTCGCCATACCGGAATTCCAGGCCCACTTCCGCCGCGGGGTTCGGCTCTCCGTCTAGATGCAGGCCCGTTCCCCTGAGTTCCACAGTTAGCAGTGCCGACTAGGGCACGAAAATGCTGGTTGACCTGCGGAAATGCCTGTGAGCACGCCGAGATGGCGTGTCACTAGGCGGTGGGATAGTGCCTGGTCAGCGGCCTGCGTTCAGATCGATGA